>JBAGRP010000001.1:312647-625294 GCA_036924855.1 Nitrobacteraceae bacterium AZCC 2146
CGTACTTACCGATCGTAAGATAGCGGCCTATGTGCGGCATGCAACAATGCAACTGGAGAAAAGCATGTACGCCGTTACCGGAGCGTCAGGCCAATTGGGTAGCCTGAC
Organism: Nitrobacteraceae bacterium AZCC 2146; assembly: GCA_036924855.1. Lineage (NCBI taxonomy): Bacteria > Pseudomonadati > Pseudomonadota > Alphaproteobacteria > Hyphomicrobiales > Nitrobacteraceae > Nitrobacteraceae bacterium AZCC 2146. The sequence goes on from JBAGRP010000001.1 coordinate 312,756, forward strand.
CATCGAAGCCTTGCTGAAGAAAGTAGCCCCCTCTGAAATCGTCGCGCTCGCCCGCGATCCTGCAAAGCTTTCCCATCTGGCCGACCGGGGTCTGGTCGTGCGCCTCTTCGATTATGACCGCCCGGAGACGCTCGTTCCGGCCTTGGCGGGAGTCGACAGGCTGCTGCTGATTTCATCGAGCGAGGTGGGCAAGCGCGTGCAGCAGCATGGCGCCGTCATCGATGCGGCGAAGGCCGCCGGTGTCAGCCATCTCGTCTACACGAGCACGCTGCATGGCCCCGCAAATCCCATGGGGTTGGCGGCAGAGCACGTCGCTACGGAAGAGGCGATCACGGCGAGCGGGCTGGCGCATACGATCCTGCGCAACGGCTGGTACACCGAGAACCATGCGGCGTCCGCCCCGCAGGCGGTTCAGTACGGCGTCTTCATGGGTAGCGCGAAGGACGGCCGTGTCTCCGGTGCGAGCCGGGCCGACTATGCAGCCGCCGCTGCGACCGTGTTGACCGACGGCGTCACGAAGAACCGAGTGATCGAACTGGCCGGCGACGATGCGTTCACGCTCACCGAATTCGCCGCCGCGATCGGCGAGATCACCGGCAAGCCTGTCGTCTACAAGGATCTGCCCGAAGCGGAGTATCTCCAGGTCCTTGAAGGGGCCGGTCTGCCGGCTCCGCTCGCCGGCCTGCTTTCGGAAAGTGACGCCAAGATCGCGCAGGGCGCCGTGTACGACGACAGCCGCGCGCTGAGCAAATTGATCGGTCGTCCGACGACGCCCTGGCGCGAAACGCTACGAGCCGTGTTGCAGGGCTGACGCCGGTGGGTCTGCGTTCTTCCAGGCAGGATCAGGAAGAACGCAGCCCCCGACAGTAGAACGTCGGCAGAGTCATCGTTCGCAAGGCAAGGTTAGCGTTTTTCGCCGGTTCATCAACTTTCCCAAAACACCATCGACGCTGTTGAAAAACGAGTGCGTGAGAGCCGCGAGGCGGCCGCTGGTGAAGCGAGGGTTGAGCAACCGGTACCCTCTGACATCGAGACACAAAGGATAGCAAATATGGCCCTCTGGACCATCAAGGATATTCCCGACCAGTCGGGCAAGCTGGCGATCATCACTGGCGCGACGGGTGGGCTCGGCCTGGAGACAGCAATTGCACTCGCAGGTGCAGGTGCCGAGGTGATCGTCGCGGGCCGCAACCCTGCAAAGGGACGCACTGCGGAGGCCCTGATCAGAGACCGCCACGGCAACGCCAAGGTCCGGTTCGAAACAATCGACCTCGCAAGCCTGGCGTCCGTGGCGGCGTTTGCCGAGCGAATGCTCGCGGCAAACCGGCCGATCGATATTCTCGTGAACAATGCGGGCGTCATGGCGCTGGCGAAGCGCGGGACCACGGCGGACGGTTTCGAGATGCAGTTCGGTACCAACTATCTGTCCCACTTCGCACTGACCGGGCGTCTGCTGCCGCTGCTGGCTGCAGCGAAAGCGCGCGTCGTGCAACTCTCCAGCACCATGCACCGCGGCGGCGCCATCCGCCTCGATGATCTGAATTATGCACAAGGGTACAAAGCCTGGCCGGTCTATTCGCAGAGTAAGCTTGCGATGCTGATGTTCGCGCTGGAGCTTGATCGGCGAAGCAATGCGATGGGCTGGGGCCTCACCAGTGTCGCGGCGCATCCGGGAGTGGCCGCCACAGAGCTGGCGACCAACGGTCCCAACGTGGGTGCCAACCGCTTCATGGCCTGGGCCACCAGCACGGCGGCCAGGATGCTCGGCCACTCAGCCTCCGACGGTGCACTGCCGCAGCTGATGGCCGCGACGATGCCTGGTGTGAAAGGCGGCCAATATTTCGGTCCGCAGGGCTGGATGGAATACAAGGGGCCGCCGGGGCCGGGCAAGATCGCGCCGCAGGCGCTCGACCGCGAGGTCGCCGCAGAGCTGTGGGCGGCGTCAGAGACACTGACGGGCGTCTCGTTCGGCCTAGTCCACTCGGGCCGCTGACCAGATCTCGTCCGACATCACTCCCCCGCTCCTGCGCCATTGTCGGCTGGATACGCGCGCCGTGCCGCTCAGCGCATGGCCGGAATGCCGATCGCCTGCCTGATCTGACGGACATCGCGCGCTGGCGGTGCACCGAACTGCCGGAGATACTCGCGGCTGAATTGCGAGGCGCTCTCGTAACCGACCGCGAAGGCCACATCGGACGCGCTATGGTCGCCAGCGAGCAACAATTGCCGCGCTTCCTGCAACCGGAGCTGCTTGTGATACTGGAGCGGGCTGAGACCGGTCATCGCCAGAAAATGGCGATGCAGGCTGGCGCGGCTCATGCCGCTTGCTTCGCAGAGCGCCTCGATGCGCAAGCGGGTGTTTTGATTGTCCCTTATCCACCCCACCGCTCGCCGGATACGGCCCAGCGCACCGTCGGGCTGGGCGATCTGACGCAACAGGCGACCCTGCGGACCTTGCAGGAGACGATAGAGCAATTCACGTTCCGCCATGGGGGCAAGAACGGGAATGTCGGCCGGGGTGTCGAGCAACGACAGCAGGCGCAGCAAGGTGTCGCGCAGCGGCGCCGTCATCGGATTGATCGCTATGCCGATACCTTGGGGATCGACGTCGCGCGCCTACGGCATGGTGGACGCAACATCGGCCAGCAGGGCAGGGTCCAGGACCAACGACACCGCGACATAGGGTCGGCCGTCATCGGCATCCAGTATCTGGCCAATCAGCGGCAGATCGAGGGCGCTGATGAGGTAATGCGAGGGATCGTAGCTTAAAAGATCGTCGTTGATCGCCACATGCTTCGAACCCTGCAGAATGAAGCAGATCATCGAGCGGTACAGGCATGGTGCCTTGCCGGTGGTCGCCTGCCCCACGCTGATCTCCAGCCGCGGGGATCGGCGTGATGGTCAACCCTGATGGCGCGTGGCGCAGCGCGATGTCGAGATGCGGCATGAGATGGTCGGTCATCGTCAGACTATGCCATCGTCAGTCCGCTAGGGAAAGTGATTGAGACAATCAGGCAAAAAGTTGAGCGTATCGGGCGGGTTCGTCGAGCCGGCGTCGCCTACCTTGGGGACATCGAGAGGGCGCCTTGGCGGCGCCGCTTCGCAGCGTGACCATCCCACGAGGGCAGACCATGACCAAGCAAATCGCACTTATCACCGGCGCCAGCCGCGGCCTCGGCCGCAACATGGCGCTGCACCTCGCCAGGCGCGGCGTTCACATCATCGGCACCTACCGCAGCGGTGCGGCGGAGGCCGACGCGCTGCGCCAGGAGATTGAGGCGTTAGGCAGCACGGCCGCCATGCTGGCGCTCGACGTCACCGTTACGACGAGCTTCCCGACATTTGCCGAGAAGGTGGTCGAAACCCTGAAGGCCGATTTCGGCCGCGAGCGGTTCGACTTTCTCGTCAACAATGCCGGCAACGGTATCTTCGCGAACTTCGTCGATGCGACCGAGGACCAGTTTGAATCGCTCGTCACCACGCACCTGCGCGGACCGATCTTTCTGACTCAGAAGCTGCTGCCGATGATCGAGGACGGCGGGCGTATTCTGAACGTATCGTCCGGGTTCGTGCGTTTCACCTTGCCTGGGTACAGCATCTATGCGGCGATGAAAGCCGCTGTCGAGGCGCTGACCCGGTACATGGCGGTCGAGCTTGGCGCGCGCCGGATCCGGGTGAACGCGATCGCGCCCGGCGCTATCGCCACCGACTTCGGCGGCGGGGCGGTGCGCGACAATGAAGATGTGAACGCCTATGTGGCGCGAGGCATCGCGCTCGGCCGGGTCGGGCTGCCCGATGATATCGGCGGCGCGGTTGCCGCCATCCTTTCTGACGACATGGGCTGGGCGAACGGTACATCCTTCGATATATCGGGCGGTCAGCTGCTGTAGCCCCAAGCACTGCATTTCAATTCAAGACTACCGAGAGATTGTTCAGATGAAGTATGCGCTTGTAGCAGTAACCGCCCTAATGTTCTCCACGGGCGCCTGGTCTCAGACGTGCGCCACGTCTAGCAAGATAAAGGATGATAAGATGCCAACACCAATCGAAACCGTCACCGCCTTTAGCGCTGCTTTCCCTGAGGATAACGGGAAAGCCGCGATTCGACGATGGTTCACCCCCAAGACGGTTTGGGTCAACGAAGGCGTGTCGACTACCACTGGCATCGAAGAGGCGATCGCGTTTCTCGAGCGGCCCGGCCGATCGCCGGACATTGCGGCAGTGCATTTTGACATGCTCGCTATCGCTGCGGACGGAAATCGCGTTCTGACGGAGCGAGTGGACCGCTTTGTACGCGCGGATGGGAGCGAGGTCGCCAGAGCGAAGCTGATGGGCATCTTTGAGGTAGAGGGCAATTGCATCATCGCGTGGCGTGACTACTTCGACGTCAACTTCGCCAAAAAAATATCGAAAGATCAGCGATAGGCGCCGCAGCGGCTAAGACTCACACGGTCGTAGATCGATTACTGCTCTTTCTTGAACAGATCCTGGAAGATGAGCTGGCCCCAAGTGCGGCCGCGTGCGTGCACCAGCGCGCCACCCTCGTTGAGCTTTCCCAGCTTGACGGGTGCGAAGCCGAGTTGTTTGGCCAAGGCCGCCACGGGAGCGATCGCGTCCTCGTCGTCACCAGACAGAAAGATGACCCGGTGCCCGCCCTCGACGACCGGATCGGCAGCCAGGGTGGCCGCAACCAGGTGATTGAAACCTTTCACGAGCTTGGCGCCGGTGAACGCCTTCGCGACGACGGCGGAGGACGGGAGACCGTCCAGTTCTTCAGGGACCGGAAACAGGTTCATCGCGTCGATGACCGTCTTGCCTTTCCAGCTCGGCAGGGCCTTCGCAACCTCGCGATGCTCTCCGAACGGGACGGCCAGGATGATCGTGTCGGCCTCGACTGCTTCCTGCAGCGACCTGGCGACGACCGTGGGTCCAATCGCCCGAGCCTGCGGCGCCAGTGCCTCGGGTGGCCGCCGGCTCGCGACGATCACGTCGATATTCTTGCGGGCGAAGGCGTGGGCCAGGGCCTGGCCTATCTTACCGAATCCTATAATCGCGTAGCTCATCATACTTCTCCGATCGGTGTTGATATTGATTCCCGGCCCGTCAGATGGCCGAGAAGCCGCCGTCGACAGACAACTCCACCCCATTCACGAAGCTCGAATCGTCTGAAGCAAGAAACAGCGCGACCGCCGCAATTTCCTCAGGACGACCCATCTTTCCGCGCGGGATCAGGGATTCGAACATCCGCTTCGCCTCCTCGGTGAGAACCTGATCCTGCATCGGTGTGGCGATCGGCCCCGGGCTCAGCACGTTCACCCGGATATTCCGGCCCTTCAGTTCGTTGAGCCAAGTGCGTGCGAATGAGCGCAGCGCCGCCTTGCTCGCCGAGTACACGCCGTAACCAGGAAAACCTTTCACCGAAGCAACGGACCCGGTCATGAAGATCGACCCGCCATCGTTGAACAGCGGCAGCGCCTTCTGAACCGCAAACAGCGTGCCGCGCGCATTCAGGCCGAAGGCCGCATCGAAATGCTGCTCGGTAATCTCGCCCAGTGGGACGGCTTCGCCCATGCCGGCGCTCGCGTACAGGACGTCGATCTTGCCCTTTTCCCGCTTGACCGTGTCGAACAGACGGTCGAGGTCGTCGAGATTGGCCGCGTCGCCGCGTACGCCGGTCACGTTCCGGCCGATCAGCTTGATGGCCTCGTCGAGCGCCTCCTGCCTCCGGCCCGTAATGAAAACATAGGCGCCTTCTTCAACGAACCGCTTGGCGCTCGCCAGCGCCATGCCGCTCGATCCACCCGTGATGACTGCAACCTTACCCTCAAGCTTTCCCATGACTTCCTTTCAGACTCCGTCTTTGGTCGTTCGGGGAGGACCCCCGAGAACCTCGAGATGGGACTGCCGGCGTCAGGCGTTGAGTGCGGAAGCGCGCACATCGGTGGTGCAAAATCGATCCGGCTGGGCGACTGACGCCAGCCGCGACGATTGGTGTCCGCCGTTCGGAATTGGGCCGTGCTTGTCGGCATAGGCTATGATGACCGCCCGTGCCGCTGTTTGATGTGTTAGATACGGGCTTTGGAAGGCGCACCGCGCGGTGCGGGATTGCACCATGATCGACTGGGATGACGTTCGCTACTTTCTTGCCGTCGCGCGCGGAGGCTCGGTGCGGGCTGCCGCCGAGCGCCTCGGTGTGAACCACGCGACCGTGCTGCGACGCATCGCCCAGCTCGAGGAACGCCTCGGGGTCCAGATGTTCGAAAAGCTGCCTTCGGGCTACCGCCTGACGGCGGCGGGCGAGGAGGTCCTCGAATTCGCGGACCAGATGGAAGCGTCGTCGCACCTGCTGGAGACGCGCGTGTTCGGGCGTGACCAGAGCGTGCGCGGGCGTCTGCGGGTGACGCTGGCGCCGCCCCTCGCGACACACCTGCTCATGCCGGACTTCGCCGATTTCGCGCGTCTGCATCCGGACATCGAGATGGACATCCTGTCGTCCGGCGAGCTGGCAAATCTGACCAACCGAGAGGCCGACGTCGCGATCCGCGTCGTCTACGATCGCAAAACCCTGCCGCTCAATCTTCACGGCCTGAAGGGACCGGAGCTGTTCGGTGGTGTCTACATGTCCCGCGATCGACTAGCCGCGTGGCGTGCAGGCGCACCTGATCCGATCCGGTGGATCGTCATCAGCATTCATGGAATCCCGGACTGGGCCAGCGAGGGTGAGGTTCGCGCCACGGGGGTTCCCTTCAGGGTCACGGACGCCGGGGCGCAGATCGTTGCCGTACGGCAAGGGCTCGGGATCACGACACTGCCGTGCTTCGTTGGCGATGCCGACCCCCTACTGGTGAGGGTGCCGGGCACCGACCTGCACATGTACGGAACGCTCTGGCTTCTCACACAGGGGGAGACACGCAAGACGAAGCGCGTGCGGCTCTTCACGGAGTTCGTATCCCGCAGGCTCGCCGCGTACGCGCCGCTTCTCGCGGGACTGTCCGTATCGCGCGACTGACGCGCGGCAGGTCGCCGGCGACGCTTGCCGTAATCCGGTCGGAAGCCGAGCTGCGATCGCTCCAAGCGACATCGCGGTCAATCCCTCGCGCTGCTGACGGTAGTCTTCGGCTATGTCGGCGGTGCGGCGTTGCCAGTGGATTCGAGAAAAGTGGACCGATCGATATTGATAGTCTCTGAAAGCGGAGATTTTCTGGGGCGATCAAATTCCTCTTTGAATTCAAAAGCCATGCGCATCTGACGGTTCGGGCGACGGGAGTTTTCAAGGCGGAGAAATTTTTTGCAACGACAAATCAACTCATTAGGCTCGATGCGAACAATCGAGTGGGAGTGAGGGCGAAATCGGCGACAATAACTTAGATTAGGCGACGTTCTTCGCTGCCGTCGTGCCTCTCTCTCGATCCATTCGTCATCCGCTTGGTGCGGCTCGAAAGCGCAACTATCGGATAAGGATCGCCGGCGGTTGCGGCCGGGTGGGTGCCAAGTGCCAGATTCATTCGCTAGTCTTTGATGACCGGTGCAGGCGGGACTGGCAGGATGATCTCGGAAGCGACCTTCCAATCCTTCGCGACCTTGATCCAGTCGATGATCATCAGAAATGGTTTTGGCGTCCCGTCCTGTCCCGCATAGGACACCGTAATGTTCATTGGGGTGTAGGATTCCGCTACATCACGTGTCAGTCCAACGACCTTGAGTCGCGAAAAGTCGGGTGTGAGGACGACCGGTCCCGATGCGGCTATATCGTGTAGCTTCCGGTCGACCGCGTCGTTGCCCCAAAATCCTGCCCAATTGCCTTCGGATGGAATAGCGTTCTTGGCGACCAATAAGACCGACGGCGATTGCCAGAACATTCCATGTAGCTTTTTAAGATCGTGCCGATTTGCCAACTCCATGAGCTCGCTGAATCGCGACCTGATTGTGCTCAAGGTCCGAGCGTCCAGCGGGTCTTTATAAGCGGCCGGTGCGGCGGCTGCAGAGCCTGCCGTGAGAGCTGCCGAGACGAGGGTGGCTGCGACAAACATCTTTTGCATCTTCAGTGTCCTTTGCGCGTTACGCTTGTTGACGGGTGCGGGTTTCAACATTCGGGTGAAGGAACGGACCGGCAGCGGCGGCGAGGTCGTCTTCCACGCTATTTGCCGCGGCCCGTGGCGGCCAGGATCAAGTCGGTGATCTCTTGCAGATGCGAAAGTCCGAGGCGTTCCATATTCCTCAGAGCAAGCGTTGGGCTCCCGGCGCGAAAGCACCGGGAGCGGTATCGTCACTTCGCGAGCGCAGCCTTTTCAATGAACGCAGCAACTTCCTGCGCATGGACCACGAGCGAGGCATGGCTGCCAGCGACCTCCGTCGTCTGAGCCTTGATCCTGGCTGCGAACATCTTCTGGGCCTCGGGCGCGAGCACTTTGTCCTTCGTGCTGATGACATAGAACGTCGGCTTGTCGCGCCAGGCTGCAATGTCGACGGGAGCCTCGAACGCAACGTGATTCAACGGAAGCTGCGAGTTAGCCAGGTGCGCGGCGATCTCCGGAGGAAGGTCAGCCGCGACGGCCGACGGAAATACCTTGGGGTCGATGTAAAGGTTGCCCTTTTCGTCGGGATGAATCGCCTTGCCGCCTTCGGTTGCCGGACCGGCCTTGGCCAGGGCCGCCAGAGATTCACCCACGTCGGGCGCGAATGCGGAGACGTAGACGAGCGCCGAGACCTTCGGATCGTTACCTGCCTGCGTGATGACCACGCCGCCCCAGGAGTGGCCGACGAGAACGGTCCTGCCGTCCTGCTTCGCGAGCGCCTGCTTGGTGGCATCAACATCAGCCGCGAGCGAGGTGAGCGGATTTTCCACGAGCGTGACGCTGTAGCCCTTCTTCGCGAGGATATCGGCAACGGGCTTCCAACTCGTCTGGTCGACGAAAGCTCCGTGTACAAGCACGATGTTGTGGGCTGCTCCTTTGGGCAGTTCGGCAGAGTGGACGGAGCCGGCTAATGCCGTTCCGGCCAAGAGTACGGTGGCGGCTGAGAGTAGGAGATTTCGCATTGATTGTTCCTGTTGGGATGTCGGACGACACGGGTCCGGGGGAAGGGGCGGGCGTTTCCGACCAAGTCGCGGTTCTTCCATCTGCCGTTGGCGAAATGGTTGCCGCACGTGACGTCGGCCCGCCGCGACATGACCTAATCCGCGGGCTTTTCGGACGATAGGGATCAATCGTCCGGATGTTGTGTCCGACCGTCCACCGGACTAACTTCGGCGGCATGGACATCCTCGCCCAAGTGCTCGATCGCGTTCGTCTCGGCGGGACGCTGCTCTTCCACTTCGAGCTCGGCCATCCCTGGAATCTGGAGCTGCCGGCGCGCCCCTACGCCCTGTTTCACTATCTCAGTCGGGGCTCGGCGACCCTCGCGCTCGAACAGGCACAAGAACTCCACATGACCGAGGGCGATTTTGTCGTCATCACACGCGGCGCGCCCCATGCGTTTTATTCGGATCGCCGGGCCAAGCCTTTGCAGATTGTGGACCTTGATCGATCGTCGCCACGTCTTGGCGTCGTTCGTCACGGCGGCCGTGCAAAGCCGCTCTCGACCATGATCTGCGGCAATTTCACCGTGTCGCGGCCCTTGTGCGGCAGCGTGCTGGAAATACTTCCGCCCGTGCTTCTGCTGAAGCCGACGGCGGACGGTGGTTGGCTCGAAGCAATCCTGCGCCGCATGGTGAGCGAGTCCGCGCTTGAGCGTCCCGGCCAGCGCGTCGCGCTTTCACGACTGACGGAAGTGCTCTTTGTCGAGGTGCTCCGAAGCTGGATCGCGTCTCTCCGTCCCGGAGAAGGCGGATGGCTTGGGGCCATGGCGGACCCGCATATCGGACCGGCGCTCAAGTTGATCCACGAAAACCCGGAGCGGCCCTGGACCCTTAGCGACCTCGGGCACCGCGTGGGACTCGGTCGCTCAGTATTTTCGGCTCGCTTCACCAAGCTCGTCGGCCAGTCCATGCACCGTTATGTGATCGAACGCCGGATGGCGGAGGCCGCGTTTCTACTCGAAACAAGCGACGAGGGGATTGCACGGATTGCGAGCCGAGTCGGGTATGAGACAGCGGCCGCGTTTTCGAAGCTGTTCCATCGACACCACGGCCTATCGCCTGGCCGTTACCGAGCTGCTCGGAGATCTGATGGCGGCCGTACGCTAGGGGACGTTCAAGGGCCGTAGAGCGGAATAACGGAGCGTATTCCGCCAAATAGAGGTTGGTCGGCGCAACACGCAGCGCTATTGCGCCCTACGATCTCTGTGATGGATGGCCTAAGGTTGTTCGGATAATTAGAGGCAAGTGGAGACGAAAACAAATGGCACGGGTGCGCTGTATCACCGAGATGGGCATGGGCGTCGATGTCCACGGCCGCGATGCCACCAAGGCCGCGAGGCGCGCGGTCTCGGACGCGATCCGCCATTCCAGCGTCGGGTTCTTTCGGCTCCTCGGCAAGACGCCGCACGATATGTTCGTCGATGTGACCATCGCGGTACCCAACCCAGACGCCGTCGACACGTCGGCTGTCGCGAAGGAGCTCCCCTACGGCACCGTGACTGTGACGGCGGTCAAAGGCGGCCTGGACATCCCGGCCGAGAGCGGCGGCGATGCCATCATCATTGCCAACGCGGCGGTGATTGTGAGTCTCGACGACGGCAAATGACGTTCGCGCGGCAGCGGCGGCTGTCGCGCGCGCACGTCGCGACGCGCATCATCAAAGGTGAAGGCGTCAATCGCGCGATGTGCGACATCGCCAGTCTGCCGTCCGGTATGGTCGAGTAGAAGTGAGGCCCAACACATGGATATCTTCGATCGGTTGAAGGCCGCTGCTTCTGGTGACTGGACCAGTTACGTCGATCACGATTTCGTCCGGCAACTGGGTGCCGGCACGCTGCCGGATCAGGCCTTTCGCACCTATCTGGTGCAGGACTATCTGTTCCTGATCCAGTTCGCGCGCGCCTATGCGCTCGCCACTTACAAGAGCCGCGCGCTGGACGACATGCGGGCGGCGCAGGCGGGGCTTGCCGCCATCCTCGATGAGATGGATCTGCATGTCCGTCTGTGTGGGCGCTGGGGACTGTCGCCCGCCGAGATCGAGGCGGTGCCCGAGCATCAGGCGACCGTCGCCTATACGCGCTTTGTCCTTGATTGCGGCGCTGCCGGCGACCTGCTCGATCTGCACGTTGCGCTGGCGCCGTGTGTCATTGGCTATGCCGAGATCGGCCGCAACCTGTCGCCGAATGTCGCCGACGGACTTGGCGAGAATCCCTATCGCGAGTGGATCGGTGAATATGCCGGCGAGGTCTATCAGGGCATCGCGATCAAGGCGCGCCGTCATCTCGACGATCTGGCGGCAAGGGCGATGACCGAACGGCGCTTTGTCGAACTGGCCGCCCTGTTCGGCAAGGCGTGCCGGCTGGAGGCTGATTTCTGGCAGATGGGACTGACGGCGGCAGAGACTGCGAAGCGTCCGTCGCGCTGATCGGTGCGGCAGTCCTCGGGCGGAATAGCGCAGCGCATTTCGCCAGTTTATGGCGCTGCCGGTCAAGACCGTCGGCGTGGTGGGCGACGGCCGGACTTACGAGTTCGTCGTCGGCCTGCGCGCCGTGACCTCGACCGACGGCATGACCGCGGACTTCTATTCGTTCGACATGAATTTCCTCGGCGCCACCGCAACGCGGATCATCAACGAGGTCAAGGGCGTCAATCGCGTGGTCTATGACATCACGTCGAAGCCGCCGGGGACGATTGAGTGGGAGTAGGGGGAAGCTGCGTCGCCGGCGCGCCAGACTGATGAGGTCGGGCGCCCGGTGAGGATGGTCTACGTTCCGGATCTCCAGATCGATACGCCAAAGCGAAGTCCCGGAACTTCCAGTTGCGGTGCGCTTCACTTCACTGCGATCACGACCTTGCCCTTGGCGCGACCGGTCTCGACGTAAGCCAGTGCTTCGTTGGTCTTTTCGAACGGGAACACTTTGTCGACGACCGGTCAGATTACGCCGGATTCGATCAGGGACGTAATCTCACTCAGCTGCTGCCCCTGCGCGCGCATGAACAGGAAGGAATAGCGTATGCCGAGGCGTTTGGCTTTTTCCGCACCCCACGGCTCAGCAGGCGCATCACCAGTTTCAGGAACAGGTTCAGACCGGCTTCCTTGGCGAAAGCGGGATCGGGCGGACCGGAAATAGAAATGAGCTGGCCGCCCGGCTTGAGCACACCCAGAGATTTTTCGAGCGTCTTTGCATCCTGACTGTTCAGCACAAGATCGTAGCCCGACAGGACCTTCTCGAAATCCTGGGTCTTGTAGTCGATAACCACATCCGCCCCGAGGCTTTTGACCAGCTCGGCATTCTTCGCGCTCGTCGTCGTCGCAACCGTAGCGCCGAGATGCTTGGCGAGCTGGATGGCAAAAGTCCCGACGCCGCCGGAGCCGGTCTGAATGAAGACCTTCTGGCCGTGCTTCACCTTGCCCACCTCGACCAGCGCCTGCCACGCGGTCAGCCCTACCAGCGGGATGGACGCCGCTTCCGCCATGTTGAGGTTTTTGGGCTTCAGCGCCACCTCGGCTTCATTGATGGCAATGAATTCGGCGAATGTACCGACCCGATGATCGCGCGGCCGCGCATAGACCTCGTCGCCCACCTTGAACCGCCTGACCTTGGGTCCAGTCCTGACAACTGTTCCGGCGACGTCGTGCCCCAGGACGAAGGGTGGACGATAGGGAAGAATAAGCTTGAACTCTCCATCCCGGACCTTGGAATCCAGGAGGTTCACAGCCGTGGCGTGAATCCCGACCAGGACATCATTGTCCTGCAATTCCGGTTCGGGCACGTTGGCCAGGCGCAGAGCGCCCTTCTTTTTGTACTTATCAACGACGAATGCCTTCATGGGCTTTCTCCAATCTCAAGTTAGCAGCGGCGCCAGTCGCTAAGGAAGGAAAGAGCCTTCGGCACGAAATCGGCGTGGTACTGGAATATCCCGCCATGCCCGGCGTCTTCGTAGATCACCAGTTGTGCTCCGGGGATGCGTTGGGCCATGTCGGTGCTGTTCACGGTCGGGACCATGATATCGTTGTCGCCATTCGCGATCAGGACCGGGATCTTAATATCGGCGAGGTTTTGAGGCGCCTGCTGGCCCCAGGCTTTGATCGCCTTGAGTTGCCGCAAGAAAGCACTGGGAGTTGGCCCCTTGTCCCGATCTGCCTTGCGTTCCTTCAGCCGATTCAGAAAGGCTTTCGCGGCCCGGCGGCCACTCGCTGTGGATGTGAAAAACAGATAGAATTTCGGGCCGCGCAGTGTCAGCAGGCCCTTGATCATGAGCGGCCAGGACACCGCTCCCACCTTCTCAATACCTTTGCCGCCTGCCGGACCCGTGCCGGCCAAGATAAGTTTGCGCACGAGACCGGGAGCCTTCAGCGCAACATCCTGCGCCACAAAGCCTCCGAGGGAAAAACCGAGCAGATCGACTTTTTCGAAACCCAGCGCGTGGATCAGGGCAATCGCATCCCGCGCCATTTCGGCGATGGTCACCGGCGCCGTTCCGCCCGACGCACCGATACCCCGGTAGTTGGTCGCGATCACGCGATGTTTGCTGGCGAGGCCATCAATGATCCGCGGATCGAAATTGTCCAGCACCGCGCCCCAATGGTTGAGGAGAATGAGCGGCACGCCGCCCCGGGGGCCCACGTCTCGATAGGCGAAAGCAGTCCCCCCGACGCTGATGGAGAGATTGGGCGCCTCAATGTAGTGCGGACCCGATCCGAGGTTACTGACAGGACTTGTCATTGTTTGCTCCATTGTCCGGCTCGGACCGGAAATCTTGAGATGGGATGGCATCAGGTCGGAGGCACGGCTCCTGCCTGCGCACGTCGGGATACTTCGGCTGACTACGCCAAGCCGAATTGCGAGCGCAGGATTCTGTCGAAGAAAAACCGAGGGAGAAAACGCCGGGCGAATGCGACCTGCCGCGCCGCCTTGCCGGAAGGGTAGCGTAGGCGCGGAGTTTTATTGCGCGCCGCTAGCACGATGGTTTCGGCCACGCTTTCAGCGGTGTCCGCCACGGCGATCGCACGCTCATATGCCATGAGATACTTCGCGCGGCTCGCGTCATAGGCGGCGATCGGCGTATCGGAGGGGACGGTGCTGCTTTCAAACGACGTCCGCGTGGCGGCGGGCTCGATGACTGCGACCCGCACGCCGAATTCACGCACTTCGTGATCGAGAGATTCGGAATAGCCCTCGAGCGCATGCTTGGTCGCCGAATAGTAGGCGCTGTAGGGAGCCGGAATGAACCCCAGACCGGAACCGACATTGAGAATGCGCCCGCTGCCTTGCCCTCGCATGATCGGCAGGACCGCATTGGTGACCCGGACGACGCCGTGAAAATTGGTCTCGAACAGCGAGCGGACTTGCGCGATCGAGCTTTCTTCCGCCGCGCCCGTGACCCCAATCCCGGCATTGTTGACGAGGAGATCGATCCGCCCTGCACGGTTCACGACATCGTCGACCACATTCTGCACGGACCCGTCGTCGGTGACGTCGCAGACCAGCATTGTCACACCATCGGAGGTGTGGGCCATCGGCTTCCGGCTGGTTCCGAACACCCGGTAGCCATTGCGCCGCAGCGCTCGTGCCGTCGCCAGCCCAATGCCGGAGGAAGCGCCCGTGACCAGGGCGATGCCGCCGCGTTGTGTCTTGCTCATCTGTCTCAGCTTTCAGTTTGCCATGGAACTCCGCTGAATATTCAGTTAATATCCTTTCGATACGAAGTCACTATCAAAAAGATATTAACATGCAGAATCTTTCAGACCAGCCATGCCTGATCGCCCGCAGCCTCGCGCTGGTGGGGGACGCATGGAGCATGCTGATCCTGCGGGACGCCCATGCCGGGCTCACCCGCTTTGATGAATTCCGTAAGAGCCTCGGCATAGTTCCGACGATCCTGACGCGTCGGCTTTCGGCACTTACGGAGGATGGACTGCTGGAGAAACGGCGCTACTCGGAGCGGCCGCCGCGCGATGAGTATGTGCTGACTGCAGCGGGCCAGGACTTCCTGCCGGTATTGTTCGCGATCGGCGCGTGGGGACGAAAGCACCGCGATGGAGGTGATGTAACCCGGTTCTTCGACGCCGAGACTGGAACGGAGATCGATCCCGTCACGATCGATCGTACGACCGGCGCTCCGATCGGAACACGCCCGATTCGCATCGTTATGCCTGAGTGCATCGCTATGCCCGAGTGAATGGCATATCGGCCCGAGGAAGAGCGGCAATCATGCCGCATTGCCTGCGGGCCGGCGCAGCGCGCGCCAATCAACAACAGGACGCGACCGCGCCGAGCCACGCGCGCCCACCGATGGTCGAGGCGCTGAAGTCACAACAATAAATTAGGCTTGACTAATGAATTAGTATTCGCTAATTGATTGGCCATGACCCAAGCCGCCGCCATCAACGCCGTCATGCGCACACTCGCCGATCCCACGCGGCGCGCCGTGTTCGAGCGGATCGTGACGTCCGACGAGATCACCGTGGCCGAACTGACGCGGGGGAGCGGGGTGACGCAGGGCGCCATCTCGCAGCACCTCAAGTCATTGAAGCTGGCCGGCCTGGTCGCGGAACGCCCCGAAGGCCGCAACGTTTATTACCGCGCCGAGCCTGAGGGTCTCGCGCCGCTTGTCGACTGGATGAGCCACTACGGCGTGTTCTGGCGCGAGCGGTTCGCCAACCTCCGAACCCTTTTGAAGGAAATCGATCCATGACCGACGTCTCGTTGAAGTCCGACACCCAAGACATCGTGGTCGACGAGGTCTTTCCGCATGCGCCGGAGACGATCTGGAAAGCGCTGACATCGGGCGACCTGATCGCGCGCTGGCTGATGGAACCGACAGGCTTCGCGCCCGTCGAGGGCACGCACTTCACGTTCAAGACGACGCCGGCAGGCGCGTGGGACGGCCTCATTCGCTGCCAGGTGCTGGAGGTAATTCCGAACGAACGCTTCGTCTATGCCTGGACAGGCGGAGACGATGGCAACGTCGGCTACGGCGCGCGGCTGGAGACGGTCGTCACGTTCACCTTGTCGAGGGTCGAGAACGGCACGCGGGTTCGCCTTGTCCACTCCGGCTTCGTGCTGCCGAAGAACGAGACCGCGTTCAAGAACATGAGCGACGGCTGGAAGAAGGTTGTCCGAAACCTCGAGACCATCGCTGCGGAGCAGGATTCCTCGAAAAAGCTGCACTGACGCGCGTCGAAGACCTGATTGCATTGGAAGTTGGCGCAGGCGTCACCACGAGAAAAAGACAGGCATCTCAACAACGGGAGGTAAATATGCAGCATCAAATCGTTTCGCGCGATGAGTGGGAGGCTGCGCGCGAACAGCTTCTCATCAAGGAGAAGGCCCAGACGCGGGCCCGTGACGCGCTGGCCGCCGAGCGCCGGCGGATGCCGTGGATGGCCGTGGAAAAGGCGTATGTGTTCGATGGGCCCGAGGGTAAAGCGAGTCTGCTCGACCTGTTCGCGGGCCGCCGTCAGTTGATCATTTACCGCGCCTTCTTCGAACCCGGCGTGCACGGCTGGCCGGAACACGCCTGCATTGGCTGTTCGCTGGGGGCCGACCAGGTCGCCAACCTCGCCCATTTGAACGCGCGCGACACGACCCTCGTATATGCTTCGCGCGCACCGCAGGCCGATATTGCGCGTCTGAAGGCGCGAATGGGCTGGGAAATGCCCTGGGTCACCATCACTGACAGCTTCGACGCCGACTTCGGCGTGGATGAATGGCATGGCCACAACGCCTTCATTCGCGACGGCGAGCGCGTATTTCGCACCTACTTTATCAACAGCCGCGGCGACGAGGCGATGGGCACCACCTGGAGCTATCTCGACATGACGGCCCTCGGGCGTCAGGAGGCGTGGGAGGACTCCCCGGAGGGCTACCCCCAGAGCCGACCGTACAAGTGGTGGAACTGGAACGACAGTTATGTCCCCGGTGCCGCGCCTGACCCGATGTGGATCGCGGTGTCGGACGCGGGAGAGGAAGCGTTCCGGAACTCCGACGCCCGCGCGAAGATATGAGCGAGGCCTGTTCAGGCGCATCCGACGACGGGCCGGTTCGCCGGAACGCGGGTGCGCTCCGGGCGGCCAAGTGGCTGAGCCTCGCGGCGGCACCGACTTTCGCAATCATGGCGCTGGTGACGGGCGTACTTGGTGAAAGCGCACCAGCGATACTCTGCTCGCATGATGCATCACCTTTGGGCGGAATGGCCTCAATGTATTTGCTGATGAGTGCCTTCCACGCGGCGCCCTGGCTGAAGCTCATCTCCAGTTAGCGAAGCTGCAAGCGTTCCTGTTTCATAAGGATGAGAAGATGAGCGAGCCTTACACCGGCGGATGCGCCTGCGGCGCGGTCCGTTATCAAATCTCTGGCGAACCGATGGTGATGAACGACTGCCAATGCCGCGACTGTCAGCGGAAGAGCGGCACCGGGCACGGATCCTATCTTACGTTCGCAGACAAGAGCAGCGTGAAGCTTGAAGGCGAAGCGACGCATTGGGATATCGTTGGCGACAGCGGCAATGTGAAGACGCGTGCCTTCTGTCCCACCTGCGGATCACCGGTCTATCTGACGTTCACAGCCATGCCTGATCTGTTCACCGTGCACGCTGCGAGCCTTGACGACCCCAGCCGATACAAGCCGCAGGCGGTGACGTACCGCGTGCGCGGTTACGCCTGGGATCACCTCGATCCAGCCCTGCCGCAATTCGACAAGATGCCGCCGACGTAACGTGCAGCTCGACTTGGCTTCGCATGTCGACGCTCCATATTTGTTTCACCCCCGCGAAAGTTTCTCGAAACGCTTGATCAGCCGTTCGCGCTTGAGGCGGGACAGCCGCTGGATCCAGAACAGTCCATTCAGCTGATCGATCTCATGCTGGTGGCAGACGGCACGCAGACCCTTGGATTCCTCGGTGTGCGCGTTGCCGTCGAGGTCCTGATAGCTGATCCGGACCCGCACGTGTCGCAGGATATCGTCGTTCACGCCTGGCATCGAGACGCTGCCTTCCTGATGCGTGATCATCTCGGGCGATGCCCAGGTGATCTCCGGATTGACGTAGGTCCGCGCCCCATCGACGGGGTCGAGGTCGAGCACCACCACCCGCAGGGAGACACCGATATGCGGCGCGGTGATTCCGATCCCCGGCGCGGCGTGCATGGTCTCCTTGAGATCTTCAGCCAGTTCGCGCAGTGCGTCGTCAAACACGGTCACGGGCTGCGCCGGCAGCGCAAGGCGAGGGTCGGGATAGCGGACAATCGGGCGGATGGTCATGATCCGTTTTCGTACGCGGATGAATGGCTCCGGGCAACGCGGCCGTTCTCCTCCGTCCTCGTCTTGAGCGTGGTCGCGCCATTGTATCAGTAGACGTCGTGCAGGATGGTCAGGGCTTCGCCGGTGATCGCCGCATCGCGGAATGCGGGAAATTCCATAATGAGTCGTCCGTGAAGTTTCCCGCAACGCGCTGGTTCAAGCGTATTGCGGCTGGCGGATGATGCACCGGAGCCTCTGCATCAGGGCCCGCAAAAGCCGTTTGAACCAGCGCAGCAGCAGGTGGAAGTTGAAGCCGGCGGCGGCAAGGACGGGGTTGATTCGGTCGCCGGCGCGGCCCTTGAGGTGGTTGCGGCCCATGCGGTGTTCGGCCTTGAGGTGACCGATCACCGGCTCGACCGCGGCGCGGCGCTTCATCTCGCGGCGGATGGTCTTGGTGACGCGGCGGACCTGGCCGGAGATCCAGACCCTGAAGCGGTTCGGATAGCTGTGGCCGCGATAGCCTTTATCGACATGGATGCGCTGGACGTCGACGCCGGTCAGCTTCTGCAGATCGGCGATGACCGGCCCCAGCGTGTGGCCGTCATACGGATTGCCGTGCAGCGCCTTGGCGTGCAGCACGAACTGGCCACCTTTCGGCGCGGTGACCGGGGTGACCACGGAGACCTTGCAGCCGAACTCATAGGGTGCGCGCGCCTTGCCCTTGCCGATGCATTCGACTTCCGGGGCGTGCAGCGAATAGACCTTTGGGCCGCGCTGACGGTGATCCTGTTGCCGCACGCGGCTGGCGAGATCGAGCAGCCGCGCGAAGCGATCCTCCAGCACGGCGTTGCCTTCGACCTTGCGGCGGATGTCGCGGATGATGCGGCCAAGCCGGGTGCGCAGGAATTTGAGCGCGCGGCGGGCGCGCTTGAACTGATGGGCATGGGTGTAACGCCCGACCATGATCGCCGCGTGCTTGGCGAGGCGCAGATAACTCTGACGCAGGCTGACGCCCTCGCGTTTGGCAAGATCGACCAGCTTCACGATCGCACGATGGTTGAGCCGGGCGTCGGTGGGATGCGCAACCGCCTTCTCCTGCACGGTGGTGTCGACGACCACCCGTTCCAGATCCCTGGTTTGCAGCGCGCCGCTGCGGTGCGCCACCGCAAGGCTCTCTTGCAGCAGCGCCGTAAGCTGCTCCTCGCCCAGCCGCTGGCGCCAGCGCGTCAGCGAGGAGCGGTCAAATGGCAGGTCGTGCCGAAACACCGCCTCGCCGCAGAAGAACTGGAAATACGGGTTCTCCACCCAGCGCGCGCACAGTGCCTCATCGGACAGATTGTGCATGTGCTTGAGGATCAAGAGCCCGGCGATCAGCCGCGTCGGTAATGGCGGCTGCCCGGGCCCGGGCCGATACACCGCGCCAAAACGCGTCGCCACAAACTCCCAATCGAGCTCCGCGGCCAGCCGCACCAGCGGGTGCCCGAGGTCGATGATCACATCCAGCGCCGGTCGGAACAGCTCGACCTGACGATCGTCGCGCGGCTTGCTCATCGATCCCCCCAACAGCCGAACACTATCCGAAGGAATCACGAAACGCTCAGATTGAGAATCCCAAAACGCAGGAAAACCGCGGCACGACCGCCGCTTTCTTGCAAAATTGAATACTTGGTCAAAGCAGGTCAGGCCGGATTATCAACCGCTTCTGCATTCTTCACGGGCGACTAATGAAATCTTAATCTTATTTTTCTGCCGATGCATGGACTGGTAGATATCGGAAGGTAGTTTACTTGGTTTGGCGATTCCGTGGCTTAGATAAATCCGGTACGATCGAGTGGGAGTAGAGTCTAAGTTCCACTCCGACTCGATCGTTGTTCAATTTTCAAAGCAGGGCTCATGAAACTCGTATCACTGGCTATCGGCCTTCTGACCGTCAATATTCTGGCCGCGACGGCCCAAGCGGCGGATGTCGTCCGCATCACCCCGCTTGGCAGCCATGACGGGGAGTTTTGTGCGTTCGATCGCGCCATGGTCTTTGAAGATCCCGATGGAACGCGCATTCTTTATGATGCCGGGCGCACGGTGCGGGGGCCGGACGACCCGCGGCTCGGCAAGATCGATGTCGTGCTGCTCAGCCACGCCCATGCCGATCATCTCGGCGAAGCCATCCAGCCTGCCGCCAATGCCGGCAGTTGCGCCGCTCCCGACATCTCCGTGAATGTCTCGCCGAGATCCAACACCGTGAACATCGTCGTCGCTAAAAAGGCCAAGTTCCTGGTCGGTGGCGAAATGGGTTCTTTCTTCGCGAAGAAGGTGGCTGCCGCGGGCGGTGAGGCCTCACAGGTCCTGCTGCTGCGCTTCGGGGCATCGCGCAAGGTCGGCGGGGTGAGCTTTGCAACCGTACCGGCGGCGCACACCAACGGGCTTGATCCAGAGTTCCTCGAGGGTGGTTACGCGAAGGAGTTGAAGGACAACGGTTTGACCGCGTATCTCGGTCCGCCGAACGGTTATATCCTGACCTTCTCGAACGGCCTAGTCGTGTACCTGTCGGGAGACACCGGCATCATCGCTGATCAAAAAACCATCGTTCACGATTACTACAAGCCGAAGCTGGCCGTGATGAACATTGGTGATGTGTATACGGCCGGCCCCAGGGAGGCGGCCTCGGCGATTGATACCCTGATCGAACCACGGGAAGTCATCGCCTCCCATGCCAACGAGGCCGCGACGAAGGATGGCAAAATCATTGCCGGCACCAAGACGGAAATGTTCGCGAAGGCAACGAAAGCGACCGTGCGTGTTTCGTTGAGTGGAAAAACCCTGGCATTCGATGCCGGCGGCTCATGTGTGAGCGGCTGCGACTAGAGTCACCTCCGGCGAGGCTGCGTGCTTGACTAATCCCTTGTCGGCGCGCGGGCTTTCCTTGATCACATCCATAACGCCGGTCCGGCTCACCCACAGCCGATCTGAGTGGCGGAAGGAAATGCGCATGAAGTTGCGGTCAATAAAATGCATGACGTTCGCGCTGCTCGTCTGCAGCGCAGGGCTCGGCGCTTCAACCTGCGCCGATGCCGCCGAACCGATCCGCATCGGCGCGGTCCTGTCGTTTTCCGGTGGCGTCGAGCTGTACGGTCAGCAGGCCAAGCTCGGGCTCGACCTGGCTGTCAAGGACATCAACGCCGCGGGCGGGATCCTCGGCAGGCCTCTCGAGGTCATCTATGCAGACGACAAGACCCGGCCGGCATCCGCTGCGACCGCCACGCAGTCGTTGATCGAAAGCGGCGTTGTGGCGGTTGTCGGCCCCATCACCTCGCAAAACCTGAATGCGATCGCGCCGGTGGCCGAGAGCCTGAAAACGCCGCTGCTCTACGCCACCAACTACGAAGGCGGCAAGTGCAGCCGGTATGTTTTCTCGTTCAGCACGGTTCCCAACCAGGAGCTGGGCCAGTTGCTGCCCTACATGAATCAAACCTTCGGCAACACCTATTTCCTGCTGGGAGCCGACCGGGTCTGGCCGCACCAGATGTTCGATATTGCAAAGCCGCTTATTGAAAAGCTCGGCGGCAAAGTCGCCGGAACACAATTTACGCTGGGGACCGAGACGGATTTCACTCCGCTGATTGAGCAGGTGGCAGCGGCCAAGGCCAAGGTGCTGCTGTTCGCGCTGAAAGGCGATGGCATGGATTTCATCCGGCAGGCCGACGAGCATGGATTGCTGAAGGACACCACGGTCGCATTCCTGGGATTGTCGGAGGTCGATGTCGGCATTTTCCGCGGCAAGGGCCAGAACATGTACACGGTGGTGCCTTCGGTTGCGACGAGCGAGGACCTCTCCGTCAAGGCATTCGTCGCCAAGGTCCGGGCCGAAGCCGGAGACGACGCCGTGGTGTCGAACTATGTCATGACGCACTACAACACGCTGATCGCGCTCAAGGCGGCTATCGAGAAGGCCGGCAAGGTTGACAAGGAGGCCATCGTCGACGCCCTGGCGGGGTCGGTTATCCCATCGCCGACCGGGCCTGTGACGATCGACCAGAACCACTATGCCACGATGAACATGTTCATCGCCAAGACCCAGGGTCGCGACCTCGTCACGGTCCGCGCGCTGGGCGAGATTGCTCCGCAGCCGGGATGCAAACTGGTTCGGCCTTGACCGCCTGGGTTCACCCCGGCCCCCTGCAATCAAACCGATAAGGTGCACCTCCAGCTCGGTGTGCGATGCCCTTGACTAAAGGGAGCCGCGCGGCGGCTGGAGGATCGCGGGCCCTCCGGCGGCGTTGATTGACTCCTTTTCCGAGTCTCAATCGTCCTAGCTTCACCTCAACACTGGAGCAGAACGGATGAGCCTCAAGGACAAGAATGTCGTCGTCACCGGCGCAAATCGCGGTATCGGACGGGCGCTGGTCGAGGAAGCCCTGAGGAGAGGCGCGAAGCGGGTGTATGCCGGTACACGCCAGCCCTTGGCCCACTCGGATAAGCGCGTCACGCCCCTGACCCTGGACGTGACCGACGCAGCGCAGACTCAGGCAGCGGTGGAGAGAGTCGAATCTCTCGACATTCTCATCAACAATGCCGGCTTGGCACTTTACGACGACTTGAGCGATCGTGCCGCGCTCGAACGGCACCTCGCCGTCAATCTCTTCGGTACCTATGGCGTGACCCAGGCTTTCCTGCCGCTGCTGACGCGTTCTCGGGGAGCCATCGTCAACGTTCTGTCGGTAACGGCCTTCGCCGCCCTGCCGCTCATTCCGGCCTACTCGGTCTCGAAGGCGGCCGCGTTCTCCCTGTCGCAATCGCTGCGCGCGCTTTTGGCCGGGCAGGGCGTGAGGGTCCATGCCGTCATGACCGGCCCCGTGGATACGGATATGTCGCGCGGCCTCGACATACCGAAGGCTTCTCCGGAGTCCGTTGCGCGCGCGATCTTCGACGGCGTGGAGAAGGGGGAGGAAGATATCTTTCCGGATCCCATGTCGGAATCCATCGCGCAGAGCTGGCGCAGCGGCGCGATCAAGGCGCTCGAGCGCCAGTATGCGACGCTCATTGGCGCTCAGACGGCTCCGCTACTCGTCGATGGCGCCCCAGGGATCGCGGGTTCTCGCGTTGGTTGACTCCTTTTCCGCGCCTCAATCGTCCTAGCTTCACACCAACACAGGAGCAGAACCGATGAGCCTCAAGGACAAGAATGTCGTCGTCACCGGCGGAAGCCGTGGCCTCGGCCTGGGACTGGTCGAGGCCCTGGTCGCGCACGGCGCCAGGGTGACGGTCGTCGCCCGCGGCGCCGATGCGCTCGCGTCTATCCGCGCCCGGCTGGGCGTCGCCACGATCGCCGCCGATGTGACGGACGAGACCGCGGCCCACCGCATCCTTGCCGAGGTCCGCCCGGACATCCTGGCGCTGAACGCCGGCGCGACGCCACGGATGGGGCGGTTGGACCAGCTGAGCTGGGCGGATTTCACTGTGCCTTGGGAGACCGACGTCAAGGCCGGGCTCTATTGGCTGCAGGCGGCGCTCAACCTGCCGCTCAAGCCCGGAAGCCGCGTCCTGGTGGGATCGAGCGGCGCGGCCCAGAACGGATCGCCGCTCTCGGGCGGCTATGCCGGCGCCAAGCGCATGCTGTGGTTCATGGCCAAATACGCCAACGGCGTCTCTGCGCAGAAGGGCCTCGGCATCCGCTTCCAGGCGATCGTGCCGCTGCAGATCATCGGCGGCACCGGCGTCGGTGACGCAGGTGCCGGCGCCTACGCGCGCGCCATGAACCTGGAGCCCGCAGAGTTTTTGGCTGGCTTCGGCGCGCCGCTGCCGCCCCGGGAGTTTGGTGACAAGGTTGTTTCCGTGCTGGACGACCCGAAATATGCCGAGGGTCTTATTTTCGGGCTCAAGGGCGACACCGGAGTCACAATGCTCGAGGGAGCGGCGGTTTGAACGAAGGACGGCCATCGCCGAACGACGATCGCCGGGCGAGGCTTCTCGCTTTGGCCGGCGAACTGCGGCCCGAGCTGCATCGCTATTGTGCGCGTCTTATGGGGTCGGTCATCGACGGCGAGGACGTGGTGCAGGATACGCTCGTCCGGGCTTTCGCAGCGTTGCAGGATCTGGAGGAGATGCCGCCGCTGCGACCCTGGCTGTTCCGGATCGCCCACAACCGCGCGCTCGACCTGCTGCGCAGCCGGGCGGCGCGCATGGCCGAACCGATCGACGCCGCCTCAGACGTCGCCGACTCGGCCAACCATGACCCCGTGGAGAAGATGATGCGCCAGGAAGCGGTCAAGACCGCGGTGTCGCGCTTTGCGGAGCTTCCTACCATGCAGCGGAGCGTCGTCATCCTGAAGGACGTGCTCGATGAGTCGCTGATAGAGATCGCCGCTCTCCTTGACCTGACGGTCGACGCCGTGAAGGGCCATCTGGCGCGGGGGCGGGCGCGCCTTCGGGAGATCAACGCGCAAGCCGACGCGCGTCCGGAGGCGCAGCCGGCGTCAGCGGCGCTGGCGCGCTATGTCGCGCTCTTCAACCAGCGGGACTGGGACGGCCTGCGGGCGCTCCTGGCCGACGACGTGAAACTCAATCAGTCCACGCACCCGCTTCGCGTCAGTGCCGCGGACGTCGGTATGTTCTTCACCATCTACGCCAAGATCGATGGCGTCTGGCTCGCCCCGGCCTGGCTTGAGGGCCGGGAGGTGATCGCAGTCTTTGAAGACCGCTCCGATCCGAAGCCCAGCTACATAATGTGGCTTGAATGGCGCGACGGCCGGATCAGCTTCATCCGTGACTACCGCTATGTCCACTATGTCATTGCCGACGCCGAGTTGGCGGTGGCGCCGGACGCCAGGCCCGCGGGCGACTGCGCCGGCGCCCCACAGGCGCTATCGCCCCTCCGAGCTACTCCGTCAAAATCTTGAGCTTGGTTGCGCCCGCATAGCCATAGACTTCGTGCAGGATTGTCAGGAGTTCGCTGGCGATGGTGGCGTCGTTGAATTTCTCGACGGGATAGTTTTTCCAGTAGTTCGGCGCGCGGCCGGGATCGGCATAACCCGCGCGGTGCAGCCGTGCGACCCGTTCAGGCGTGAGGATCGTTGCCAGCGGCGCCCAGCTTTCCGCCGATTGCGCTTCGCAGTAGATCGCCGAGGGTGGCGTTTCCGGCGTGCACTGGACGTAGCCAATGCCGGCGTTGAAGCTGGTGTAGACGCGGCGCGTGGCGTTGATGCGCAGTCGCTGGATTTCGGCCGTGACGGTCGCGCCATAGAGCGCGATCAGCTCCGCCGATGACGCCGCCGTCTGCGGCGTGTCAGCCGGCGGCGCGTAGGAGCAGGTGCGCACCGATGTCAGCCGCATCGCCGGTGCATCATTCACGCTCCCGGCAAGATTTTGCGAGGGACCGGCACGCGGCGGGCACGGCATGTCGGCGACCCATTTGGTCTGGATCTCCAGGTCTGCAGCGTCTGCGTCGTAAACCTCCGTCAATGTGCGCAGGATTTGTTCCGAGACGCGGCCCGTCGGCATGTCCGCCGGAAACGTTCGCACGTGGTTGCCGAAGCTGGGGTCGAGAACCCAGCCTTGCGCGACGAGACGACTCAATCGATCGCCGGCCAGCACGTTCCGCAGCGAGGGCTGCATCGACGCTCCCGCCGCCTCGCAACGCAGTTCGCGCTCCGGCATGCGTCTACATTGAACGTATTTGTTGCCGTCCCAGAACGTCGCGTAACCGATGCGGCCGGGCCGAACCAAGGTCGTGATGTTCTGCAGCGCCTCGTCGATGCGCACGCCGGCCGTTTGCGCCATGCCGGAGCCTGTTGCGCCAAACCCGAACAGGGCGATCAGCAACGCCGCCCGCACTCGAAATCCAAACTCCCTCATGCGTCGCCCCCGAAACGCCAAGACCACGAATGGGTGTGGCGATCGCATCACGGTCGCCACGGCACACCGCGCGCGCCGGCTGCTCGGTCTCTCGCCGCCGCGGGTATGGACTAGAACATAATAGGAACTCAATGTGATCCAAAAGTCAACTTTAAGTTGTTTTGTGGTCGATTATGCTGCGGAACGACGGTCATACTTCCAGTCGTGAGAGCAATGCAGGCGACGGTTTCTGCTTCATTAGGCCGTAGGGTATGTTCATGATATGTTCTGGTGTGGGCGTCGAGGGCTGTAAAGAGTGGTGAGTAACAGGCCATGGGCAACGGCTTCGTACAGCGACATCGTCCAGCACGTTCCTATATCGAGCAATTAGATCGGCTGTTTTTAGCAGCTATTCCGGACGTTGGTACGGCCTCACGAATCTACGAACTTGCGGGCATTCTCAGACGTGCGCATAAATTCAAAGGGGATCTTATCAAGCCAGAACATCTTCACATCTCGCTATTCTTTCTAGGCAGTTGGGATGATGGCTTGCCAGAAATGATCATCACCAAAGTTCATCGGGCTGCGGACGAACTGAAATCGTTGGCATTCGAGGTCACTTTAGACCGCACAATGAGTTTTTCGGGCCAGCCCGAAAACAGTCCGTTCGTTCTGGTTGGAGATAATGGCGTCGGCCAGCTAAAAGTATTTCGCAAGGCGTTAGGTGTTGCGATGACAAGAAACGACCTTCGGCGTTGGGTGCACACGAATTTCACACCGCACGTCACACTTCTATATGATGAGCGTGGCGTCGATGAGCAGCCAATTGAACCCATCTCATGGCGAGTGGGCGAGTTTGTGCTTGTCCGCAGCCTGTATGGACAGACGAAACACATTCATCTCGCCCGCTGGCATCTGCCTAGCTGACTTCGCGCTATCCAGCTCTCACCCCGCGCGCTTCAGCAACTCATAGACCACCGGGTTGTCGGCGCAGGCGCCGAAGCCGCATTCCAGCAGGGTAGACACAGCGTTCAGCGCGGTGAAGGCGATCACCAGCCAGACGGCGGCGTGTGCAAAGACACCGGCCGCGACTTGCGGCGTCTTGTCGTCCGGTTCGAATTGACGGTCGAACAGCAGCATCGCCGACGACATCACGATCGCTGCGGCAAAGCCGATCAAGGCCCAGGTATAGTAATGATAGCCGAACAATGCGGAGCCGTAGGCGGAATCTCCGGGCAGGATATGCAGCAGGATCTGCCGCGTGGAAACAACTGCACCGACGATGGCTGATAGCAGCGACAGCGCGTAGTGGCTGGGACGCGGGCCGAAGCGGATGTTCAGGATCGGGCCTATGGCCAACAGCGCGAACATCACGCGCTGCAGCAGGCAGAGCGGGCAGGGCAGTTCATGCAGCAGCAACTGCGCCGCGAAGGCGGCTGCGAGCAGCAGCGCCACGGCATAGAGGCTGAGGGCATTGAGCGCGATGGCGCGGGCGGAGGTCATGGGCCCTCTCAAAACGACAGCTTCAGCGTATCGGTCGCATGGTGCAGATAGGTCGCAATGCAGGCGATCAGCACGGCGGCGAACAGCGGCAGCGCGAGCGAACGCGAACCGCGCCAGGCCACGAGCATGGCGATGGCGACAGCCAGAAACAGCGCGGTGAATTCCATGATCGCTCCCTGCAACGAAGTCGCCATGGTCTACGACAGATTCGCCGTTCGCGCTGTCTCATTCGGAGCAGTGGTGGACAGGTAGCCGAACCGGCAAAGCAGATGGCGACAGAAAAGCGCGGCGCCTCACTCAACAAGCGCCGCGCCTTGATCTTTTCAAGCTGGTACGATTGACCCCGCCTTAGCCCGCAAAATTCGCCGCGATGCGCTGCTGCAGATAGTCATGCGCCGAGATCGGTGCATAGACCTTGCCCGGACCCTGGATCATAGCGTCCTTGTTGGCCTGGCAGAAGAACGGCAGCGAATAGCGCGAGCCCTGATATTCGTCGGCGCTGGGCATGCGCACGCGATGCAGCGTCGACAGCAGCTTGTCGTCGCTCCAGCGTCGCAGCATGTCGCCGATGTTGCAGGTGATGACGCCCGGCAGCGGCTCGACGTCGGTCCATGCGAGTTCGGCGGATTCCTTGCCGGGGCACAACTGCAGTCCGCCCTGGCCGGTGCGCTGATGCAGCAGCGTCAGGCAGTCGAAGTCGGTGTGGGCGCCGGCGCGCCAGCCGGTGTAATCCTCCGGCTTGGCATTGGTCATCGGCAAGTAATGCAGCAGGCGCAGCGTGCTCTGGTATTCCGGCGACATCGGATCATGCGCCTCGGTGAAGAAATCCGGCTTGAAGCCGAGCTTGAGCGCGAAGCATGACAGCACCTTCATGCCGACCGCCCAGTTGGCGCGCTCGAAGGCGAGCATCGCCGCCTTGAAGCCGGGTAGCGCATCGCCATCCGGCCAGAGCTTGGCCATGCGGGGCAGGGTGATCTGATAGGATTCCTTGTTGTCCGCGGTGCCGGTCGAGGGCCGCACCTGGCTCTTGAATTCCCATCCGGTATTGGTGCCCTTGCCGAGCGGCATCTTTGCCTTGTCGTCCTGCGACAGCGCGAAGAATTTCGCGGTCATGTCGAAGGCTTCGTCGACCTGCGCCTGCGGGATGCCGTGATTGACCAGCTGGAAGAAGCCGATCTCGACGGATGCGTTCCAGAGCTGGTCGGCGATCTCCTGCTTGCGGTTTTCGAAATCGCTGAGGTCGATGCGCGGGACGTCGCGGTGCTTGATGCCGCCGACGCCGCCGAACTTGGTTTCCTGGTTGAGTTCGGCGAGGGCATAGGCGGCGTTGCTTGAGGTCGTCATATCAATCTCCATCGTTGAATGCGGCCAAGACATCTTGTGCCGCAGGTGTGAGGAGCAATGACCCGCATGACAGGGCAGTGGATCGCCCGGCCATGTTGACTGCTTCTACTCCGGTGAAGGACGCAGCGGCGGCATGCCGTTGCGCTGGACGTACAGCGATGCGGGCGAGCGCGGACGCGTGCGCACGGTTTCCGTTCGTTACGGTATGATCGTCATGTGCCGAGATGAGAGAGTGAGTTTGCACGATGCCGGCTCCGGAACGAAACGTTCGATCTCTGCCGAGCAATGTCCTGAACCACACCGTGGTCCTGACCGCTTCTACTCACGCGTAGTTCAACAAAAGCGCCCGCAACAGGCAAGCCCATAGGATGGGCAGCGCGCTGAAATGCCCGTCAGTCCGTTTTGGCTGCAGCGGTACTGGTGTTGCTGATGTGACTGGTCACGGCATCCTGAAAGGCGTGGACCTCGCGATTGAGGTTCATCAGCCGCTCGACCGACATGCCGGCCGCGACGAACAGCGTCTCGCCGAGGCAGCGGGCCTTTTCGCGCATGTCCGTGCCCTTGTCGGTCAAGCTGACCACGACCTGGCGTTCGTCCTCCGGATTGCGCTTGCGCGCGACGAAGCCCGCCTGTTCGAGCCGTTTGACCAGCGGGGTGACCGTGCTCGACTCCAGCGCCAGCCGCTCGGCAATGCCGCCGACGCTCTGCGCGCCGCGTTCCCACAGCGTGCTCAGCACCAGATATTGCGGATAGGTGATCTCGAGGGCGTCGAGCAGCGGCTTGTAGGCGCGGCCGATCGCCATGCTGGCCCCGTAGAGGGCAAAGCAGAGCTGGTGATCCAGCGTGATCTCGTCCGGCGACACGGCCATTCTCCTCAAGTCAATATCACAATAACGTATATCGCGATAAATAAATATGGACAAGGTTCGCGGTCTGCCCCAGAAAACATATCGCGATATCAGTTATCGCAATATGTAATTGGTCCGAGGCGCTCCCGCCATCCCGGCTAAGGGCGTCCGGTCTCAGATGCGATGGAGACAGACATGACCTCTTCACAGGGAACCGCCAGCTTGGAGACTGCAGCCAGCAGCGCTCTCACACGATATTACCTCGTTCGCGCCATCGTCGCGGCCGCCTGGGTGGCGGCTGCGCTCACCGTGGGGGTGTCGACTCCCGTGGTGGCGGCCATCCTTCTGGTCGGCTATCCCGCATGGGATGCGCTGGCAAACTGGTTCGATGCCAATGAGAGCGGCGGTCTGCTGGCCAATCCCTCACAGGCGCTGAACGTGGCGGTCAGCCTCTTCGCCGCGGGGGCAGTGGCTGTCGCCGTGCCGTCGAGCATGAATGCCGTGCTGGCGATCTTCGGTGTCTGGGCGGCGCTGGCGGGTCTGGCGCAGCTCGTCACCGGCGTGCGCCGCTGGCGCAAGTTTGGCGCGCAATGGGCGATGATCCTGAGCGGCGCGCAGTCGACCGCGGCCGGCTTGTTCTTTGTCAAACAGGCAGGCGGCGCCGCAGTGCCGACGATCCTGGACATCGCACCCTATGCCGGCTTCGGCGCGTTCTACTTTCTGGTGTCCGCGCTGTGGCTGATATTTGCGAGCCGCAGACGCGCGGCCTGACGCTCATGACCGTACCGATGATGTCCCGGCAGGCATCGTCGGTACGGTCTGTGGATGAAGCGGATTTGAGGTCAGCCGCAGCGACGCGATCTGCTATTTACGCGGATCGACGTTCAACTTCCGGCAGCGCAGACCATCATGGCGATCACCATCTACGGCATCAAGAACTGCGACACGATGAAGAAAGCGCGCATCTGGCTCGACAGCCATGGCGTCGCCTACAGCTTTCACGACTACAAGGTCCAAGGCATCGACAAGGCCGGCCTGCAGCGCTGGGCCAAGACCGTCGGCTGGGAGACGCTGCTGAACCGCGCCGGCACGACATTCCGCAAGCTCGATGACGCCGCCAAAGACGGTCTGAACGAGAGCCGCGCGATCGCACTGATGCTCGAGCAGCCCTCGATGATCAAGCGGCCGGTGCTCGACGCCGGCGGCAAGCTGCTGGTCGGCTTCAAGCCGGAGACTTACGAAAAGGAACTGGCGTAGTCCAGAAGCGCGGACTCGTGTCTAACGTTATTCCGCCGCGATCGGCGCTCGCATGGCGCCGACATCCTTCAGCGGCGACAGGCCATAGAGCCGGCTGTATTCCCGACTGAACTGCGACGGGCTCTGGTAGCCGACGCTGTAGCCCGCGGTGCCGACGTCCATGCGCTCCATCAGCATCAGGCGGCGCGCTTCGTGGAGGCGTAGCTGCTTCTGATACTGCATCGGTGTCATCGCCGTGACCGCCTTGAAGTGATGATGCAGCGAGGAGTCGCTCATCCCGACGCGCTCGGCCAGTTCTTCGATACGCAGCGGCCGTGCAAAATTCTCCCGAAGCCACGCGATGGCCTGGGCGACCTTGTTGCCGGGGGTTTCGGTCATTGCAATCTGCAGAAGCCGCGGGCCGAACGGGCCGGTCAGCAGGCGATAGAGGATTTCCTGCTCGATCAGCGGCGCCATCGCAGGGATGTCCTCGGGGCGATCCAGCAATCGCAACAATCGCAAGGCGGCGCCGAGAAGCTCCGGCGGAGCCGTGTTGACGGCGACGCCACGCATCTCGTCCGGTACGGCCGCCGGTCGCGTCACTAACCGGCCCATCACGTCTTTCAGCTGGTTCGCGTCGATCTTCATGCCCAGGCCGAGATACGGCGCTTCGGGGCTTGCCTGCGTCACACGGGACACGACGGGAAGATCCAGCGACACCACGAGGTAGTCGCCAACACCGTAGCGATATACCTCCGACCCGACTTCCAGGCGCTTGGCGCCCTGGACGATGAGGGCGAAGCAGGGCCATTGGGCGGTGTGAAGCGGCTGTGTCGGGGACGAGCGCCTGGCGAAGAAAAGGCTGTCAATGGCGGTCAGGTACTCGCCTTCGCCGGTGGCGAAACGGGCAATGATCGACGCGATCTCTTGATGCGGAGTGAGGAGACGTGTCAGCGGAAGCCTGCATATTCGAGCAATGATGATGTCTGCATGATATCCGATCCTGTACCGCGGGCCAGCACCTCCAAGAGCAATTTGCAGGATCGTGCATAAATCTTGCAGGATCGCGATAACCCCCAGGGATCGCTTCGTCACATACCTCCGTCATCGGGAGCGGGCTCCCGATGTGAATAAAGCGGAGCATCCCATGACGAATCCCCGATCGCCCACCAGCAAGGTCGTGCTGATCACCGGCGCCAGCAGCGGCATCGGCGAGGCCACGGCACTCCACCTTGCGGCGAAAGGCCATCAAGTCGTTCTCGGTGCGCGACGCAGCGACCGGATCGCCGCCATCGTACAAGAGATCCAATGGCTCGGCGGCGACGTGTTGCACAGGGAGCTCGATGTGACCGATCTCGACAGCGTCAAGGCCTTCGCCGCCGCCGCTCACGCGCGTTACGGCCGGATCGACGTGCTGGTGAACAATGCCGGCGTGATGCCGCTATCGCCGATAGAAGACCTGCGTGTCGACGAGTGGAACCGGATGATCGACGTCAATCTGCGCGGCGTCCTGCATGGCATCGCCGCGGTGCTGCCGATCATGCGTGAGCAGGGCGCCGGGCATATCATCAACGTCGCTTCCACCTCTGCGCACCGGGTCGATCCCACCGCCGCCATCTACTGCGCCACCAAATATGCGGTGCGGGTGCTGTCCGAGGGGCTGCGGCAGGAGAGCAAGTACCTGCGCGTGACGGTGATCAGCCCCGGTCTCACCCGCACCGAATTGTTCGACGGGGTCAGCGATCCCCAAATCAGGGCGGGTGTTCGCGCCATGCTGGATCAGGCGTCGATCCCGCCGTCCGCCATCGCCGAAGCGATCAGCTATGCGATTGGCCAGCCCGACAATGTCGACGTCAATGAGCTGATCGTCCGCCCGACGGCGCAGCGATGAAGGACATGACCGGTTGCGGCGATGGTCCGGGCTCAATCAAACTCAATCACGTCCCCGGCGGGAATGCGGCCGGGGGTGCGGTGGAACAGGTTGTGGTCGATCACCACGCGGATCTTTGGCGTCGGCAGGCTCTGGTGCCCGCGCATCAGATTCTTGATTTCAAAGCCACCGTCTTCGCTGATGGTTTTCAGCGACGCGATGATGTGGCTGACGCCATCGCCATCGGAGAACGGCATCAGCACGCGCTCATAGGCGACGGCGTGGCCGCAGACATCGTCGATCATTGAGACAGTATAGATCGGTAGCGCCCGGTCGATGCATTCATGGTAGGCCGGCAGCACGATCGGCCCCAGCACCGGTCCCACATACTCATCGAGGTAGCGGCCCTTGCCGGTGGTGCCGTAGGCACTCGACATCCGGGTGCCGTTGCTGTCGATGATGAGGCGCGGCGGTTGCTGCGTTTGCTCCACGATGTAGTAGACGAGGTCCGGTAATTCCTCGGTGAGGCGTTCGGGCTGGTAGTCCGCGATATGAGGCAGCACCTGTTGCCGGGCATAGAGACGCAGCCAGCTGTTCAGCAGATCGCGTTGCCGGATCGATTTGATCACAGATGGGTCGGCGCTCTGGAAATCCACGGCTGCAATCCGATCAATGTATCAAATGCCGACAACATGAGCTGCTAAGGAAAATAATTGGTGAAGAGGCGAATATCGCTGGCAATACAATTAATAGGTGCTTTCCCGGCGTCTCCCGCCGATGTCCAGGGTCGTCCCGTCATTGTTTGCGCGGCAGGGCCATTCGACTAATGGCGAAGCCGCTGCGGCCGACAGTCCGGGGAATGTGCCGCATTGCACCTTGCGTTAACCCGTCCGTTGACGGCATATTCCCGCCAGATGCGGCCGGGCAGGTGACGGACTTCCAAGACGTCCCCTGAAATCAGGCCGTAGCAAAAATTGGCCACCCGCGTCGACACGCCGGGGAAGGCCGATGGGGGAAATTTGCTTGACCGATGAGTTCATTCTTGAAACCCACGGATTGACCAAGGAATTCGCGGGCTTTTTTGCCGTCCGTGACGTCAATCTCAAGGTACGCCGTGGCACCATCCACGCTCTGATCGGCCCCAACGGGGCCGGCAAGACGACGTGCTTCAACCTGTTGACCAAATTTCTGAGGCCGTCCGCCGGCCAGATTCTTTATAAAGGCCACGACATCACCGCTATGGCGCCTGCCGACGTCGCGCGGCTGGGCTTGGTACGTTCATTCCAGATCTCCGCGGTTTTTCCGCATCTCACCGCGCTGGAAAACGTCCGCGTTGCGCTGCAGCGCCAGCACGGCGCCTCGTTCGATTTTTGGCGCTCCAAGAGCGTGCTGGATCAGTACAATGAGCGCGCCGGCGAACTGCTCGACGACGTGGGCTTAAGCGAGTTTTCCAACACGCCGGCGGTGGAAATGCCCTACGGCCGCAAGCGCGCGCTGGAGATCGCCACCACGCTGGCGCTCGATCCGGAAATGATGCTGCTGGACGAGCCGATGGCCGGCATGGGCCACGAGGACATCGACAAGATCGCCGCACTGATCAAGCGGATCTCGGCGAAATACACCATCCTGATGGTCGAACATAACCTCAGTGTGGTCTCCAATCTCTCCGACATCATTACCGTACTGACGCGCGGCAGGGTTCTTGCGGAAGGCAGCTATGCCGACCTCACCACGGACGAGCGCGTCAAGGAAGCCTATCTGGGAGCCGGGCATGGCTGAACTCAAAATGGCCGGACCGGCACATGCCGCGACGGCTGCGGCCAGCGCCGCTGTGCTGACGGTGGAGAATCTGCAGGCCTGGTACGGCGAATCGCACATCCTTCACGGCATCGATTTCAACGTGAAGGCAGGCGAGGTCGTAACCTTGCTCGGCCGCAATGGCGCCGGCAAGACCACGACGCTGAAATCCGTGATGGGTATCATCGGCAAGCGCAGCGGGGCGATCAAATTCGACGGCCACGACATCTCGCGTGCGCAGTCGGACAAGATCGCAAAGCTCGGCATTGCGTTCTGCCCGGAAGAGCGCGGCATTTTTGCCAGCCTCGACGTCCGCGAAAACCTGATGCTGCCGCCGAACATCCGCCCCGGCGGATTGTCGCTCGACCAGATTTTCGACCTGTTCCCCAATCTCAAGGAACGACTCAACAGCCAGGGCACCAAGCTCTCCGGCGGCGAGCAGCAGATGCTGGCGATCGGCCGCATCCTGCGCACCGGTGCCCGCTTTTTGATGCTGGACGAGCCGACCGAGGGCCTCGCGCCGGTCATCATCCAGCAGATCGGCCACACCATCGCGCGGCTGAAATCGGAAGGCTTCACGATCCTGCTGGTCGAACAGAATTTCCGTTTCGCCGCCACTGTGGCGGACCGCTATTACATCGTCGAGCATGGCAAGATCATCGACGGCTTCGCCAATTCGGAACTATCGGCCAATATGGACAAGCTGCATACCTATCTCGGCGTCTGAACCACGCCCAAAGATTTGGAGGAGGGAATAATCATGAAAAATAAAATGACCGCATTGCTGCTCGGAACCGCGCTGACATTGGCAACCGCTACGATTGCGTCCGCGCAGGACAAGACCGTCAAGATCGGCTCGCTCAGCGACCAGTCCGGCCTCTATGCCGATCTCGCCGGACCCGGCTCGACGCTGGCGGCGCAGATGGCGGCGGAAGATTCCGGTTTGATGGCGAAGGGTTGGAAGATCGACATCATCTCCGGCGATCATCAGAACAAGCCGGACATCGGCTCTAACATCGCGCGGCAGTGGTTCGATGTCGACAAGGTCGATACCATTGTCGATGTGCCGAATTCCGGCGTGGCGCTGGCGGTCAACAACATCGTCAAGGAAAAGAACGGCGTCTATATCAATTCGGGTGCCGCGACGTCCGATCTGACCAACGCGCAGTGCTCGCCGAACACGGTGCACTGGACCTACGACACCTACATGCTCGCCCATTCGACCGGGCAGGCGATGGTGAAGGCCGGCGGCGACAGCTGGTTCTTCCTGACCGCCGACTACGCCTTCGGTGCCGCGCTTGAGCGCGACACTTCGGAAGTTGTCAAATCCTCGGGCGGCAAGGTGGTCGGCGGCGTCAAGCACCCGCTCAACACCGCGGATTTCTCATCCTTCCTGCTGCAGGCGCAGTCGTCGAAGGCCAAGGTCATCGGCCTCGCCAATGCCGGCGGCGACACCACCAACTCGATCAAGCAGGCGGCTGAATTCGGAATCACCAAGGGCGGCCAGAAGCTCGCAGGGCTGCTGCTGTTCATCACCGACGTCAAGGCGATCGGCCTCGAGACGGCGCAAGGCCTGAGCTTCACCGAGACCTTCTACTGGGATCTCAATGACGACACCCGCGCATTCTCCAAGAAGTTCGCGGCGCGCATGAAGAACAGCGCACCGCCCTCGATGGTGCAGGCGGGCGTCTATGCCGGCCTGATGCATTATTTCAAGGCGCTCGATGCGCTCGGCAGCAATCCGCATGACGGCGCCAAGATCGTCGCCAAGATGAAGGAAATACCGACCGAGGATCCGTTGTTCGGCAAGGGCACGATCCAGCCCAACGGCCGCACCATCCACTCGGCCTATCTGTTCGAAGTGAAGAAGCCGTCGGAATCGAAATCGGCG
Organism: Nitrobacteraceae bacterium AZCC 2146; assembly: GCA_036924855.1. Lineage (NCBI taxonomy): Bacteria > Pseudomonadati > Pseudomonadota > Alphaproteobacteria > Hyphomicrobiales > Nitrobacteraceae > Nitrobacteraceae bacterium AZCC 2146. The sequence goes on from JBAGRP010000001.1 coordinate 349,390, forward strand.
TGGGACTTCTACAAGCTGGTCGGCACGGTCCCCGGCGATCAGGCGTTCACGCCGCTCGACAAGAGCACCTGCGCGCTTCTGAAGAAGTAATGCTCAAGGCCCGGCAGCCCTGTGCTGCCGGGCTGCACTTCCTGATGTCAGGAACTGCTGACGCCAAGAACTGCTTGAAGCCAAGAACCGCTGACGCCAAGAGTTGAAAACACCATGTCGATCAATCTGCAGGCCCTGTTCGCGCAATTGCTGGTTGGGCTGATCAACGGCTCGTTCTACGCGCTGCTCAGTCTCGGCCTCGCCGTGATCTTCGGCATGCTCAACATCATCAATTTCGCACACGGCGCGCTCTATATGATGGGCGCGTTCTGCGCCTATTTCCTGCTCAACGCGCTCAACATCGGCTACTGGCCGGCGCTGATCGTCGCGCCGGTCGCGGTCGGGATCTTCGGCATGATCCTTGAGCGCACCATGCTGAAATGGATCTCCGGCCTCGATCACCTCTACGGGCTGCTGCTGACCTTCGGCATGGCGCTGATCATCCAGGGCGTGTTCCAGAATTACTTCGGTTCCTCGGGTCTGCCCTATGCGATCCCCGACGTGCTGAAGGGGGGCATGAATCTCGGCTTCATGTTCCTGCCGATCTATCGCGGCTGGGTGGTGATCTTCTCGCTGATCGTCTGCCTGCTGACCTGGTACTTGATCGAGCGCACGCGACTCGGCGCCAACCTGCGCGCCGCCACCGAAAATCCGACATTGGTGCGCGCCTTCGGCATCAACGTGCCGCGCATGATCACTTTGACCTACGGGCTCGGCGTCGGTCTCGCGGCGCTCGCCGGCGTGCTGTCGGCGCCGATCAACCAGGTGCGGCCGCTGATGGGCGCCGACCTGATCATCGTGGTGTTCGCCGTCGTGGTGATCGGCGGCATGGGCTCGATCATGGGCTCGATCATCACCGGTTTCGCGCTCGGCATCGTCGAGGGCTTGACCAAGTATTTTTATCCCGAGGCCTCCAACACCGTCGTGTTCGTTCTGATGGTGCTGGTGCTGCTGATCAAGCCATCGGGACTGACGGGACGGGCGGCCTAACATGACCACAATCACCGAAAACGCCATTCCTGAACCGCGCCGCGGCACCAGCGACGCGATGATCGCCTTCGTGATCATGACCGCGCTGCTGGTGGTGGTGCCGCTGACCGGCGTCTATCCGTTCTTCGTGATGCAGGCGCTGTGCTTCGCATTGCTCGCCTGCGCCTTCAACCTGCTGATCGGCTATGGCGGGTTGCTGTCGTTCGGCCACGCGATGTTCTTGGGCACCGCCGGCTATTTCACGGCGCATGCGCTGAAGGTGTGGGGCGTGACGCCTGAACTTGGCATCCTGATCGGCACGGTCGGCGCCGCGGCGCTCGGCGTCATCACCGGCGTGATTGCGATCCGCCGTCAGGGCATCTATTTCGCGATGATCACGCTGGCACTGTCGCAGCTGCTCTACTTCGTCTATCTGCAGACGCCGTTCACCCATGGCGAAGACGGCATCCAGGGCATCCCGCAGGGGTATCTGTTCGGCATCTTCAATCTGTCGAAGCCGATCACGCTGTATTACGTGATCCTCGCCGGCTTCCTGCTCGGCTTCCTGCTGATCTACCGCGCCATCAACTCGCCGTTCGGCGAGGTGCTGAAGGCGATCCGCGAGAACGAGCCGCGCGCGATCTCGCTGGGCTACAAGACCGACCAGTACAAGTTGCTGGCCTATATCCTGTCCGGCACGCTGGCGGGCTTTGCCGGCTCACTGAAAGTGTTCGTGGCACAAAATGCGTCGCTGACCGACGTGCACTGGACCATGTCCGGCGAAATCGTGCTGATGACGCTGGTCGGCGGTCTCGGCACGATATTCGGCCCGGTGGTCGGCGCCTTCGTCATCATCGCCATGCAGCAATATCTCGCCGGCTTCGGCCAGTGGGTGACGGTGATCCAGGGCGCGATCTTCGTGATCTGCGTGCTGACCTTCCGCCGCGGCGTGATCGGCGAAATCGCGCATTATTTTAGGCGGTCGCTGTAAAAGCAGCGTTTTCGCGGAACTACGGCACCATAAATCGGTGGATGACGGCGCCTGACAGGCGGGCGATTGCTCGACTGTGTCGGAAATGCTTTATGACGGGCGTGTGACAGGATGCCGCCGCGGGGTGTGCGTCCTACGGGACTTTTTCCTGCGATCTGGACAAAAACGATGTTGATGCGGTGGTTTCGAGCCTTTCTGCCGAAAGAAGAGAGGTTCTTCGATCTGTTTGCCCGCCATTCGGTGGCGGTGGTGCAGGGCGCGGAAGCGCTGCAGGGCATGCTGCGCGGCGGTGAAGAAACCCCGGTGTTCTGCCAGCGCGTCAACCAGTTCGAGAATGACGCCGACAATGTCACCCGCGAAGTGCTGACCGCGGTGCGCCGCACCTTCATCACGCCGTTCGACCGCGTCGACATCAAGAACCTGATCACCTCGATGGACGACGCCATCGATCAGATGCAGCAGACCGCCAAGGCCGTGATCCTGTTCGAGGTCCGCACCTTCGAGCCGCCGATGCGCGAGATCGGCACGCTGCTGGTGGAATGCGCCAACCTGGTCGGCCGCGCGCTGCCGCTGATGAAATCCATCGGTCAGAATGTCGGGCTTCTGACCGCGATCACCGAAGAACTCGGCAAGCTCGAGGGCCGCGTCGACGACCTGCATGATATCGGCCTGAAGGAACTGTTCCTGAAGCACCGCAACGCCAATGCGATGGACTTTGTCGTCGGCGCCGAGATCTACAAGCACCTCGAGAAAGTCGCCGACCGCTTCGACGACGTCGCGAACGAGATCAACAGCATCGTCATCGAACAAGTCTAGGGTAGGGCAATCGTAGTGGACGCCACGCTCGCCCTTCCGGTGCTGATCGGCCTCGTCGCCATCGCGCTGCTGTTCGACTTTCTCAACGGGCTGCACGATGCCGCGAACTCCATCGCGACCATCGTTTCGACCCGCGTGCTGCGGCCGCAATATGCGGTGCTGTGGGCGGCGTTCTTCAACTTCATCGCATTCCTGGTGTTCGGCCTGCATGTTGCCAACACCATCGGCACGGGGATCATCGAACCGCATGTGATCGATGCCGCGGTAATCTTCGCCGCGCTGATGGGGGCGATCGTCTGGAACGTGATCACCTGGGGGCTGGGGATACCCTCCAGTTCGTCGCATGCGCTGATCGGCGGGTTACTGGGCGCGGGTCTCGCGAAAGCCGGATTGTCCGCCGCGGTGTGGGGCGGCCTGTCGAAGGCGCTGCTGGCGATCGTGCTGTCGCCGCTGGTGGGATTCTTGCTGGCGCTGGTGCTGGTGGCGATCGTGTCGTGGGCGTCGGTGCGCTCGACGCCGTTCGCGGTGGATCGCGCGTTCCGGATTCTGCAGTTCGTCTCGGCGTCGCTGTATTCGCTCGGCCATGGCGGCAATGACGCGCAGAAGACCATGGGCATCATCGCGGTGCTGTTGTATTCGCAGGGCTATCTCGGCACCGAGTTCTCGGTGCCGTTCTGGGTGGTGCTGGCGTGCCAGGCGGCGATGGCGCTGGGCACGCTGATGGGCGGCTGGCGCATCGTCCGCACCATGGGGCTGCGCATCACCAAGCTGACGCCGATGCAGGGCTTTTGCGCCGAGACCGGCGGCGCCGCGACGCTGTTCATGGCGACATTTTTGGGCGTTCCCGTCTCCACCACCCACACCATCACCGGCGCCATCGTCGGCGTCGGCGCCGCGCGCCGCGTCTCCGCGGTGCGCTGGAATGTGGCGAGTTCGATCGTCTATGCCTGGGTGATCACGATCCCGGCCGCGGCGATCGTCGCCGCAGCCACTTATTGGATCGTGAAGCTGCTGCATCTGAACTTTATCTGACGTCTCGGTCGTCATTGCGAGGAGCCACTTGGCGACGAAGCAATCCAGCCTTCCTTGCCTTGTGGCCTTCTGGATTGCTTCGCTGCGCTCGCAATGACGGGGAGGGGCCGGTGGCCAACCTCACGACGCCAGCTTCAGCCCGGCGATACCGGCGACGATCAGGCCGATGCAGGCGATCCGTGCGGTGCCGGCGGGGTCGCCGAACAGAACGATGCCGAGAATGGCGGTTCCAACCGCGCCGATGCCGGTCCACACCGCATAAGCGGTTCCCATCGGCAGCGATTTCAGCGCCAGAGCCAGCATGCCGACGCTGGCGGTCATGCTCATCAGGGTCAGTACCGACGGCACCAGGCGGGTAAAGCCTTCGGTATATTTCAGCCCGACCGCCCAGCCGACTTCGAGCAAACCCGCAACGAACAACAATAGCCAAGCCATAAGACGGCCTCCGCGTTAGGCAGGGCCGTCCCTGCGGATGATGTTGATTGGAGGTCGTCCTCGCAGCCCCTATATGAGGGGTGCCGGAGAGTCCCGCAACTGCGGCATTCCCGCGCAAATCCCCTTGATTGCGCCCGGTTTCCCTGCCACAGGCACGTTTATGTCCGACATCGCTCTCCCCACCGAATCGCCTGTGCGCTCCTCGCTTGCCGCGGAGGTCGCGCGCCGCCGCACCTTCGCGATCATCTCGCATCCCGACGCCGGCAAGACCACGCTGACCGAAAAGCTGCTGCTGTTCGGCGGCGCCATCAATCTCGCCGGCCAGGTCAAGGCCAAGGGCGAACGCCGCAACACCCGTTCCGACTGGATGAAGATCGAGCGCGACCGCGGCATCTCCGTGGTCACCTCGGTGATGACCTTCGAATTCCAGAACCTGGTGTTCAACCTCTTGGACACGCCGGGCCATGAGGACTTTTCGGAAGACACCTACCGCACGCTGACCGCGGTGGATTCCGCGGTCATGGTGATCGACGCCGCCAAAGGCATCGAGGCGCGCACGCTCAAATTGATCGAGGTGTGTCGTCTCAGAGATATCCCGATCATCACCTTCATCAACAAGATGGACCGCGAGAGCCGCGACACCTTCGATCTCCTGGACGAGATCGAGAAGACGCTGGCGCTCGACACCACGCCGATGACCTGGCCGGTCGGCCGCGGCCGCGATTTCCTCGGCACCTACGACATTCACACCGGCGGCATTCGCCTGCTCGAAGGCGGCGGCGCCAAGACCGGCGCTGCGGAGAAGATTGACGTCGCCGAACTCGCCGGCCGCAATCCCAATCTCGACGTCAGCGAAATCATCGATGAGCTGGCGCTGGTCAAGGAAGCCAGCAAGCCGTTCGACCTCGCCTCGTTCCGCGAGGGCCACATGACGCCGGTGTATTTCGGCTCGGCGCTGCGCAATTTCGGCGTCGGCGATCTGCTGCAGGGGCTGGGCCAGTTCGCGCCGGCACCGCGCGCGCAGGAAAGCAACCTGCGCAAGGTCGAGGCTGACGAGCCCAAGATGAGCGCCTTCGTGTTCAAGATCCAGGCCAACATGGATCCGAACCACCGCGACAGAATCGCGTTTGCGCGGCTGTGCTCGGGCAAGCTGACAAGGGGCATGAAGGCCAAGCTGGTGCGCACCGGCAAGAACATGTCGCTGTCGTCGCCGCAGTTCTTCTTCGCGCAGGACCGCGCGCTGGCCGATGAAGCCTTCGCCGGCGACGTGGTCGGCATTCCCAACCACGGCACGCTGCGGATCGGCGACACGCTGACCGACGGCGAGGATCTCACCTTCATCGGCGTGCCCAGCTTCGCGCCGGAAATCGTCCGCCGCGTCCGGCTCGGCGATGCGATGAAGGCGAAGAAGCTGAAGGAAGCGCTGCAGCAGATGTCGGAGGAGGGCGTCGTGCAGGTGTTCCGCCCGCGCGACGGCGCGCCGGCTTTGGTCGGTGTCGTCGGTCCCTTGCAGCTCGACGTACTCAAGGCCCGCCTCGACGCCGAATACCAGCTGCCGGTGAATTTCGAAGTGTCGGAATTCTCGCTGGCGCGCTGGATCTCCTGCGACGACCGCAAGAAGCTCGACGCCTTCGTCGCCGCCAACAATTCCGGCGTCGCCGACGACGTCGATGGCGATCCGGTGTTCCTCGCCAAGAACGAGTTCTATCTCGGCTACACCAAGGAGCGCGCCGAAGGCATCGTGTTTTCCAGCATCAAGGACGTGAAGAAGAAGGCGTAAGAAGAGGGGAGCGCGAAGACTCGCGGACGCCGGTTAACGTATGCCGGTCTCGTGCACCGCGTCCGGGACACGAGGGTGTGCGTTCGTATTGCACGATTTCCCGATTCAAATTTCAAACAGCCATAACCTCGCCTTCTCGCGGCTCCATCGAGCCCGAGTTTTGCGGACACTTGCCAGACCGAAGCGTATACGCCCCCGTAGTCGGGTCGAACGTCAATGTACCGAACCGATAATTGCTATCCACCCGGCATCTTGACGACATTGATCTCGATTGCCGCAAAATAAGCTGCAAGATCTTCGATGTCCGTGTCGGACAAAGATGAAGCTACCACCGACATAGCGTCGTTCTTTCGGGTACCGGATTTGTACGCTTGCAGTTGTGCGACGATGTATGGCTCGATTTGCGCGGCGATGTTTGGTGCATCCGGGGCCTTTGAAAGCCCGTCGAGGCCGTGACATGCCTGGCACATCAGAGCCTTCGTACGGCCAGCTTTTACGTCGCCCGCTCTGCACACGCTGCCGCCGGCTACGAGAAGACAAGCTGACGCGAACAGGTGGACAGCCAGCAGTGCCGCCTTGGGATACGCAGAAATCATCCTAAACCCTCAGGGATCTTGCACCATGGAAGGCATGATGGCCCCGCGTCAGGGGGCCACCATCTTAGATCAAGATGTTACTTGCCGTCGTACCAGATGCGATAGAGCGCTCCGACGAGATCGTCCGAGACCAGCAGCGAACCATCTGGCAACTGCGCCACGTCGACGGGGCGACCCAGGTAATAGCCATTCTCGTTCCACCCCTCGGCAAACGGTTCAGACTTTCCCGCGGCATGGCCGTCGTCCTTGAGGAACGTCACCATCACACGCGCGCCAACCGGCGCGGTTCGATTCCATGAACCGTGCTGGGTCGAGAAGATCGCGCCCTGATATTTTTTCGGAAACATGCTGCCGGTGTAGAACATCAGGCCGAGGTCTGCCGCATGGGCTGCCTGTTCCACTTCAGGGAAAACCACATTGGCGGGCGGGGTATCGTTCTTGTATTCGACGGTGCGCGTACGACCGCCGCCATACCAGGGAAAGCCGAAATCCTGACCAGCATTGGCGATGCGGTTCATTTCGCCCGGGGGTTGCTCGTCGCCCATGCCATCGACCTGATTGTCGTTGGTCCAGAGCGACTTGTCCTTGGGGTGGAAATCCATGCCGACCGGGTTGCGCAGTCCAACCGCATAGACCTCGCGGTTCTTGCCGTCACGGTCCATGCGGATGATCCCGCCGATGCCGAGCTTGCGGTACATATCGAACTTCTCTTTTGCCGGCACGTTGTAGGGCTGACCCAATTGAATATAGAGCTTGTTGTCCGGGCCGATCCGGCATGTGCGCGCCGTGTGGTTATAGCTCTCCTCGGACTTAGGGATCAGTTCGCCTTCGGGAACGACGACACCCGCAACAACGTCTGCGCTCTCATAGAAGAATTCGGCCGCCGGATATTCCAGCACGCGATTTTGCTCGGGGATATAAAGGAAGCCGTCCTTCGAGAAGCACCCGCCATTGGGTATCTTCTTTGGCAGGGTCGGAGCGAACTCCTTGACCTCGTCGCCCACGCCGCCACGGGCGCGGTCGGTCACTACCCAGACTTTTGACTTGCGCGTGCCCACGAATGTCGCAACGCCCTGTGGGCCGACCGCGATATGGCGAGCGTCCGGCACGAGCGCGTAAAGCGAGATGTGAAAGCCTGCCGGGAGCTTGATCTTGGTCAGGTTCTGTTTGACCTGTTCGGCTTTCGCACCGGTCTGCGGAATCTCCGGCCAATCGGCCGTGCTACCCGTGTGGTGCATCGCACCTAATGTTTCGAGTGCGTTTGGCGCCGGCGGCGCCGGCTGCGCAGCAGCCGGCCAGGCCGCCAGCGTCAACATCGCCGCGGTTGCTTTCAAATGAAGTTTCATTGATGCCTCCCTGGGATGCCCCCAATTCTAACGGGCGACCACCCGCTGCCGGGGAATGCCGATATCAATGCGCCGGTTCGGACCATTGTCAAACGGCAATCAAGTTATTTCAGAGCATTAGCGACACCGCGACAGGCCGTTGCGGGTTGATGGTACGGCCGTGGACTTGATTCAAATTCCGAAACTGGAGCCCCAGGTCAGTAAACGTGCTGAAAATAACTAGCTATGAAAAACTAGTACCCACTTTTCTTGGATCGTGAGTCGTGATTCAAGACATGGATGATACCCGAAGCAAGAGAAGTCCACCTTTCGAGGAAAGATCGCAAGGTGCTTGAAGCATGTTGCCGCTCACCGGTGACATTGCAGCGCGATTTGAAGCGGGCGCGGATCGTTCTGTTGGCGGCGGACGGGCGCAGCACCCGCTCAATCGCCAAGGAAGTTGGGGTTCAGCCGCGGATTGTCAGCCTTTGGCGGCATCGCTATGCCGACCAAGGCCTTGAAGGGCTGCAAGACAAGCCGCGGCCTGGCAAGCAGCCGATTTATACGAAGACGACCGACAAGCGGATTCTGAAGCTGCTGGATAAGCCGCCCCCGCAAGGGTTTGCGCGCTGGACCGGCCCTCTGCTGGCCGAGGCGCTGGGCGATGTTGACGTCCAATATGTCTGGCGGTTCCTGCGCAGCCACAAGATTGACCTCGCGGCTCGCAAGTCCTGGTGCGAGAGCACCGACCCGAACTTTACGGCCAAAGCTGCCGATGTTGTTGGCCTCTACGTCGCCCCGCCCGCGAAGGCCATTGTACTATGCGTGGACGAGAAGCCCTCGATCCAGGCTTTGGAGCGAGCGCAGGGCTATCTGAAGTTGCCCAATGGCCGCGCCTTGACCGGCCAGAGCCACGATTACAAGCGGCATGGCACCACAACACTGTTTGCGGCACTCGAGGTCGCCACTGGAAAGATCATCGCGGCTCATTCAAAACGGCGTCGCCGCGTCGAGTTTCTCGACTTCATGAACAGCGTCACCGCGGCCTTTCCGGGCCGAAAGCTTCACGTCATCCTCGACAACCTCAACACCCACAAGAAAAACGAACATTGGCTCAAGGCCCACCCCAACGTGCAATTTCATTTCACGCCGACAAGCGCGTCCTGGCTCAATCAGGTCGAGGTATGGTTTTCGATCTTGCAGGGGCAGTCGCTTAGCGGCACCTCCTTCACAAGCCTCAAGCAGCTTCAGGAACACATCGATGCCTACGTCAACGCGTACAACGACAAAGCCGAGCCCTTCGTCTGGACCAAGAAAAAGGTCCGTCAACGCCGTTTCAAAGGCCGCCGTATCACTCAGCTCTGATTCCGGGTACTAGGTATTCGCTGAGCGGCCTCTATGTCGTCTCCACTTTTGGAGCGCGTATAGAAGTTTCGTCATCGACGTTGGCGACGACTTAGATCGACGATCCATTCTCCACATTCTTCTTGATATTTCCCAACCCCAGCACCGCTTCATCATCCATCCGCGCAATCATCTCTTCCGTCGGCGCTTTGGGCCGCGCGGGGTTGCGCATGGTGCGGATGAACCTGGTGCCGCCGTCCACCGGCTCGCAGATGTACTGCACCACGATCGGGCCCATGAAATCGATCTGCGTCAGGCCGATCCACAATCTCGGATGCTCGCAGGCGATCACCAGCCAGTCGAGGCTGACCGGGCCGGTGCGCGTCGACCAGTGTTCGTGAAAGCTGTCGCCGAACCGCATCGGGCGGTCGTCGCAATCGATCTGGTGCGAGGAGGGCAGCCACTGCGGCCATGATTTCGGATTGGTGACGTAGTCGAACACGGCGGCGGGCGCGGCCGCGATGACGATGGAATGGCTGCGCTCGAACGGATGCGTGGTCATGGGATTCCCTGGCGTTTCCTGGTGTTTCCTGCTCGTGCGGATGTGATCCGCTTGCATCTTGATTACGCCGGATTGGCGCATCACTTCAATCGGGCAGGGCACTTGATAAGGATCTCTCCATGCTGCGGCGCATTGTTATTGCATGCTGGGCCATCGTGGCGTTCGCGGTCGTTGCCGGGGCCGCCGAGGCCCGCCCGCGCCATTCGATCGATGCCACGCCGTTTTCGCATGCGCCATGCAGCGTGCTCGACGGCCAGCCCTGCACGCCCTCGACTTGCAGCGTGTTCAACCAAGGCCCGTGCATTCCCGAGATCGACTATCCCATCGGCGAAAACCTGCAGGTGACGATCCTCAGCGTGCCGGCCAAGGATGACGCGGCAAAATACCGGAAGCCCGGTCACGACCTCGACACCATCGGCGACCTGTTCGCGGCGCTGCGGTCGTGCTGGTCGCCGCCACCGGTCGACGATGCGCGCGAGGGCATGCAGATGTCGGTGATGTTCAGCTTCAAGCGCTCCGGCGCGATGATCGCCGCGCCGCGCCTGACCTATGCGACGCCGGGCGTGTCGACGGATCTGCGAAACAACTATCTGAAGGCGATCAATGCCTCGCTCGACGCCTGCGCGCCGCTGCCGTTCACATCAGGGCTCGGTGGCGCCATTGCCGGGCGGCCGATCATGATCCGCTATGTCGATAATCGCGCGCTGCAGAAGCAGTCCGGCAAGTAGCGTGCGGCCATGAACCGGTTCCGCAGACGCGGCGACCAACCGGCAGATCAACCCGGGAGGCTGCGATGCTGCTGCGCGTGACGATGGTGACTCTGGCGATGGCCTGCACGCTCGGCGCGGCGCCGGTGCTGGCGGCGGACGATGGCGAGATGAACGCCAAGAGCTGCATTATCGACAAGGATCTGAATTTCCACGACGACAATGGCAAATACACGTTCAGGATGGACTTCGAGAACGATTGCGCGAGGTCCATCACCTGTACGGTCGATGCCTATATCACCGGCGCGCGCGGGCCTTCATCGGGCCACGCGATCCTGCTATTTGCCGCAAAGACGCAGGCCCCGACGCCAAAGAGCTACACCATGAAGGTCAAGGCAGCCGGCGGCACCGCGCAAGTCGCGCGCAGCTGCACCTTCCTGTGAGTGCGCGGCTGATGGCGCGCAGGCGCCTCACTCGATCCTGATATTCGCCGCCTTGATGACATCCGCCCACAGCGCTTTTTCATCGGCCATTTTCTTGCGCAACTCGTCCGGCGTCGATGGCACAGGCGTGATCAATTGCACCTTCAGTTTCTCGATCACCGCCGGCTCGGCCAGCGACTGCACCACTTCGGCGTTGATTTTCGCGATCACGTCCTGCGGCAGCCCGCCGGGGCCGACCAGCCCGTTCCAGGCGTCGGACTGCACGTCGATGCCGCTTTCCTTCAGCGTCGGCACGTCCGGCAGGAACGCCGAGCGCTGCGCCGTGGATACCGCCAGCAGCTTCACCGTGCCGGTGGCGAGCTGCGGCGTCACGCCGATGGCGGGCAGGCAGGCGACCTGAACGTCGCCGCGGATCAGCGCGGTGGTCGCCGCCGGCGAGGAGGGATAGGGGATGTGCACCATGCCGGCGCCGGCCTTCTGCGCGATCGCCTCCATGCACAGCTGCGACAGCGTGCCGGCGCCGATCGAGCCATAGGCGAGGCCGGCCTTCTCGGCCTTCACCTTGGCGAGGAATTCCGCGACGGTGCTGACGCCAAGAGACGTGGGCACGGCGAGCACGCTCGGCAGCTGCGTCAGCAGCGTGATCGGCGCGATGTCCCTGTCGGGATCGTAGGGCAGTTTGGCGAACAGCAGCGTGTTGATGGCCAGCGGTCCGCCCAGCGAAATGCCGACGGTGCCGCCATCGGGCGCGGATTTCGCGATCGCGTCGGTGCCGATATTGCCGGAGGCGCCGGGCTTGTTCTCGATGACAAAGCTGCTGCCGGGATGGCGGGCCTGCAGGCTGTCGGCCAGCACGCGGCCGACGATGTCGGGGGACGAGCCCGGGCCAAACGGCACGATGATGCGCACCAGTTTCGGCGGCCAGCTCTGTGCCAGTGCAACGTTCGGCAGCCATAGCAGCGCCATCGCTGCCAGCGCCAGCCGGCGCGCCCATGTCGTGTCGTTTCGCAGCATTGCGCCCATCCCCTGAAAAGTGATACCCGGAGCCATTCCGCAGGCTCCTTCGGCGCGCAGGATGCGCCGGCCGGCGGGACCATAGTTGGAAATTCGGGGCGGGCAAACTGCCTCGCGATCAGGAGGGGACCTCGTGGGACTGAGCGTGATGATCCTCGGCCTGGTGCTGTTCCTCGGCGTCCACCTCGTCCCGACGCAGCGCGATTTGCGCGCGCAACTGATCGCGCGCTCCAGCGAGAGCATCTACAAGCTCGGCTATGCGCTGCTCTCCGCCGTCGGCCTGGCGCTGATCATCTGGGGCTTTGCGGATTACCGCGCCTCCGGCTTGATCGACGTCTGGACCCCGCCGCACGCGATGAAGCACGTCACGGTTGCCTTGATGCTTCCCGCGGTGATCCTGGTGGTCGCCGCCTATATTCGCGGCCGCATCTACACCACGTTGAAACATCCGATGCTGACCGCCGTCAAACTGTGGGCCGCGGCGCATCTGCTGTCCAATGGTGATCTCGGCTCGATCGTCCTGTTCGGCTCGTTCCTGGCCTGGGCAGTGATCGATCGCATCTCGCTGAAGCGCCGTTCTGATCCCGGCGCGCCGCCGATCCCGGTCGGGGGCCCCGGCAATGATCTGATCGCGGTGGCGGTCGGCGTCGTCGCCTATCTCGCGCTCGGCTTTGCGTTTCACCCGGTGGTGATTGGCGTTCCCGTTTTCGGAGCTTAGGTCATGTCAGTACAGTCGGCGATCAAGCGCAAAACCGCGCCGGACATTCTCGCGCGCAAGAACGGCGAACCGATCGTGATGCTGACCTCGTATCACGCGCATACCGCCGCGCTGGTCGATCGCTATTGCGATGTCATTCTGGTCGGCGACAGCCTCGGCAATGTGATGCACGGCTTCGAGACCACGATCCCCGTCACGCTGGAAATGATGATCCTGCAGGGCCACGCGGTGATGCGCGGCTCGCAGCAGGCGCTGGTGGTGGTCGACATGCCGTTCGGCTCCTATGAGGGCTCGAAGGAGCAGGCGTTCCATTCCGCGGTGCGAATTTTGAAGGAGACGCATTGCGGCGCCGTCAAACTCGAAGGCGGCGAGCGGATGGCGGAGACCATCGCGTTTCTCACCGCGCGGGGTATTCCGGTGATGGGCCACATCGGCCTGACCCCGCAGTCGATCAACACGCTGGGTTCGTTCCGTTCGCAGGGCCGCGATGAGGCCGAGGCGATTTCGCGCGGCGAGAATGTCGGTGGCCCGATCCAGAACGACGCCATCGCGGTGGCGCAGGCCGGCGCGTTCTCGGTGGTGATCGAGGCGGTGGCCGAACCGCTGGCGCGCAAGATCACCGAGACTATCGCGATCCCGACCATCGGCATCGGCGCCAGTGTCGCCTGCGACGGCCAGGTGCTGGTGCTGGAGGACATGCTGGGCCTGTCGGCGCGGACGCCGAAATTCGTCCGCCGCTACGGCAATCTCGGCCCGATGATCGAGGCTGCGATCGAGGGCTACGCCACCGATGTGCGCTCCCGCGCGTTTCCGGGGCCGGAACATGTCTATGGTGCGAAGCCCAAAGGCTGACACGCCGTGGAGACGCTGACGAAGCTGTGAAGGAATAAGCAGGCATCCCAGGTGTAAGACCGGATGTGTTGCAAGGGATGACGCCATGAAACATCTGCTGGGAGCGGCGCTTATAGCCGCGGTCGCATTCTGGGCCGGCGCCGGCCACTCCGAGCCGCTCAAAAAACACCACAGGACCGTGCATCGCGTCTACGAGCCGCGTCCGGTCGCAAATCCCCTCAACGATATCAGCGGCAATGCGGCGCTCGGCGGCAACAGTGCCAATTCGGCGTTCGGTTCCAACAGCGCCGGCGAAAACGCCAACGGGCGCACCAGCGGCGGGTTCGGCGGCAACTGATCCGCTCCCTGTTTCTCCCCGCGGTCCCGCGAGAACGGCGGCGCAACGCGTTGATTGCGCTGGCTTTGCCTTGCCGCTGCCATAACGCTAGGGTATCGCCGCCGCCATGCCGGGACCACGTGTCCGGCGCCGCTCGGGGTTGAGCGCGGCCAATCGGGGACGGGATAGCTTTAAGTGTCTGAATTATTTAATGAAGTTGACGAAGACCTGCGTCGTGAGCAGCTCAAGAAGCTGTGGGACCGCTATTCGCTATTCATCATTGCCATCGCGATTCTGATCGTGGCCGGAGTCGGCGGCTGGCGTGGCTACAGCTATCTCGAGGCCAAGAAGTCCGCCGAGGCCGGTGCGGCGTTCGACCGCGCCGTCGATCTGTCCGAACAGAACAAGCATGCCGAGGCTGAAGCCGCCTTCACCAAGCTCGCGGCCGAGGCGCCGTCCGGCTACCGCGCGCTGGCGCGTCTGCGCGCCGCCTCGGAAGCCTCATCCCGCGATCCGCAGGCGGCCGTGAAGCTTTACGATGACATCGCCGCCGACCGCAGCGTCGCCGCCACCGAGCAGGACCTGGCGAAAATCCGCGCCGGCGCGCTGCTGCTGGAAACCGCGCCCTATAACGCCATGCTGGCGCGGCTGGAGCCGGCGTCCACCATTACCGGCACCTATCGCCATTCCGCCCGCGAATTGCTTGCTCTGTCGGCCTGGCGCGCCAATAACGCCGTGGCGACGCGGCAGTGGTTGGACATGATTGCCAATGACGGCGAGACGCCGGCAAGCCTGCGCACCCGCGCCGAGGCGCTGCAGGCCCTGCTGCCGCCGGCCGCCAAGAGCTGACCAGAGCTGATTTGAAGACCACGAGTTGAGTGAGAAGCCGTCCATGCGCCGTATGCAACGCCTCGTATCCGCTGCCGTCCTGATCGCGCTGTCCAGCGCGCTGACCGGTTGCGGCAGCATGACCGGATGGGATCCGACCGATCTGCTCGACTTCCTCGACACCAAGAAGAAGCTGCCGGGCGACCGCAAGCCGTTATTCCCCGAGGGCGTTCCCGGCCTGCAGCAGGGTGTGCCGAAGGAACTCTACAAGGGCAATGTCGAGCAGCAGCAGCGGGATGAACAGGCCGCGGCGGCCGCTGCCGCAGCTGCGCCGGCCCCGGAGCCGAAGGGCCGCGCCAAACCCAAGGGCCGGGTGAACGTCGGCGCGGTTCGAAGCGCTCAACCCGCGCCAGAGGCGGCTCCGGCCGATGGCGAAGCCGCCCCGGTCGAGGAGGGCAGCACCGCCGCGGCACCTCCCGCCCCGAAGGGCAAGAAGATCGTCCGCCGCCGCACCACGGCGCCGCCGCCGGATGAATCCGCGGCGCCACAGGCCGCGCCCAGCCAGCAGGCGCAACCCGCGACCACGCCATTCCCGGCACCGGTGCCATCGGGCACCTTCACGCGCTGAGATCGCCCTTTTAGGCCGGTCTCATTGACATGCGCTCCCTAATGGGCGCACGGAATACCATGTCTTTCACCATTGCTATTATCGGCCGGCCCAATGTCGGCAAATCCACGCTGTTCAACCGTCTGGTCGGGCAGAAGCTCGCTTTGGTCGATGACACTCCGGGCGTCACCCGCGACCGCCGCGAGGGCCAGGGCAAGCTCGGCGATCTCGAATTCACCATCATCGACACCGCCGGCCTCGACGAGGGCGCCAAGGGCTCGCTGACCGCGCGGATGCAGGAACAGACCGAAACCGCCATCGCGCTCGCCGACGCGTTGCTGTTCGTGATCGACGCCCGTGCCGGCCTTACCCCGAACGACCGCGCCTTTGCCGATTTCGCCCGCCGCGCCAACAAGCCGGTGGTGCTGGTCGCCAACAAGAGCGAGGGCAAGCACGGCGAACTGGGTGCGATGGAGTCTTATGCGCTCGGGCTCGGCGAGCCGATCCAGATTTCCGCCGAACACGGCGAGGGCCTCAGCGATCTCTACGACTCCCTGCGCGACCTGATGCCGGAGCCGGACGAAGAGCGCGAAGAATTCGACGATGACGACATCATCGAGTCCGACGAGGAACTTGCGAAGCGGCCGATCCGCGTCGCCATCGTCGGCCGGCCCAATGCCGGCAAGTCGACCACGATCAATCATCTGCTCGGTGAGGAGCGGCTGCTGACCTCTTCGGAGGCTGGCACCACCCGCGATTCCATCTCGGTCGAGCTCAATTTCAAGGGCCGCGAATTTCGTATCTTCGACACGGCGGGATTGCGGCGCCGCTCGCGGATCGAGGAGAAGCTGGAAAAATTGTCTGTCGCCGATGCGCTGCGCGCGGTGCGCTTTGCCGAAGTCGTCGTGCTGATGATGGACTCGCAGAACAAGTTCGAGGAGCAGGATCTGCGCATCGCCGACCTGATCGAGCGAGAAGGCCGCGCCTTGGTGATCGCGGTCAACAAATGGGATCTGATGGGCAAGCAGGGCAGCCTCGTCGCCGGCCTGCGTACCGACGTCGATCACTTGCTGCCGCAGGTCAAGGGCGTGCCGATCGTGGCGATCTCCGGCCTGATGGGCGAGGGCATCGATCGGCTGATGAAGGCGATCGAGGAATCCTACGCGGTGTGGAATCGCCGCATTCCGACAGCGTCTCTCAATCGCTGGTTTGAGCAGGCGATCGATGCCAATCCGCCGCCGGCCGTATCGGGTCGCCGCCTGAAGCTGAACTACGCGACGCAGACCAAGGCGCGGCCGCCGAGCTTCGTGGTGTTCTGCTCGCGCGCCGACGCGGTTCCTGAATCCTACCTGCGCTACCTCGTCAACAGCATCCGCGGCTTCTTCGATCTGCCGGGCACCCCGATCCGCATCACGCTGCGCGAGAAGGCGAACCCCTTCGCGCACAAGCGCAAGCGGCCGTCGCGATAGCCGGCACCGAGGATTCACAGGACGGGTTTTTGCTCAACCCATCCTGCGTTTTTGTGCTGCTGCTATTTCTTGATCAGCGGACAGTCGCTTTGCGCGAGCGGCTTGGCGCCGTCCTCGGGCGAGATGCTGGCGATGGTCTTGTAGTAGTCCCACGGATATTTCGATTCCTCGGGCTTCTTCACCTCGAACAGATACGCTGCCACCATCTTGCGTCCATCGGCGCGGATGGTGCCCTTGCCGAACAGAACGTCGTCGGTCGGCAATTCCTTCATCTTGGCGACGACCTTGGCGCCGTCACGCGGATTGCCGCCCATCGCCTCGAGCGTCTTCAGATAATGCAGTACGCCGGAATAGAGCCCCGCGACGGTCATCGACGGCATCGAGCCGGTCTTCGATTGCGATGCCAGACGCTTCGACCAGGCGCGGGTCTTGTCGTTCATGTCCCAATAGAACGATTCGGTGAACGACAGGCCCTGTGCGGTCTTCAGGCCCAGCGCATGCACGTCGTTGATAAACAGCAGCAACGCCGCGAGCTTCTGTCCGCCGGACACGATTCCGAATTCCGACGCCTGCTTGATGGCGTTGGTGGTATCGCCGCCGGCATTGGCGAGGCCGACTACCTTGGCCTTCGACGCCTGCGCCTGCAGCAGGAACGAGGAGAAGTCCGAGGTGTTGATCGGGTGCTTCACGCCGCCTGCGACCTTGCCGCCATTGGCAACGACGACCGCCGTGGTGTCGCGTTCCAGCGCATGGCCGAACGCATAGTCCGACGTCAGAAAGAACCACGTATCGCCGCCGGCCTTGGTCAGCGCGGTGCCGGTGCCGTGGGCGAGCATGTAGGTATCGTAGGCCACCGAAATCGTATTCGGCGTGCAGGCCTTGCCGGTCAGGTCGGCGCTGGCGCCGCCCGAATTGATCAGGATTGAATTCTTCTCCTTCGCCAACGTGCTGACGGCGAGGGCGACGCCGGAATTCGGCGTATCGACGACAGCATCGACCTTGTCGACATCGATCCACTGCCGCGCAATGTTCACGCCGACATCGGGCTTGTTCTGGTGATCGCCGCTCAGCACCTCGATCTTCCAGCCCTTGTCGAGCAGTCCGGAATCCTGCACCGCCATCTTGACGGCGATCACTGAATTCGGGCCGCCGATATCGGCGTAGAGGCTCGACATGTCGTTGAGCACGCCGATCTTGACGGTCTTGTCCTGCGCCAGGGCAGGCGTGGCAAATGCGAGTCCGGCGAATGTGAGTGCGACGGCTGCGCTACCTGAGAAAGCAGTTCTCATGCGTATTCCCCCTGTTTTTCGCGGCAGGGGCAGCCGTCTTTCGCGGCCCGGCCCTGCGCTTGATTGCGTTTCACGTGTCCGATGCTCCGACGTCTTCGCGCCGGTAGTCATCATTGATGTTAACAGCAAAACCGGCCGTGGCCAGCCTCTTGTGCCGCGAGATGTTGCGCGTCTAGCGCAGCGCGTCCGACGTCAGCCGAAACTTCTGGATCCGTTTCCCGGTATCGACCTCGGCCGTGTAGACATTGCCCTTGGCATCGACCGCCATGGCGTGGATCCAGTGAAACTGGCCGGCGTTGCGGCCGTTGCGGCCGAAGCTACCGACCACGCTGCCATCGTCGCGCTTGAGGATGCGGATCTCGTTGTTCTCGCCGTCGGCGGTGAGCAGCCAAGTCTGCTTGGGATCGGGCCAGATTGCGAGATCCCATACCGCGCCATTGCCGAGCGTGTTCTTCTCGAAGAACCACTCCTTCACGAACGTGCCGTCCTTCCTGAACACCTGGACGCGGTTGTTGATGCGGTCGCAGACATAGACGAGACCGTCATGGGCGATCTTCACGCAATGCACGGGATTGCTGAACTGCTGCGACACCGGCGCCTTGGGATCGTAGGCGGCCTGCTTGTCGTCGTTGGGCTGGTTGCCATAGGCGCCCCAGTGTCGCTTGTAGGCACCGGTGGTGGCGTCGAACACGATGACGCGCCGGTTACCATAGCCGTCGGCGACGTAGATCTCGTTGGCGTCCTTGTCGAGCGCGGTTTCCGCGGGCTTGCCGAGCTGCGTGGTGTCGTTGCTGCCCTTGCTCGGCGCGATCTTGCCGATCTGCATCACGAACTTGCCGTCGGTGGTGAATTTCAGGATCGCGTTGTCGTTGTCGGCATTGCCGCCGACCCAGACAAAGCCTTTCTCGTCGACCTCGATGCCATGTTCGCGGCCGACCCATTCGTAGCCCTCACCAGGGCCGCCCCAGGAGCGCAGCAGATTGCCGTCGGCATCGAACTCCAGCACCGGCGGCGCCGAGACACAGCACTTCGAGCGCGGCGGCGTCAGCGACGCGCCTTTCTCGTCATCGGTCAGCGAACGCGGCCGGTGGATCAGCCAGATATGGCCCTGTGCGTCCACGGTGATGCCGCCGACCTGGCCGAGGATCCAGTTGTTCGGCAGCGGCTTTGGCCAGGCCGCATCGACCTCGAAGCGGGGGATGTCGGCGGCGCGCGCTTGCTGCGTGAAGGCGGCGCCAGTGAGCAGCGTGGCGGTGAAAGCGAGAGCGGAGAGGGTGTTGCGGAGGAGCGATGACCTTGCGCCATCCCGTGGCGAATGAATACGAACCGGCATGGACGTCATGGCAGCCTCCCCAAATTTTTGATGCGGGTTATCCCGCTTGGGAGGGAGTGAATAACTGTCGGTTTCGCGAGTCAATCGTGCGGCGCACTTACACCGCGGCTTACGCCGGCGGGTGAAAACTCAACAGGCTGCGCGTTGAATAGTCGTAGAATTTGCCGGTCTCGCTCCAGCTCGGCAGCAACATCGGCAGGATGAACTCCGCAACCTGCTCCGGAGTCGGCAGCGTCGCCGGATCTTCCCCGGGCATCACCGTGGCGCGCATGCGGGTGCGCACCGGGCCGGGGTTGAACAGGTTGGCGCGGATCGGGGTGGTCGCGGTCTCGGCGGCCCAGACCCGCACCAGCGCTTCCAGCGCGGCCTTGGAGGCGGCATAGGGGCCGCGATAGGCCGGCGCCTTGCTGGCGCTGCCGGAGGTGATGAACACCGCGCGGCCGGCGTCGGAGAGCTTCAGCAGCGGCTCCATACAGCGGATCAGCTGGAAGTTGGCGGTGACGTTCACGGCCATGGTGTCGTTCCACGGCTTCATCTCGATATGCCCCAATGGCGACGATGGGCCGGCGACGCCGGCGTTGCCGACCAGGATGTCAAGCTTGCCATGGCGCTCGTTCAGCGCGGCGCCAAGCCGGGCGATGCCGTCGTAATCGGTGAGGGGCAGCGGCACCAGCGTGGCGCTGCCGCCGTCCTTGCGGATGGTGTCGTCGAGCTCTTCAAGCCCGCCTTGCGTCCGCGCGACGGCAATGATGTGGGCGCCGGCCTTGGCCAGCGCAACCGCGGTGGCATAGCCGAGGCCACGCGAGGCGCCTGTGACGAGAGCGATACGGGAGGCGAGGGGTTTGGTCATGAGGTGGCTCGTAACTCTCAGGCGTCATCCCCGCGGAGGCGGGGATCCATACACGGTGAGGGTTATGATGCGGAAAGGTGGTTGTGTCTAATCGTGTGAGACACAAAACGGCGAAGGTTATGGGTCCCCGCCCCGCGTGCGCCTTCGGCGCACTAGGCGGGGACGACACCGGAGTGCGGGTTCAGCTCGCTTCGGCCAGCAGCGACAGCTGCCGCGGCGCCTCGATCTCGCTCATGTCGGTGAGCGGGGTCGGGTAGTCGCCCGTAAAGCAGTGGTCGCTGAATTTCGGCTGCGCGGGATTGCGGCCGGGTTCACCCATGGCGCGGTAGATGCCATCGACCGAGACGAAGGCCAGCGAGTCCGCGCCGATCAGCTCGCACATCTGCTCGAGCGTATGGGTGGCGGCGAGCAGGCCGGAGCGGTCGGGGGTGTCGATGCCGTAATAGTCGGGATGGGTGATCGGCGGCGAGGCGATGCGGAAGTGGACTTCCTTGGCGCCGGCGTCGCGCATCATCTTGACGATCTTCTTCGAGGTGGTGCCGCGCACCAGGCTGTCATCGATCAGAACGATGCGCTTGCCCTCGATCGCGGTGCGGTTCGCCGAATGCTTCATGCGGACGCCGAGTTCGCGGATGCTCTGGGTCGGCTGAATGAAGGTGCGGCCAACATAGTGATTGCGGATGATGCCGAGTTCGAACGGCACGCCGGACTCGCGGGAATAGCCGATCGCGGCGGGGACGCCGGAATCCGGCACCGGCACGATGACGTCGGCTTCGACATGGGTCTCGCGCGCCAACTGCGCGCCCATCGCCTTGCGGACGTCGTAGACCGAGCGGCCGCCGACGATCGAATCCGGTCGCGAGAAATAGATGTATTCGAAGATGCAGGGCCGCGGCGGCATCGGCGGAAACGGCTTGTGGCTTTGCACACCGTGCTTGTCGAACACGATGACTTCGCCGGGCTCGATGTCGCGGACATATTTCGCGCCGATGATGTCGAGTGCGCAGGTTTCCGAGGCGAGGATCGGCGCGCCATTGAGTTCACCCAGCACCAGCGGGCGAATGCCGAGCGGGTCGCGGGCGCCAACCAGCTTCTTGTTGGTCAGCGACACCAGCGCATAGGCTCCTTCGATGGCGCGCAGCGCCTCGATGTAACGATCGATGAAGCGGTTACGCTTGGAATGGGCGACGAGATGCAGGATCACCTCGGTGTCCGTGGTGGACTGCATCATGGCGCCGTTGCGCACCAGCTCGCGACGCAGCGTCAGACCGTTGGTGAGGTTGCCGTTGTGGGCGACCGCAAAGCCGCCGGCGTTGAGTTCGGCGAACAGCGGCTGCACGTTGCGCAGGATGGTTTCGCCGGTCGTGGAGTAGCGGGTATGGCCGACCGCGGCGTTGCCGGGCAGGCGCTCGATCACTTCGCGGCGGGAGAAGGTGTCGCCAACCAGGCCAAGCCTTCGTTCGGAATGAAACCGCTTGCCGTCGAAGGCGACGATACCGGCTGCTTCCTGGCCGCGATGCTGCAGGGCGTGGAGCCCGAGTGCGGTGATCGCCGATGCGTCGGGATGACCGAAGATGCCGAACACGCCGCACTTCTCGCGCAGCATGTCGCCGTCGAGATCGTTGTCGCGGAGGTTGTGATTTGGCGTTAGTTCAAGATGCGGTTCTGCTGCGTCATCGGAAGGGCTTTGCATCGGATTCATCGCCTCTCTGTTCGCAAGGAACCTAAGAACAACTAACGTCCCGCCGGCTTGCCATCGATCAGCTTCTTCAGGCTGTCGCGGGCAGGCTTGGTGTAGCCTTCGCCAGCGCCGGGGGTTGCCGGCTCGGCGTCGGTTGCATCCTCATCGGGCTTGTTCTTCTTGAATCTCTTCAAGATGGTGTTTTCGGGGTCATCCGGCAAGAGCGCCATCAGCCAATCGCCGGTTCCCTGCAAAACAACCCGTGATTTCGCCCCCGTGACCCAGTCCGGACGCTGCTTGTCCGGAACCAGCCAGCTGAAGAACAGGAAGGCCACCACCACGATCAACAACCCGCGGGCCAGGCCGAACAGGAAGCCGAGGGTGCGATCCAGCGCGCCGATGCGCGAATCGAGGATCATGTCGGAGATGCGCACGGTGATGATGGAGACGACGATCAGCGTGCCGATGAAGACGCCGGCGATGACGGCGACAGTCGCGACCGTATCGTTGGCGATATAGGCCTTGGCCGAGGGCAGCAGCTTCTGAAACGCGAACAACGTCACCAGCGCGGCGGCGCCCCAAGCCGCGATCGACAGGATCTCGCGCATGAAGCCGCGGACCATCGCGAGCAGGCCGGAGATCAGCATCACCCCGAGCAGGACAAGGTCGAGAATCGTTATCGGCATCGGCTGGTCAGGTCCGCTCGTAAATCTCAAAACCCGCGAATCGGCGTGTCGCTGCCGGTTCAGGTGACGGTGATATGGCACGTCTCGCAAGGCCAGAAAACCGCTAACGCGCCCATCATCCCATCATTGTTCCGATGGCTTAATGGAGCGTGTTTTAATGATTGCGTTATTTGCCACGCGCGCGAGAGCTGTATAGCGGCGGTGGCGTCACACGTCACCCCGCTTCAGCCTTCCTGACGCTTGAATCGGGCCGGAGCGGCGTTTTTCTCCGCTTCTGTGCTTTTGCTGTTGTCCCGGCTCGGCTTGACGCCGCGGGCCGCGATATCCGCCACCAAGGTGGTCAATCCACCAACGGTGCCGAGCGACAGGCCGGCATCGCCGCCGGCGTCGCCACGTGCCGATTCCGGCAGCACCGCGCGGCCGAAGCCGAGTTTGGCAGCTTCCTTCAGCCGCGCCGAGGTCTGTGCCACCGGCCGCACGGCGCCGGACAGCGAGATTTCGCCGAAATATACCGCATCCGTCGGCAGCGGCGCGTTGCACAGCGAGGACACCAGAGCGGCGGCGGCGGCGAGATCGGCGGCGGGCTCGTTGATGCGCAGGCCGCCGGCGACATTGAAATAGACGTCGTAGCCGGACAGCTTGACGCCGCAATGGGCCTCCAGCACCGCCAGCACCATCGACAGCCGGCTGGAATCCCAGCCGACCACGGCGCGGCGCGGCGTTCCCAGGGTGGTCGGCGCAACCAGCGCCTGCAATTCCACGAGGACGGGGCGGGTGCCTTCCATGCCCGCGAATACCGCGGTGCCGGGGCTGCCGAGATCGCGATCGGACAGGAACAGTTCAGAGGGATTGGAGACTTCGCGCAGGCCGAGCCCGGTCATCTCGAACACGCCGATCTCGTCGGTGGGACCGAAACGGTTTTTCACGGCGCGCAAAATGCGGAATTGCTGCGAGCCTTCGCCCTCGAACGACATCACGGCATCGACCATGTGCTCGACCACGCGCGGGCCGGCGATCTGGCCGTCCTTGGTGACGTGGCCGACCAGGATAATGGTGGCGCCGGATTTCTTGGCGAAGCGAATCAGCGCCTGCGCGGAAGCGCGGACCTGGGTCACCGTGCCCGGTGCGGATTCCACCGTGTCGGTCCACATGGTCTGGATCGAATCGATCACGATCAGTCGCGGCACCGCGCCTTCCGAAAGCGTGGCGACGATGTCCTCCACCGAGGTTTCCGAGGCGAGCTGTACGGCGGCGTCGGAGAGGCCGAGCCGTTCGGCACGAAGCCGCACCTGCGCCACCGCTTCTTCGCCGGAGATGTAGACGACGCGGTGGCCGGCGCGTGCCATCAGGCTGGTGGCCTGCGTCAGCAGCGTCGATTTGCCGATCCCGGGATCGCCGCCGATCAACAGCACCGAGCCGCGCACAAAACCGCCGCCGGTGACGCGGTCGAGCTCGCCCATGCCCGAGGCAATGCGCGGCGCATCCGCGCTCTTGCCGGTCAGGCTTTCCAGATTGAACAGCCGGCCCTTGCGCTTGGAGCGCGCGCTGACCGGAATCGTGGTGGCGCCGGTGGTGTCCTCCTCGGCCAGCGTATTCCACTCGCCGCAGGATTCGCACTTGCCCTGCCAGCGATTATAGGCCGCGCCGCAATTCTGGCAGACAAAGGAGAGGGCGTTCTTGGCCATGAAGGGAGTGAGTCGCTGTCAGGAGGAAGTTGCGGCGTTGAATAGCATAGATAGGCCGGCGAGCAGCATGATGCCATCCATCACCAGCCGGAACACGTTGGGGTCGAGGCGCAGCACGAATCGTTTGGCGATGAAGGCGCCGGCCATCAGCGACGAACCGGCGATCAGGCCTTTCAGCAACACATCCCACGTCAGCGCGCCGAATTGCTGGAAGGTGACGGACTTTGAGAGATAGAGCCCGAGCGAACTGGCGGCCTCGGTGGCGAGGAACGCGCCCTTGGTGAGGCCGTAGAACAGGAACAGCGGCACGCTGAGCGGGCCGGTGGAGACCACGATGCCGGTGAGATAGCCGATCAGCGCCCCGCCGAGCGCCAGATGCCACAGGGTGATGGTGAATTGATGCCGCGCCAGCCAGTGCCTGACGGGCACCATTGCGATCAGGAACAGCCCAATCGCGATATCGACGGTGTGGGACGGCAGCACCAGCAGCGTCCGCGCGCCCAAGGCCGCGGCGGGAATGCCGGTGATTGAATAGGCCGCACAGGCGCGCCAGTCGACTTCGCGCCACCACGCCAGAATCCGCGACAGGTTGGCCATCACCGCGGCCACCGCCATGATCGGCACCGCTTCCTTCGGCCCGAACTCGTAGACCAGCACAGGCACCAGCATGATTGACGAGCCGGTGCCGACGATGCCGCTGATGGTCCCGGCAACCAGCCCGACCGCGAGGACGAAAATGAAATTCAAAGGCCTGCTCCGGGGCGACTCGCTGTCATCGACAGCGTCGGGCAAATGCCGCAAAAGCTCAACCGCGATGGCGGGCAGACGCATGGCATTGACGGACGGGCAGGCGCGCGCTGGTATGATCGACCGCAACCGGATTCGGCATGAACGCGCTTTCCGCTGACGCCAACCCAATCATGCAACGCGGATTGCCTGTTGAGCGCTGGCCGAGTCTGCTCTGGCTGCTGACCGCGCTTTCGCTTGCGGTCGCGCTGGCGATTCCGTTCTTCCTCGTCGATGTGCCGCCGGTGCTGGACTATCCGAACCATCTGGCGCGCTACTTCATCCTGGCGCATCCCGATGATCCCGTGCTGTCGCAAATGTATGCACCGCGCTGGGGGCTGATGCCGAATCTCGGCATGGACGTGCTCGGCGCCGGCCTGCTGAAGGTCGCCAGCGTCCATGTCGGCGGGCGCATGCTGCTGGCGCTGAGCGTGTTCGCGCCTGTTATCGGCGTGATCGCCTACAGCCGGGTGGCGTTCGGGCGGTTCTTGTACTGGCCGCTGGCCTCCGGCGCGATCGCCTATAACGGCATCTTTCATCTCGGCTTCATGAATTTCCTGCTGTCGCTCGGGCTGGCCTTCGCCGCCGCGGCTGGCTGGATGGCGCTGCGCCGGTGCGGCGATCGATGGATCGCGGCGGCGTTCGGCGCCGTCGCGGCGACGGTGCTTTTCTTCTGCCATCTGTTCGGCGTGCTGTTGTTCGCGCTGTTGATCGGCGCCGACGAAATCGCCCGTCTGCTCAAGTCGCGACGCGCCAATACGCTGACGGCCAGCGAGGTCATGCGCACCGGGGTTTTGCTGGCTCTCGCTATCGGCCCGGCGCTGGCGCTGTACCTGGCAAGTCCATTGTCCTCCGGCGCAGCCGCTCCGGCGGCCATCGGCAGCGTGGACTACAAGTTATGGGCGCTGTTGACGCCGTTCATGACGACGAGCATCGATCTCACTTTGTGGACGGCGGTGATCGTCGTCGCGTTCATCGGCATCGCATGGCGGAGCGCGATCCTGGCGCCGGGATTTTCGATCGCCTTCGCAATTGTCGCGCTGGTCTATGTCGTGGCGCCCTCGGAGATCAAAGGCGGCACCTTTGTCGATGTTCGTCTGGCGCTGATGATCGGGTTGCTGCTGTTCGCCGGCATGCGGCCGCGGCTGCCCGCGCGGCTCGGCATGGTGGTCGGCCTGATCTTCGCGGCACTGATCGGCGTGCGCACGATCTACATCGCAACGACATGGATCGGCCATCGCCACGATCTGGCGGATCTGCGTGCGGCGATGGCGCCGGTGACGCCGGGCTCGCGTGTGCTGGTCGCGCGCGGCCGGCCCGGTAACAGGACCAATGTCGAACGACCGGAACGCGCGCTTCCCGGGATTTTCCGGCTCGACGGGCAACTCGGCGCGTTGCTGGTGGTCGAACGCCGCGCGTTCTGGCCATTGATGTTTGCCGATCCCGCCCAGCAGCCGCTGGAGGTGATGCCGGCGTTCAAGCCGATTTCGCAGTCGCCCGGTGAGCCGGTGGCGTGGCCGCTGCTGGCCGAGACCCGGTTCTCCGAAGCGATGCTGAAGGATGCGCGCTACCTGAAGGACTGGCGGTCCCATTTCGACGCCGTGCTGCTGATCGATCCGCCGGCGATGCCAACGCCGCTGCCCGAAGGCCTGACACTGGTTCAAGCCGCTCCGTTCGCGGTGCTGTATCGGATACAGCCGCGCTGAGATCGCTTACGCCGCAGCGCCGCCCTTGTAGACCCGCTGATAACGCCGGCCGAGGCTGGTCAGCACCTCATAGGCGATGGTGCCGAAATGATGCGCGAGTTCGTCGACGGTGATGCCGTCGCCGATCAGCGTCACCATGTGGCCGCGGCGCACGACATTGGGCGGCAGGTCGGTGATATCGATCGCAAGCAGGTCCATCGAAATGCGGCCCGCGATCTGGCAGCGCTGGCCGGCGACGATGACCTCGGCGCCGCGGGTGCCGTCGCTGCTGCCGGCGGCGCGGAAATAGCCGTCGGCATAGCCGGCCGCGACGATCGCCAGCCGGGTCGGCCGCCGCGCGGTCCATATCGCGCTGTAGCCGACGGTGTCGCCGCGCTCGACGTTGCGGATCTGCACGATGCGCGCCTTGAGATCGACCACCGGCTGCATCGGATTGTCGGATTCCGGCGTCGGGTTGACGCCGTACAGCGCGGCCCCCGGACGCACCATGTCGAACTGGAATTGCGAGCCGAGAAAGATGCCGGACGAATTGGCGAGCGAGGCCGGCACGCCGGCAAACAGATGCGCGACCTCGCGGAAGCGTGCGACCTGTTTGGCATTCAGCGGATGATGCAGGTTTTCCGCACAGGCGAGATGGCTCATCACCAGCGTGATGCCGTGATCGCCGGCAGCGATCCGCGGCACGATGCCCTGCGCGTCGATCACGCTGAGGCCGAGCCGGTTCATGCCGGTGTCGATATGGATCGCGGCGCCGCCGGCCCAGCCGGTGCGGCGGCAGAACACGTCCCATTCGGCAAGTTCGTTGAGATCGCCGATCACCGGCCGGCAGTTGATGGCGGCCAGCGCATCGCCGGAATTCTGCGGGAAGCCGTTGAGGTGATAGAGCGCAGCCTCCGGGGCGGCGGCGCGCACGGCGCGGGCTTCATCCAGGGTGGCGACGAAGAAGGTCTTGCAGCCGGCACCCGACAGTGCGCGCACGACGGGATCGATGCCGCAGCCATAGGCATCGGCCTTCACCGCCGCGCCGCATTCGGCCGGCACACCGGTTTTTTCCAGCTTGCGCCAGTTCGCGACGATGGCGTCGAGATCGATGGTCAGAACGCCGTTGGCCGCGGCCAGCGCTGCGGCCTGGTTCGGATCAGGGGACAATGCGCTGCTCTCGATGGCGAGCGATTTCGGACCGGACACAACGTTCATAAGACATTCCTGACGCCACTTCACGCCCACGGGGCGCGTGCCGATTTATCGATCGACTGCACTGCACAATAGGCGCGCGGGCGCGACCGTTCAACCGGCCGACGGTCTCACTCGTGGTGGGCAGGAAGATGGCTCTCGCCGACCAGATCGCTGAAGCGGGTGAACTGGCCCTCGAACTGCAATTCGACGGTGCCGGTCGGACCGTGGCGCTGCTTGGCGATGATGACTTCGGCGCGGCCGTGCACCAAGGACATGTCGAGCTGCCACTTCTCGTGCTCCGGCGTGCCGGGGCGCGGCTCCTTGTTCTGCAGGTAGTACTCCTCGCGGTACACGAAGATCACCGCGTCGGCGTCCTGCTC
The DNA here is from genome assembly GCA_036924855.1 of Nitrobacteraceae bacterium AZCC 2146. Classification (NCBI taxonomy): domain Bacteria; kingdom Pseudomonadati; phylum Pseudomonadota; class Alphaproteobacteria; order Hyphomicrobiales; family Nitrobacteraceae; species Nitrobacteraceae bacterium AZCC 2146. Next base: position 377,856 of record JBAGRP010000001.1, read on the forward strand.
GATCGATCCGGATTCACGCAAATCGGAGAGCTGCGGGCGCTTGTCGTCGCGGCTTTCGACCTGGCGCGACAGCTGCGACAGCGCGATCACCGGGCAGTTCAGTTCCTTCGCCAGCGCCTTCAGGCTGGTGGTGATTTCGGTGACTTCCTGCACGCGGTTGTCGGAACGCTTGCCCGAGCCCTGCAGCAGCTGGATGTAGTCCACCATGATGACGTCGAGACCCTTTTGCCGCTTCAGGCGGCGGGCGCGGGCGGTCAGCTGCGAGATCGACAGGCCGCCGGTCTCGTCGACATAGAGCGGCAGATGCTGCAGCTCGATGGTGTGGTCGCGAATCTTCTCGAACTCTCGTTCGGTGATGCCGCCGCGGCGGATCGTGCTGGAGGCGATGCTGGTCTGTTCGGCGAGAATACGGGTGGCGAGCTGTTCGGCCGACATTTCGCAGGAGAAGAAACCGACGATGCCGCCATTGATGGTCTTGCGGGTGCCGTCGGGCTGCAGTTCGTCTTGGTGGGCGCGGGCGATGTTATAGGCGATGTTGGTGGCGAGCGCGGTCTTGCCCATGCCGGGACGGCCGGCGACGACCACGAGATCGGACTGCTGCAGGCCGCCGAGCTTGGCGTCGAGGTCGCGCATGCCGGTGGAGATGCCCGACAGCTTGCCCTCGCGCTGAAAGGCATTGGCGGCCATGTCGAGCGCGGTCTTCATCGCCTGGGAGAATTTCTGGAAGCCGCCATCGTAGCGGCCGGCTTCGGCCAGTTCGTACAGCCGGCGCTCGGCATCCTCAATCTGGGCGCGCGGCGCGAAATCCACCGGCGCGTCGAAGGCGACGTTGACCATGTCCTCGCCGATCCGGATCAGGTCGCGGCGCAGCGCCAGTTCATAGATCGTGCGGCCATAATCGTGGGCGTTGATGATCGTGGTGGCTTCGGCGGCGAGGCGGGCGAGGTATTGCCCGACCGTCATGCCGCCGATGTCGGTTTCGGCGGGAACGAAGGTTTTCAGGGTAACCGGCGTCGCCACCTTGCCGGCGCGGACGATGCTGCTGGCGGTCTCATAGATGGTCTGGTGGATCGGTTCGAAGAAATGTTCCGGCTTCAGGAAGTCGGAGACCCGGTAGAACGCGTCGTTGTTGACCAGGATGGCGCCGAGAACGCTCTGTTCCGCCTCGATATTATGCGGTGCCGTCCGATAGGCGGGGGCGCCTGCGTCGGGAGCGAGCTTGAGAACGTTCGAATCAAATGCGGCCATGTCTGGATTGGTTCTTTTGAATTTGGCGGATGCACGGCGGAGGCGGATACGCGGCGGATAGAGCGCTACTCTAACGCTGGTTGGAAGCACGTCCGCACCTTATGCACGATTCACACAATGGGGTGGGTGAAAGGTTACGCCGCCCGCCGATGGCACTTGACGGGATTTCGTGCGTCCGGCCGTGCCGAATGAATCTTTCCTTAAGAAACCACGAAAAATTCGCTGCCGCGGCTGAACCTCATGGCGATATCCGTCACCTATAGATATCCCGCCGGCTTTGGGCCCGGACGGCCAATGGCCCGGCATTGGCTGGGCGATTTTTGCGGCGGCGCGGAACCCCGTTGAAGAACCGACGTTGGTTCGGGTCAGAAGACGAAGGATAGAGCGATGTGTCAACGTCAGCTGCCGTCCCGCTCAGGAACAGAAGATTCTGCGTGGTTGGCCATGCTCATTGATGCTTTTGAACGAACCGAAAGGCTCGGCAATGTGGCTTGCGACGCAGAATTGCTGTCAGCCGCCGGGTTGTACCTGCAGCAGCACGGTGTGGCAGATAACGGTGACCCGCCGGTTGCTCCCCTGCCGTCGTTCGAACTTCATCACTGAAGCTATTCGCCCGCGATCTGCAGCCTCGGCCGCTGGCCCTGTTCGACGCCGCGCAGCCGGGATTCCTCACGTCCGATATAGTCCCTTGTCAACGGTACGACGTTTTGCCGTTTGGTGATCTGGATCTGGAAGTTCATCACGTTCTGCTTGCGGAACGACATCTCCGAACATGCCAGATAGAATTCCCACATCCGCGCAAAGCGCTCGTCGTAAAGCCGTATCGCTTCCTCGCGCCGCGCCATGAAGCGTTCGCGCCACGCTTTCAGCGTTTCCGCATAATGCAGCCGCAAAATTTCGATGTCGGAGACGAGAAGGCCCGCGCGCTCGATCGCCGGCAGAACTTCCGAAAGGGCAGGGATGTAGCCGCCCGGGAAGATGTATTTTGCAATCCACGGATTGGTGATTCCCGGACCCTCCGGGCGTCCGATCGAATGCAGCATCATGACGCCATTGTCGGTCAGCAACTCGGCGATGCGCTTGAAGAAGGTGTCGTAGTGGTCGACCCCGACATGTTCGAACATCCCGACCGAGACGATGCGATCGAACGGGCCGGGAATGTCGCGATAATCCTGCAGCAGAAATCTTGCGGAATCCGATAATTGCTTCTCGCCGGCGCGGGTATTGGCGACCTGCAGCTGCTCGGTGGACAGCGTCACCCCGGTGACGTCGGCGCCGGTCATTTCGGCCAGATAGAGCCCCAGACCGCCCCAGCCAGAGCCGATGTCGAGCACGCGTTGGCCCTTTTCGATCAACAGCTTTGCTGCCAGATGGCGCTTCTTGGCGAGTTGCGCGTCGTCCAGGGTCGAATCCGGCGTTTCGAAATAGGCGCAGCTGTATTGTTTGTCGGCATCGAGAAACAGCGAGTACAGCCGGCCGTCGAGGTCGTAGTGGCGGGCAACGTTGTTCCTGGACCGTCCGCGCGGGTTGAACTGCTGGACGTGGCGAACGAGGTAGCGAAGCCACCATTGCAGCTTGGCCCAGCGCGGCGCCATGTCGGGCTGGTCCAGCGCGACGGCGAGGAGATCGGCAATCGTGCCGCGCTCCATCACCAACAAGCCGTCCATGAAAATCTCGCCCAGCGCCAGCTCGGGATCGAGGAGAAGCCGGCGCTCGGCGGCGGCGGTCAGAAACCGGGCCGCGACGGGCTCGCCGGTGCCGTCGCCGCAGGTGAAACGTGTGCCTTTGGCGGTCGTGAAAGTTATCGCGCCGCGCCGAATGTACTGCCCCAAAAAGAAACGCAATAAACGGTCCATCGAAATCACCCCAGTGACCGATCTCGCGCAAGCCGGACCACGAGCGGCTATCCCGTCATGCACGAGATCAAAGTGTCTCCCAGCCTCTCAATAAATGATAGTAATACCTCCTGGCCTTCGCCACTGCGTCCACTGCAATGCCGCTATCCGAAATGTTCCGATCACGGGCTTGCGTAATCTGTACGCTTCCATTCATAGCACAATCGGTTACAAGGTGACCGCCGCGACCCCCACTTTCTATATCAGGAGAATAAAATGTTGAGCCGAGCGCTCAGTTTAGCGACGGTGATGCTTCTGATCGGTTTCGCGGAAGTCCCGGCACAGGCCCAAAACCTCGAAGCCGGCAAAACCCCCTCCCAGATATTTTCGGGTTCGTGCGCGGTCTGCCACAAGAGTCCGCGCGGGTTGTTGAAAACGGTGGCGCCCGGGTCGCTGCCGGGCTTTCTGCGCCAGCACTATACGACCAGCACCGACATGGCTTCGCTGCTCAGTGCCTATGTCATTTCCAACGGCGCGACCGATACGCGCTATGGCGGTGGCGGCCTGACCAAGCAGGGCAAGGATTTGACCACCGAGCAGAAGCCATCCGAGCAGAAGCCGGGCGCCGCGCCGGCGCCGGCCGATGAGCCCTCTCTGTTTGGGTTTGGCCGCAGAAAGCGTGAGGCGCCGTCGCAGGAGGCTGCAAAGCCTAACGCCGATGGCCTGTCGGCTCAAAGCGAGCCGGGGACGCGTCGGGGCCGCAACGCCAAGCGCCTGGCGCGACCTGCCGCTGAAACCCCTGATGCCGCCAAGCCGGCGGTTGAAGGCAAGCCCCCGGCTGCTGCCGAGGACGAGCCGGCCGTCCGGCCGAAGCAGAAGCTCGGCAAGAAGGGCCGTCGCGGTCGCGAGGAGCCGGTGAAAACCGACGACGCCAAGGATGAGCCGAAATCCGAGCCTGCCAAGGCAGAGTCCAAGGCTGAGCCAAAGAGCGAGCCGGCGAAGCCGGATGCACCGAAGGAAGAAGCGAGCAAGCCGGCCGCCGTCAAGCCGGCTGACGAGGTCAAGCCTGAAACCGCCAAACCGGAGGCTGCAAAGCCCGAGCCGGTCAGGAGCGAACCCAAGGTTGAGACGCCGCCATTGCGTGCGGACCCGGTCCCGGCCGTGACCCCGGCGCCGAAGGCACCCGAGCCCGAATCGCGACCGGCGCGGACAGAAGCTGCGCCGCCGGCCGCCGCTCCGACGCCGGCACCTGCGGCGCTCGCACCACCGCCGGCCGCTGCTGTGCCGAGCCCGGCTCCGGAGCCCGTTGCTCCGCCGGCGCCTGTCGCCAAGCCGACGCCACCGCCCGCGGCGCCTTCGCCGGCGTCATCCGGTCCGCCGGCACCGCCGATCTCGCAATAGGATGACGGGCATCTGCCGGATGCCCTGACCCTCAAACAAAAAGCCCGGCCTGATGATCAGGCCGGGCTTCTTTGTTCTGCACGGGCTCCCGGGGGAGCGCGGGCTTACTTTTCCTCGGACGCTTCGTCCTGGTCGCCCGGACGGGCATCGGGATCGAAGAACTCGCCAGCAGCGGCAAGCGCCTCGGCAGCGGCGTCCTGGTCTTCCTGGCGGCTGCTGATGTCTTCGCCGCGGTTGATACGCTCGGCTTCATCGGCCGATCGGGCAACGGTGACGCTGACGCTGACTTCGACTTCCGGATGCACGGCGATCGAGATCGAGTGCTTGCCGATGGTCTTGATTGGGGCATCGAGCAGCACCTGGCTGCGGGCGAAGGTGACGCCATCGCTCTCGAACGTCGCGATGATGTCGCGCACGGTCACCGAACCGAACAGCTGGCCGGTTTCCGAGGCCTGACGCAGCACGACGACGTTGCGGCCGTCGATCTTCTCGGCAACCTTGGTGGCTTCAGTCTTGGCCACCAGGTTACGCGCTTCGAGGTCGGCTTTCATGCCTTCGAACTTCGAGCGGTTGTCGGTGGTGGCGCGCAGCGCCTTGCCGCGCTTCAGCAGAAAGTTGCGCGCAAAGCCGTCCTTGACGCGGACGACTTCGCCCATCTGGCCGAGTTTGGCGACGCGTTCCAGCAAAATGACTTCCATGATCGATCTCCTTTGGGTGTTGAACGAAGTTTACGTGGGGGTGAAGGGGGATTGTCAGGCCACTGTCGTAGGCGGCGGCCGGCGTTGCAGAAAGCGTTGGCGAAATCCGAAGAAGGCGTCGGCGAGGCCCAGTCCGACCATCGCCAGGATCGGCCAGCCGAACACCAGCACGACGGCGTAGGTCGAGCTCAGCCACAGCACGCGGCTTTTCATGCCCAGCGTCAGCGTATGCAGCGCGGCAAAACCGGTCAGCGCATAGGCCATCATCAGCGTCGAGCTGACGATCTGCGCGAAGATGCCGAGGACGCCGCCGGTGAACGACACTGCGATCGCCAGGCATAGTGCCACCAGCGTCATCGGCGGCAGCTCTGCGGATTTCAGGTCGGGCCAGGCGCGATGCAGCCGGCCGGAGGTGACGGTGATTTTTCCGGCAAGCCAGAGATTGAGCGTCAGCGTCATGATCGCGACGATGGCCGCGGCAGCCGGTGCAATCGTCACCAGCGCGTTGATGAGTTGCTCGGCGTCGCCGTCGGCCACGCCGCTGCGCGGGCCCATGATGCTCATCAGGGCGCGCTTCAGGGAGGCGACGATGGTTTCGCCGTCGGTGCCTAAGGTGAGCAGGGCGCCCATGGTGGTGAGAGCGGCAAAGCCGGCGACCCAGAGCAGGATGCGGCCGACCGGATACCATTCGACGACCGGGGTGGTTGCCGCAGCCCCATTCGCTGGTACGGGGCGGCCGAGCAATGCGAGATGGCCGAGCCACCAGGCCGGCAGCGCGACGGTGACGACGAAGGCGATGAGGTAGGGCATGCCGAACAGCAGGCCGAGCCCGGTGCCGGCGGCGATGCCGCCAATGGCGGCGCCCAGCGGACCCCAGCCGAGACCGGCCACCATCAGGGGCAGCGGCGCCAGATAGAACAGCAACAGTGAAATCAGCGCGCCCGAAATGATCGAGGCGAACATCAGCGCCGAGGCACAGCCGGCAGCGAGCGCAATGAGGATATTGGTGATCATCAGCTGTCCCGCTCCTTTCGAGCGGTTAGAGGTCTAAGGACCCCAACCATCGGCGACCGGACGACCCGGAAGCCTTATGAGAAATTTCTAAACCGAACTGTCATTCCGGGGCGCTCGCTTCTTGGCGAGCGAACCCGGAATCTTTTCGTGTTCATCTCATCGGGATTCCGGGTTCGCGTCCGGCTGAAGCCGTACGCGCCCCGGAATGACGATTAGCGGATGACGTAGGGGAGCAGACCGAGGAAACGCGAGCGCTTGATGGCGCGGGCGAGTTCACGCTGCTTCTTGGCGGAGACGGCGGTGATGCGGCTCGGCACGATCTTGCCGCGCTCGGAGACGTAACGCATCAGCAGCTTGGAATCCTTGTAGTCGATCTTCGGCGCGTTCGGACCTGTGAACGGGCAGGTCTTGCGACGGCGGAAAAACGGACGGCGTGCACCAGCTTCAGCCATGATGCTTACTCCTCAACCGATGCTGCAGGGGCGGCGTCATCGTCGCGCGGACGGCGCGGACCACGATCGCCACGGAAGCCACCGCCTTCACGGTCGCCGCCACGGAAACCACCGCCTTCGCGGTCACCACGGAAACCACCTTCGCGGTCGCCACGGAAGCCGCCGCCACGGTCGTCGCGATCACGATCGCGATCGGCCTTGCGCATCATGGCCGAGGGACCTTCCTCGTGCTCTTCGACGCGAACGGTGAGATAACGGATGACGTCTTCGCTGATACGCTCCTGGCGCTCGACTTCGACGATCGCCGAGGAGGGGCCGTCGATGTTCAAGAGCACGAAGTGCGCCTTGCGATTCTTGTTCATGCGATAGGTCAGGGAACGTACGCCCCAGTTTTCCATCTTCACGACCTTGCCGCCGAGACCTTCGACGATGCCGGTCATCTGGGTGGTGAGGTCTTCGACCTGCTGGGCGCTCGCATCCTGGCGCGCGAGAAATACATGCTCATAAAGAGGCATGGGTGTCCTTTCCAATGTTAGCGCGTTTCCCGGCGGCAAGCCCTTCGAACCCTTAGGAAAGGACTCGATATTGCTCAGAAGGCGGAAGCACGGGACGACGGGCCAACTGGCCCTGCCACATCAAGTTCAAAACGGTGAAATTGCTGAGACCGTCCGTTCAGCTCCCGGCCGGGATCTGCGGATAGGCGCGTTATAGGGATTTTGAGGGGATTGGCAAGGAAAAGAGCGGAAATCGAGGGAAGATTAAGGCCCGCAATGTCGCGATTACCGTGTCCAGGTGGCTGAATTCGCCAGATTCGGGATTACCGCGGCTGCCAATCCGGCATGAGCTTTCTCCGAGGGGGCAAGATTCACAGCCTCTGCGCTGGAGACATGGACGACGAAACCGCCCTTGCCGCGGCGTTTGGCGTCGTACATCGCGCGGTCGGCCGCGCTCAATAGTTCGTCGGCGGTGGCCCCGTCGCACGGCGCTGATGCGATACCGATACTGATTCCGACCCGTGCCGTGGGGTCAAATTCGAACGGTTCGGAGATCTGAGCAATGATCCGCCGGGCAACTTCTGCGGCTTCGCCGTGTGTAATGTTCGGCAGCAGGATGACAAATTCGTCGCCGCCGATGCGGCATACGACATCGGCGTCGCGGACGCTGGCTCGCAGGCGGTTCGCGACCGCGACAAGAACGGCATCACCTGCGGCATGTCCGAGCCGGTCGTTGACGCCCTTGAAGCCGTCGAGATCAAGACAGAATACGGTGAGTTTCGCGCCTGACGATTCCGGCTTTTGTGACGGCCCCGCAAGCAGTTCAGCGAACAGCTTCAGATTCAGGGCGCGGTTCGGCAGGCCGGTGAGCAGGTCGTGATGCGCCATCAGGCGATTGTTGCGCTCGGAATGGTGAAGGTCGAGCAGGACCTTGTGGTTCTCCAGCAGCAGGAAAATCATCCCAGCAGTATAGACCGGGGTTTGCAGGCCGATCAGGAACAGGAACGGGATCGGCGACAGCAGCATGGCCAGCGCGAAGGGTAACGCCAGGATGCAGATCAGCAGAATGCCGTAGCGCGGGGTGCCGGCGTTACGCGAGGCAATGCCGCCGATGAGGTTGGCGAGGCCGATGCCGGCCATCAGGATCAATGGCAGGTTGCCGGACCCGACACATTGATAACAGCCGACGGAAATCAGGACCATCGAAGTCAGCCCGGCCCAGATCGGCGCGATAGTCTTTACGGGGTGGCCGGATCTGGCTTTCGCAAGACCGTTCATCAGCAAATAAATTCGGATGCTGCCGAGAACCACTTCCGCCGAGAGCCAGGCATAGGCCCAGGTGGCGCCGGTCAGTGTGGCGGCTATCGTGGCCAGGAACAATGATCCCAGTACGGCCACGACCAGCGTCTTTGTCTTGCTAATTCTTTGATGCAGCAATTCCTTGCCGATCTCATCGGGCTGCGCCTGCGGTGCGGCGAGAAGCCAGTCGACCCAGCCTTGCAAGCGAAGCCAGGGCCGCTCCGGTTGCCCTGCAAGAGCGGAATATGTCGATGAAATCGGTGAGTCTGCGTGTGCCATGGTCCCAGTTACAGCGGCTGGCATTGAAGGCCGCTTAAGTGCGGCGACCAGGTTCCATTTAGTTCCACTTAGAGTAAAAATTTACCTTTCTTTGCGGTTGGTTGGCTGTGGCGCCGCGCCTGTTCGGCTTGACAGTGTGACGCAAGCCGGTGTCTTACGGCGCAACTTACAGAGCTTTCAGGGGTTCAGAGGCGTCCATGACCGCAGCATTTACCTTTCCGGGGCAGGGCTCCCAGGCCGTCGGTATGGGCAAGGCGCTGGCCGAGACGTTTCCGGCCGCCCGGGCGGTGTTCGACGAGGTCGATTCGGCGCTCGGCGAGAAGCTGACCGCCACTATCTGGGATGGCCCGGCCGAATTCCTCCAACTGACCCAGAACGCTCAGCCGGCGTTGATGGCGGTCTCGCTGGCGACCATGCGCGTGCTGGAGACCGAGGCCGGGATTTCGCTGGCCCGCGACGCCGCCTTCGTGGCCGGCCACTCGCTCGGCGAATATTCGGCGCTGGCAGCTGCCGGCAGCCTCTCCATCAGCGATGCCGCGCGGCTGCTGCGCACTCGCGGTCTCGCCATGCAGAAGGCGGTGCCGGTCGGCGTCGGTGCGATGGCGGCATTGCTCGGGCTCGACTACGAGACCGCAGTGGCGGTGGCCGAGGAAGCCGCACAGGGTGAGGTCTGCCAGGCTGCCAACGACAATGGTGGCGGGCAGGTGGTCGTCTCCGGCGACAAGGCCGCCGTTGAACGCGCGCTCGAGATCGCCAAGACCAAAGGTGCCAAGCGCGCCATGCTGCTGCCGGTCTCCGCTCCCTTTCACTGCCGCTTGATGCAGCCGGCCGCCGACGTGATGGCGCAGGCGCTGGCCGACGTGACTATCCACAAGCCGGCCGTACCGCTGGTGTCGAACGTATTGGCCGCGGCGCTGAGCGATCCCGACGAGATTCGCCGCCGTCTGGTCGAGCAGGTCACCGGCACAGTGCGCTGGCGCGAGTCGGTGCTCTATATGGCGAGCCATGGCGTCACCCGCTTTCTCGAGGTCGGCGCCGGCAAGGTGCTGAGCGGTCTCGTCAAGCGTATCGCCGAGGGCGCGGTCGGCATTGCCGTCGGCGGCCCCAATGACATTGCCGCCGCCAAGGATGCGCTTGCTGCTGCGCATTCGGCGTGAGCGGCCAGAGGAGAATTGAGACATGTTTGATCTGACAGGCAGGACGGCGCTGGTGACCGGTGCGACCGGCGGCATCGGCGGCGCGATTGCGACAGCGCTGCATGCGCAGGGCGCCACCGTGGCGTTGTCCGGGACGCGCCGCGAGGTGCTGGAGACGCTGGCCGCAAAGCTCGGCGGCCGCACCCACGTGCTGCCGTGCAATCTTTCCGACGCCGCCGAGGTCGAGGCCCTGGTGCCATCAGCGGAGAAGGTGATGGGCCAGCTCGACATCCTGGTGAGCAATGCCGGCATCACCCGCGACAATCTGTTCGTGCAGTTGAAGGACGAGGACTGGGACGACGTCATCAACGTCAACCTGACCGCGACATTTCGTCTGGCCCGCGCCGCGACCAAGCTGATGATGCGCAAGCGCTTCGGCCGCATCATCGCCATCACCTCCGTGGTCGGCGTCACCGGCAATCCCGGCCAGGGCAACTACACCGCCGCGAAGGCGGGACTGATCGGCATGATCAAGACGCTTGGCGCCGAATACGCCAAACGCAATGTGACAGCGAATTGTATCGCACCGGGGTTTATCGCCACGCCGATGACGGATGCGCTGAACGACAAGCAGCGCGAAACGATTCTGACCAAGGTGCCGGCCGGGCGTCTGGGCACGCCGGAAGATATTGCGGCGGCGGCGGTGTATTTGAGTTCAAATGAGGCGGCCTACGTCACCGGGCAGACGATCCACGTCAACGGCGGCATGGCTATGATTTGAGCGTTGGGGAACCCCAACGCTGTGATTTGATTGATGTTTGGACGGTTACCGGGGCGTGTGGCCAAGACTTTCGAAGTATGGTAACCGAACCACGAACGGTAGGGCAAAGAAGGCCATTGCAGGAATTTGAAACCCTGTATATTGGCGGGGCCGAGCCTGTCGTGTTCGCAAGGCTCCGTCCGGGACGACGGGGTCAATCCAGATCAAGCGCAATTGCGCAGGTTAGAACGAGTTAACGCTCCACGATGGCTCGTATCGTCTGCGGACGGGCCCAATGAAACAAGCACGAGGTTGAACGATGAGCGAGATTGGCGAGCGAGTTAAGAAGATCGTGGTCGAACACCTTGGTGTTGAACCCGAGAAGGTTGTCGATGCCGCGAGCTTCATTGATGATCTCGGCGCCGACAGTCTCGACACTGTCGAGCTCGTGATGGCATTCGAAGAAGAGTTCGGCTGCGAAATTCCGGACGACGCCGCAGAGACGATCTTGACCGTCGGCGACGCCACCAAATTTCTTGAAAAAAACGCAAAAAGCTGACGCCTTCGTGCGACACACTTGAAGCCGGACGGATCGCGTTTGTGCGATCCACCGGCTTCTTGCTGTGACGTGCAGGGACCAGGCGGAGGATCGATGATGAGGCGGGTGGTTGTCACAGGCCTTGGCATGGTGTCGCCCCTGGGCTGCGGCGTCGAGCCGACCTGGAAGCGTATTCTCAACGGCGAGAGCGGCGCCAAGCGAATCGACACGTTCGACGTGTCCGATCTGACCAGCCAGATCGCCTGCGTGATTCCGCGCGGCGACGGCAGCGACGGCACCTTCAATCCCGACCAGTGGATGGAGGCGAAGGACCAGCGCAAGGTCGATGATTTCATCGTCTATGCGATGTGCGCGGCTCGGCAGGCGCTCGATGATGCCAACTGGCATCCGAGCAACGAAGAAGATCGTTGTGCCACCGGCACGATGATCGGTTCGGGTATCGGCGGCCTTTCGGGGATCGCCGATACGGCGTTGCTGTTGAAGGAACGCGGACCGCGCAAGGTATCGCCATTCTTCATTCCGGGGCGCCTGATCAACCTCGCGTCTGGTTACGTTTCGATCGAGCATGGTTTGAAGGGTCCCAATCATGCCGTCGTGACGGCGTGTTCGACCGGTGCGCATGCGATTGGCGATGCCAGCCGGCTGATCGCGCTCGGCGACGCCGACGTGATGGTGGCCGGCGGAACCGAATCGCCGATCAGCCGTCTCGCGATGGCCGGTTTCTGCGCGGCGCGCGCACTCTCAACCGGCTTCAACGATACGCCGGAAAAAGCGTCGCGGCCCTATGACAAGGATCGCGACGGATTTGTCATGGGCGAAGGCGCCGGCATCGTGGTGCTCGAAGCATACGAGCACGCGAAAGCACGCGGCGCGAAGATTTATGCTGAAGTGATCGGTTACGGCATGTCGGGCGATGCCTATCACATCACGTCACCGACGCCGGATGGCGATGGTGCATTTCGCAGCATGAGCGCGGCGATGAAGCGCGCCGGCATCGCCGCGTCTGATCTCGATTACATCAACGCGCATGGCACCTCGACGCAGGTCGGCGACGAAATCGAACTCGGCGCTGCGCAACGCTTGCTCGGCAACGCTGCGTCGAAGGTGTCGATGTCCTCCACCAAATCGTCGATCGGGCATCTGCTTGGCGCCGCCGGTGCGGTGGAAGCCATCTTCTGCATTCTCGCGATTCGGGATAACGTTGCGCCGCCGACCATCAATCTCGACAATCCGTCGGTGGATACGGCGATCGATCTGGTGCCTCTGAAACCGCGCCAGCGTGAAATCAACATTGCGCTGTCGAATTCATTCGGTTTCGGCGGTACAAACGCTTCGTTGATCCTGCAGCGTCTGGCCCATTAGAGATACTCCACCGTTTCGCCGTATTCCGCGCTAATTCCTACTTCGGGCGTATGCTATTGACGGAGCTCGGATTGTCGCCGTCACGATTGAACCGACAGGATTCAGGTTGTATCGATGAGTGAAAGGCCGCCCATTTCGCCAAGGAGCCCGCGCGCCGCGCTGGAGCCCGAGCAGGTTCCGCCGCCGCCGAAGCGCTCCGACCGTGCCCGCAATCCGTTCGTGGTGGCCGGCAATGCCATCATCACCATCATCATCGTGGCCATGCTCGGTGCTGGCGGCATCTATGTGTATGGCCGGCAGGCGCTTGAAGCGCCGGGACCGCTGCAGGACGAAAAGGTCGTCAACATTCCCGCCCGCGCCGGCAAGGGCGACATCGCCGAAACGCTGCTGCGCGAAGGCGTGATCGATGCCAATCGCTGGGTGTTCATCGGCAGCGTGTTCGCCCTGAAGGCGAGCTCCGAACTCAAGCCCGGCGAGTATCTGTTTCCGAAGAACGCCAGCCTGCGCGCCGTCATCGGCACTCTCGTCGAAGGCAAGGTGGTGCAGCATTCCGTTACGATTCCGGAGGGCCTGACCTCCGAGCAGATCGTCGCGCGGCTGACCGACAGCGACATATTCACCGGTTCGATCCGCGAGATGCCGCGCGAGGGCACCCTGCTGCCGGAGACCTACAAATTCCCGCGCGGCACCACCCGTGATCAGGTGATCCAGCGCATGCAACTCGAGCAGAAGCGTGCGCTCGCCGAGATCTGGGAGCGCCGCAGCCCCGATGTACCGGTCAAGACGCCGGATCAACTGGTGACACTGGCTTCCATCGTCGAGAAGGAAACCGGCAAGCCAGACGAGCGCAGCCGCGTCGCCGCCGTGTTCGTCAACCGCCTGCGCCAGAAGATGAAGCTGCAGTCCGATCCGACCATCATCTACGGCCTCGTCGGCGGCAAGGGCACGCTGGGCCGGCCGATCAAGCGCAGCGAGATCCAGCAACCCTCGCCCTACAACACCTACGTCGTCGAAGGCCTGCCGCCGGGGCCGATCGCCAACCCCGGCCGCGCGTCGCTGGAAGCGACCGCAAAACCCGCGCGCACCCGCGACCTGTTCTTCGTTGCCGATGGCACCGGCGGGCACAGCTTCACCGAGACCTACGACCAGCACCAGAAGAACGTCGCGAAGTTGCGGGCGCAGGAAAAGCAGATCCAGAACGACACCGTCGAGCCGCCGGAAGAGGCCGCAGCCGCACCGGCGTCGCCCGCCGATGCCAATGCCGCGACGGGTGCCACACCGGCCAAGCCGGCACCGACCAAGCGTGCCCGCACCGCGGCACCGCCTCCGGCGCCGCGTCAGGGCGCTGCGCAGACCACAACAACGACGCCCCCGGTGGTGCAGCAATAAGCGTCGCCGTCCGGCGACGCACCGAATTCCCCTCAGCCTGAAAAGGCTCTAACCTGAGCCCGGTTCGCTGTTCGCGAATCTCACTCGAATTTTCGGAGACGTTCCGCGATGGCGTTGTCGAGTATGACCGGCTTTGCGCGAAGCCACGGCACCAGCGGGCCGTATGCCTTCGAATGGGAGCTGAAATCCGTCAATGCCAAGGGTTTTGACCTGCGGATGCGGCTGCCGCCCGGCTGGGACGAGATCGAAACCGTCGCCCGCAAGCGCGCCACCGAAGTTCTGTCGCGCGGCACGGTTTACGCGAACCTGACCGTGAAGCGCGGCAACGCGCTATCGACCGTTCGCGTCAACGAGGACGTGCTGAATTCCATCCTGCGGATTGCCGCCGATCTCGCCGGCAAAATCGACGCGGTGGCGCCAAGCGTGGATGGGCTGATGGGGATCAAGGGCGTCATCGAGGTCGTCGAGCCCGAGGTCGATGAAGCCGAGGACAAGGCCGCCAAGGCCGCGGTAGCCGTCGCTTTCGAGGAAGCGCTGACCGCGCTGGTGGCGATGCGCAAGCGCGAGGGCACCACGCTCGGCGAGATCCTGTCGCAGCGCATGAACGAGATCGAGACACTGGCGAAAAAGGCCGAGGCCGCGCCGGGCCGCAAGCCGGAAGCGATCCGCGCCCGGCTAGCCGAGCAGATCGCGGCATTGCTGGAGGCGTCGGATCGCTTCGATTCCGACCGGCTCAACCAGGAAGCCATCATGATCGCGGCGAAGGCCGACATCCGTGAAGAGCTCGACCGTATCGCCTCGCATATCTCGCAGACCCGCGAGATGCTCGGCAAGGGCGGCCCGGTTGGTCGCCGGCTCGACTTCCTGGCGCAGGAATTCAACCGCGAGGTCAACACCTGCTGCTCCAAATCCAACGATCTGGAATTGACCAATACCGGGCTTGAGATGAAGAACGTGGTCGAGCAATTCCGCGAACAGGTTCAGAATCTGGAATGACGATATCGGGCAACCCAAGCTTTGACGGAGTCGAGCGGCGCGGGCTGATGTTCGTGCTGTCGTCGCCGTCCGGCGCCGGCAAGACGACGCTGACGCGGATGCTGATCGACCGGATGCCGGGGCTGCAGTTGTCGGTGTCGGCGACCACGCGGCCGATGCGGCCCGGTGAGATCGACGGCGAGGACTACCTGTTCGTGGAAAAGCCCCAGTTCGAGGCGATGACCAAGCGCAACGAACTGCTGGAATGGGCGACCGTGTTCGACAACCGCTACGGTACGCCGCGCGCGCCGGTCGAAGCCGCGCTATCGGCCGGGCGAGACGTGCTGTTCGACATCGACTGGCAGGGCACGCAGCAACTACGCGAGAAGGCGCGTGCAGATGTCGTCAGCGTTTTCATTTTGCCGCCGTCGGCAGCCGATCTCGAAAAGCGCCTGCATACCCGCGCGCAGGATTCCGACGCCGTGATCCGCGGCCGCATGAGCCGCGCGAGCCATGAAATGAGTCACTGGGCGGAATACGACTACATTGTCATCAACCACAACGTCGAAGAGGCCTATAGCGAGGTGCAATCGATCCTCAAGGCCGAGCGTCTCAAGCGTGAGCGCCGCACCGGGTTGACGTCCTTCGTACGCGGGTTGCAGCAGGAACTCGAAGGCTAACGCACCATGCGGCAACTATTCTGGAACGAAGTCGGTCAGCAACTGACCGATGGCACCCGTTCGTTCGATCCAATGACGCTGACGTGGCGCGATGACCGAACGGCAGAGCAGGGCGAGGACGTGACGCCGGCCGAAGCGCTGCGGCGCCTTGCGGCGCGGCAAAAACTGCGGCGCGTTCCGATCGGCATCATCGGCCCTCGCGACGCCACGCCTGCGCAATATGCGCTGGCTGAACAGATGGGCGAGGCACTGGCGCGTCATGGCCTGCAACTGCTTTGCGGCGGCAAGAACGGCGTGATGGAAGCGGCGTGCAAGGGACACGCGCAAGCAGGCGGGCTTCCGGTCGGCCTGTTGCCCGATGAAGAATGGCAGAGCGCCAATCCCTATGTCGCAATTCCGATCGCCACCGGGATCGGTCCGGCGCGCAATGCCATCATTGCGCGGGCCTGCCTGGTGCTGGTCGCGATCGGCGGCGGTGTCGGCACACTTTCGGAAATGGCGCTCGGGCTGCAGTTCAAGCGCCTCGTCCTGGCGATGGCGGACGCGCCTGAGGTAGACGGCGTCCCCCGCATCGTTGGCATCGATGACGTCATCGCGCGAATTGCCGAGCGCATCTTCGGTATCGTGTGACCTTCGTCCAGGGCGTCACAAAACTGATATGCGGTCTGTATACTGAGGGCGCACACCCTGACCTGACACCTGAAGGCTTGCCCGCTTGGCCATCATCGCGATTGCCTATCTGATCTTTCTTGTCGCGCCGATGCTGCTGCTGGCCCTCGGTTCGTTCGGCGGAAGCTGGAGCAACACGCTGTTGCCGATCGGCTTTACCTGGCGCTGGTACCAAGAGCTTGCCGGCGATCCGAGTTTCCGCCGTGCCTTCGTCACCAGCCTTCAGATCGTCGCGACGACCTGCATCCTCAATCTCCTGATCGGTTTGCCGCTGGCTTACGCCATCCAGGCCGGCGCGCGCGGCGGCGTCCGTGTCGCGGCGCGCATCGTGACGCTGCTGCCGGTCGCAGCACCCGAACTGGTGCTGGCCTTCGGCTTCATCCTGGTGTTCTCGTCCGATGCGCTGCCATGGCTCGGCAGTTTCTGGCTGCTGGCGGCAGGCCATCTGGTGCTGACATTGCCATACACGGTCACGGCGCTGGTCGCCGACATGGAGCAACTCGGGCTCGATCAGTATGAGCACGCCGCGGCGACGCTGGGCGCATCTTTCGCGGCACGATTGAAGGACGTGACGCTGCCGCTGCTGCGTCCGAGCCTGTTGTCGTCGATGCTGACCGTGGCGGCACTGTCGATCGGCGAATTCCAGCTGTCGAACCTGATATCAGGCTTCCTGTCCCGCACCTATCCCGTGGTGCTGCTGCAGGCGTTCTACGGCGCCACCGGCTTTGCCTGCGCTGCGACGGTGGTCCTGCTGATACTCGCCACCGTTGCCTCGCTGACCAGCGGCCTGGCGGCCCAGTTCGCCGGCTCCATCCGATCGAGGCGCGCCACGTGACACTGCAATACGACAATGTGAGCTACACTTATCCCGGTGGAACGGCCGGCGTGTTCGACATCTCGCTCGCCATCGGCCGCGGCGAATTGCTGGCTATCATTGGCGCGTCCGGCTCCGGGAAATCGACGCTGCTCAAGCTGCTGGCGGGCTTCGTGAAGCCTGACCACGGCCGGATCCTGATCGACGGCACGGATGTCGGCCATTTTGCGCCGGAAGGCCGGCGTCTCGGCGTGGTGTTCCAGAACTATGCGTTGTTCCCGCATATGCGGCTTTGGGAGAACGTCGCTTACCCTCTCAAGGTACGCGGGCTTTCCAGGGACGAACGGCGATCGCGCGCCGTCGACATGCTGGGCCGGGTGGGGATGAACCTGCGCGCGGATGATTTTCCGGCGGAGTTGTCGGGCGGCCAGCAGCAGCGCGTCGCGCTGGCGCGCGCGCTGGTGTTCGAGCCGCAGGGGCTGTTGCTCGACGAACCGCTGTCGGCGCTCGACGCAGGTCTTCGGCTGGAGATGCGCGACGAGATCCTGCGGGTGCAGCGCCAGTCGGGAATTGCGACGCTTCTGGTCACCCACGACCAGGAGGAGGCGCTGTCGATCGCCGACAAGGTGGTGATGATGCGCGATGGGCGTCTGGTGCAGATCGGCACGCCTCGCGAACTCTACGAGACGCCGGTGAATGCCGGCGTGGCCGCTTTTGTCGGCCAGTCCAATCTGTGGTCCGGCGAGGTCGCGGGTGACGGACTGGTTTCGACAGAGATCGGCACGCTCGCTTGCGACACCGCGGGCAGGGGGCACGGCGAGAAGGTGACGGTGTTGGTTCGCCCTGAGCGGATCGAGCCGATCACCGGAACGATCGAACCCGGAAAACCCGGACAGTTCGCCGGAACGATGTCGGCGGATCGCTATCTCGGGCCGGTTCGCCGCATCGATCTGAACGTCGCCGGCGGTCTTATCCGCTTGGAAACCCACCTTCGCGAGTCGGTCACCGGGGCCTTGATCCCGCCCGGCGCGATCCGCCTGCTTCCCCCGAATTGATATCAATCCAACCAGTGAGGACCTCGACATGAATCGACGCAAATTCCTGAGTAGCGTTGCCGCAGCCAGCATCGCCATCAATCTTGGTCACAGCGCATTCGCCTTCGAAGGCGCCGAACTCTATCCAGGCGAGAAGGAGCTGTTCGAGAGCGCGCGCAAGGAAGGCCTCGTTGTCTCGTTCGACACCGGCCCGACCTGGGCCAACTGGGCCGGACAGTTCAAGGCTTTCCAGAAGCGTTATCCCGGCGTCGAAATGGTCTATAACGACCTTGGCTCCGCCGCGACCGTCGTCGCCCTCGACAAGGCGCGCAACCGTCCGCAGGCCGATACCGCCTATTACTTCGCTGCGTCTGGCCTCGACGCCGCCAAGGCCGGCGTGGTCGAAGGCTACAAGCCGGTGAATTTCGCGAAGCTGTCCGATGCTCTGCGCGAGAACGACGGCCGCTGGTTCACCATCCATACGCTGAGCGTCGCCTTCCTCGTCAACACCAAGCTGGTCAAGACCATTCCGCAGGGCTGGGCCGACCTGTTGAAGCCGGACTACAAGAACGCGATCGTCTATCAGGATCCGCGCTCCACCGGTCAGGGCCAGGTGGTGACCTTCGCCGCCGCTTTCGGCAACGGCGGCAGCATGGATGACGTCAAGCCGGGCATCGACTATCTCGGCAAATTGACCAAAGCAGGCAATGTGCTGCGCACCGTCGGGACCACGCCCTATGCCCAGTTTCTCAAGGGCGAGATCCCGATCTGGATCGGCTACGAGAATGATGGCCTGAAGGCCAAGTTCGTCGATGGCATGGGCGACAGCGTCGCCGTGGTGATTCCGAAGGAAGCCTCCGCCGCGGCGCCCTACGCGATCTCGCTGGTCAAGAACGGCCCCAATCCCAGCGCCGGCAAGCTCTGGCTCAATTTCATCATGAGCGACGAAGGCCAGAAGATTTTTGCTGAAGGCTATGTGCGGCCGGCAGTGCCCGGCATCGCTCTGCCGTCAAGTGTCGCCGACAAGATGCCGGCGGCGCCGCAGGTGCAGGCGATCGATATCGCCAAGGCGACCGCCAAGAAGGCGGAGATCGACGCCGGCTGGGCCAAGGCGGTTCTCGGTCAGTAACCACGCCGCATCCGGGATGATCCCGCGCGGATCATCCCGGCATGCTGCGGCGCCAGCGACAGGACAATCATGAGCCCCCGTGCTTCGTCATCCACGCTTGTCGGTTTTGCCGTTCCCGGCACGATCGTGCTTGGACTGTTCTTTCTGCTGCCGGTCTGCGCGGTGCTCGGCGGCGCATTTTCGGATGGCGGCGGCGCCTTCGGGCGGCTCGCCGCCGATCCGGTGTTCTGGAACGGGTTGCGCGGCACCCTCGTGCTCGGCACCGTCGCGCCATTGTTCTCGGTCGTCGTCGGCGTCTGCGTCGCGCTTGCCTTGCTGCGACTGGCGCCCGGCCTGCGCACGGCGGCGCTGATCGCCATCTCGCTGCCCTTGACGTTTTCCGGATTGATCGTCGCTTACGGCTTCATTCTGCTGCTCGGCCGCGCCGGTTTTGTCACGTTGCTGCTGGCCGAACTCGGTCTGGACCCAGCAGTCACCGGGGCGTTCATCTTCTCGCCGCTCGGTTTGGGCCTGGCCTATTCCTATTATCTGGTGCCGCGGGTAGTCCTGATCGTGCTGCCTGCGATGGGGAATTTCGATCGCAACCAGATCCTGGCGGCGCGTTCGCTCGGGGCGGGCAGCCTGAGGGCGTTGATGGAGGTGATGCTGCCGCAGATCATGCCGAGCCTGGTGGCAGCGTTCTGTCTCACCTCGGCGGTGGCGGTCGGCGCCTATGGGACGGCGCTCGCTTTGGTCGGGACGCAGGTGAACATCCTGCCGCTGTTTCTGTACAGCAAGATTTCGGAGACGGGGACCGACCTTCCCGCAGCCTCGGCGACATCGCTGGTGCTGGTGGCGATCTGCGCGCTGGTGGTGGCGATCGGCGAAGCATTCAGGCGGCCGCGCAGCTAGACAGACCCGAGATTGCGCATCGCTGCGTGCGTGCGGCAAGAGCGCCTTGGCCCACCTGCGAGCTACTGCTTGCTCGCCGTCCATGTCCCGGCGCAACCGTCCGACTGACGGAACGTGCCGCTGCCGCGGCGGCCGGACAAGCGGCCGGTGGTGATCATGGTCTTTCCACTGCCTTGCGCGATTCCGTTCACCGCGCCGTTCGCGCGACCAGCGCGACTGCTCCCGCCATCGACTTAAGCGGCTGGACGTAATGGTCCATGAAAACCCATCATGAAATGAGTGTATCGTAACCCGGATGGAGCGAAGCGCAATCCGGGACTCACATAACGTTCTCGTCCTGTCCAGGATCGCGAACGGGCCGCACTTCGCGCGCCCGTTCACGCCATCCGGGCTACATATCAGTTCGTCAGCACCACGCGTCCGACGACCTTGCCGGCGCGCAATTGCTCGATCCACTTTTGCGCGTCCGCCATCGGTTCTTCCTTCATCGGCGTCGGGCTGATCTTGCCGCTGCGGGCCAGCGCCATCAGTTCCTGCGCCTCGGCCAGGGTGCCGACCATGAAGCCTTCGATGGTCATGCGCTTGTAGATCCACTGTACCATCGGCAGGCTGAAATTGCCGCCCATCAGGCCGGACACCACGATCTTGCCGCCGCGTGCCACGGTGGAGACGGCGAAGCCCATCGACTTATCGTTGCCGGCAAAATCGATGACGCCATCGAAGCCGCCGTCTGTTTCCTTCACCATGCGCCTGGCGACATCGGGCTCGGCCGGGTCATAGGCGAACGCTGCGCCGTTTTTCAGCGCGGTTTCGCGCGCCGCCGGATTGAGATCGGCGACGGAAATCTTCTGCTTGAACATCGCCTGAGCGAAAGCGAGGCCCATCATGCCGACGCCGCCGAGACCGATCAGCAGCAGGTTGCGTTGCCGCGGCCGATCGACGAGACGCTTCAGCGCGCCATAGGCGGTGACGCCGGAGCACATCAGCGTCGCTGCCATGTTGACGGGCAACGGATCGTAATCGAGCAGGTATTTTGCATCGGGGACCAGCACATGGCTGGCGAAGCCGCCGTCGAGTGAAACGCCGAGATAACGGTTTTTCGCGCAAAGATTTTCATCGCCGGCGAGGCAGTCGCGGCACTGGCCGCAGCCGATCCACGGGAAGACGGCCTTCCTGGTGCCGATCAGATCCTTCGGGGCGTCGGGGCCGACTTCCTCGACGATGCCGGCGATCTCGTGGCCGAGCGTGAAGGGCAGGGTCATGCCGCGGGTGGTATCAAGTTTCTTGCCGCCGCCCAAATCAGCGTAGCCGTCCTGGATGTGCAGGTCGGAATGGCAGAGGCCGCAGCGCTCGATGCGCACCAGCACCTCCCGGCCTTGCGGCTTCGGCGTGTCGACGATGGTTTCGCACAGTGGTGAATCGAACTTGACCAGCGATTGGCGTCGCATCAGCGCCATGAGTTGTTCTCCCTTAACCGACGTTTTTTGTCCTTCGTATATCGGTCAATTCACGGGCCATGGCAACAAAGCCGGAGATCGGGATGGTCTCGGCGCGGCGTGTCGCCTCGACATTCGCAGCCTTTGCCAGACGCTCCGGATCGACGCCGAGCGCCTTGAGGCTTTGCCGCAGCATCTTGCGGCGCTGGCCGAAGGCGGCGGCGGCGACCTGTTCGAGCATCCGGCGATCGCAGGGCTCGGGGTTGGCGCGAGGGATCAACCGCACGACCGACGAGGTGACCTTTGGTGGCGGTACGAAAGCCGCCGGCGAAATGTCGAACAGGATCTTGGTTTCAGCGCGCCAGTTCGACAGCACGCCGAGTCTTCCATAGGCCTCGTCGTTCTCATGGGCAACGATGCGTTCGGCGACCTCGCGCTGGAACATCAGCACCATCATGTCGTACCAGGGCGGCCACGGTTCGGCGCAGAGCCAGTCGATCAGCAGCGGCGTCGCGATATTGTAGGGCAGGTTGGCGACGATCCTGGCGCGTTCGCCGGCCAGCAGCGGCCGAGGATCGAAGGTCTGGGCATCGCCGATGACGATCTCCAGGCGGCCAGGATAGCGATTGGCGATTTCCTGCAACGCGCCGAGCGCGCGCTCGTCGCGCTCCACCGCGATCACGCGCCCGGCGCCCATTGCCAGCAGCGCGCGGGTCAGTCCGCCCGGCCCGGGACCGATCTCGATGATGGTAGCGCCTTCGAGCGGGCCTGCGGCGCGCGCGATCCGCGCGGTGAGGTTGAGATCGAGCAGAAAATTCTGGCCGAGCGATTTGCGCGCCGACAGATCGAATTTCTGGATGACTTCGCGCAGCGGCGGCAGGTCGTCGATCGCACTCATGACAGTTTAGCCGCGGCCATGCGGGCGGCCAGCTTCAAGGCGGCGATCAGGCTCGACGGATTGGCGCGGCCGCTGCCGGCGATGTCGAAGGCGGTGCCGTGATCGGGCGAGGTCCGGATGAACGGCAGGCCGAGGGTGACGTTGACGCCGTCGTCGAAGGCGATGGTCTTGATCGGGATCAGTGCCTGATCGTGATACATGCAGATCGCGCAGTCGTATTTTTTCCGCGCCGCCGGGTGAAACATCGTGTCGGCCGACAGCGGGCCGCGCACGTCGATACCCTCGTTGCGCAGTACGGCGACCGCCGGCGCAATGATGGTCTGCTCCTCGGTGCCGAGCAACCCGTCTTCGCCGGAGTGCGGATTGAGGCCGGAGATCGCAAGGCGAGGATGACGCAGGCCGAAGCGGGCCCTCATATCGGCGACGACAATGCGGGCAGTGGCGGTGATCAGCTGGCTCGATAGCTGTGCGATAGCGTCGCGCAGCGACACATGAATGGTCACCGGCACCACCGCAAGAGCGGGCGACCACAGCAGCATCACCGGCATCGGCGTCTTGCCGTCGCGCGCGGCGAGTTTGGCGAGAAATTCGGTATGGCCGGGATGGCTGAAGCCGGCGCGGTAGAGCACGCTCTTGGTGATCGGGTTGGTGACCACCGCGCTCGCGTGGCCGGCCTCGACATCGGCGACGGCCTGGCGGATCGAGGCAATCACTGCCGGCGCGCTGGAAGCGTCAGGACGGCCGGGCTGCGCAGTGACGGTGTGGCCGGTCGAGACCACCGGCAACGCGTCAGCGAAGGATGCTGCGGCGCTGGTGGCCGTTGCATCCGCCAGCCGGACATCGAGACCTAATAATTTGGCGCGGGCGGCGATGAAGTCGCGGTCGCCCAGCAAGTAGAACGGCGGAAGATTGAGTTCGTGCCGGCGCAGCCACGCGGCGATGGCGATGTCCGGGCCGATGCCGGCCGGTTCGCCCAGTGTCAACGCAAGAGGTTTTGCCATGCTGCCGCCCTAAGCCGGTCGCGGCCTAAGCCGGATTGTCACTGCCGATATTCGATCATCGCAGCGTTACGAATTTCCTTCAGGTAGGCTTTCGACTTCGCATCGAATTTATCGGCGAACATCTTGTCACGGACTTCGCGCTTCTTCGGCGTATCGACCTTGGTCGGCTTGCGCGAGCACAGCACCACCATTTCCACGCCCTGGCGGGTGACTTCCGGCGGCGTCAGATGGCCGACCGGTGTCTTGTCGAGCAGGTCGCGCAGCGTCGGCGGCAGGTCGGCGGAGGTCTTGACCACGGTGTCGCGGATGGTCGCGTTCTGCATCGACTTGAAGGTGCTGTTGGCTTCGTCGCAGGTCTGGATACGCTCGCGCAGGGCTTCGGCTTCCTTGTTGCGGGCTTCCATCATGCCGGCCGCTGCGCCGCGCGGAACGATCAGCACCACCGGACGCATCTGATATTCGAAGGCTTCGGTGGTGCCGTCGCCGCCGCTGCCCTGAACCGCGGCTTCGACCTCTTTCTCACCGACCTGCAGGCTCTGCTTGAAGCGGCCGCGGACGATTGCGTTCCAGACCATGTCGGCCTTCAGGCGGCTCTTCAGCGTATCGGGCCGGATGCCCTTTGCGGCCAGCGACTGCACCAGTTGGTCCGGCGTGAGGCGCATCCGCGAACTCATGTTCTGGAAGGCACCATCGACCTCGGACGCCCCGGGATCGACGCTGTACTTCTTGCCTTCCTTGATCTTCACCTTCTCATTGATCAGTTCGTCGATCACTTCCTGGCGGCTGGGGGCCTTCTGGGTCGACAGCTGGGTCAGCTTGACGCGCTGTTCGATGTCGTAGTTGGTGATCGGCTCGCCATTGACCATCACGGCCACGCTCTGGGCCTGCGACGGCGATCCACCCGATAACAGGATCAGCGCCGCGGTCGCGAAAGCGCAGGAGATGCGCCGGAAGGTGAGGGTGCTCATTGTCAAAACTGCCGTGTCCGCCATCTCAGAACCAGAACCTGCATAGGTCGCGACGAAAAAGGAGTTTTCGCGGCAATGCGGGCCGCGACTATTGAATGCCACCGCCGACGCCGGCACCGGTCGAATTGCCGAGGGTCCGCAGCCCGATCTGCAGCATGATCGCATGGCTCAGCACCGGCGGTGTTGTCAGGTTCGTGACGTAACTATAGGACGTCACGTAGTTGACACCCAGCACGAAGCAGTCATCCACGTAGCCGGCACCCACCGTGTACTGGTTGATCTTGTTGGCTTCGAGGTCCCAGCGCGCGCCGCCGGTCACCACCCAGTTCGATGCCAGCTTGATCGAGCCGCTGCCGAGCAGGCCTTCGCGGCGGGTCAGGTAGCCCAGATTGGGCTGGGCGGCGTAATTGCCATACATCAGGCTGACCGACCAGCGATCGAAGGTGGCGCGGCCTTCGGCCTCGAAGCGCTGCACGTTCAGCGTATCCTCGTCGAGGCGGGCGCGTGTGCTGAACGTATAGGTCCGGTTCGGCGAGTAGCTGACGCTGGTGACGTAGTCGGACTTGGTTTTCGCCAGGCCGGAATCGACGGCGGTGTTGGTGACGTCGGCGACCGCGAACGAGTTCAGCCCGAACAGCTGGTAGGACTGGCCGAACAACACCTTGACGGAGCCGCCGCGGTCGAACTGTGTGGTCGCCTGGACGCCGACATTGGCGCGGCCGCCGCCTTCGACGCGGTCGTAGCCGGAGAACTTGTCGACGCTGAACAGGTTGCTGGCGTCGAAATTCATGCTCTGCGCGTCTTCGTTCGGCAGCTTGCCGGCATAGGTCTCATTCGGGCGAATGATGATCTGGGCGATCGGCTCGATCGTCGTGGTGCCCCAGGGCTGAACGTTGATGAACGGATAGCGATATTCGAGGCCGATGGTCGGCATCACGCGCAGCGCCTGCGTGTCGCCGGTCGGCAGAAAGTTCGACACGCCGGGCTGGTTCGAGATCGACGCGTCGATCGCATCGACGCGGAGCATCGCGAACGGCGTGAAGATCTGGCCGAAGGAATCCGTGTACGACCGGCGCCACTGTGCCTCGCCGGTAAGGCGGGTGTAAGTGCCGGGAATGCCGCGCAGCAGGCAGTTTGTCCGAGTTCGTTCGGCAATGTCTGCTGAAAGCGCATTGCATGGGCTCAGGCCAGTCTTCGGATCAATTGTGGTATTGATCGCATCGAACGCCGCAGTGTCGCGGCTCAGGCTGGTGAAGTTGAACTTGTAGCTGAACTCGCCGCCCAAGATCGACTGGTTGAGCACGTTGTTGTAGTCGATCACCGGATGGATCACCGGAACCTGGCTCTGGTTGCCGGAGAAGCTCAGATAATAGATCGTCCGCGCATCGAAGAAGCTGCGGTTGCCGACGCCGGTCAGATAGAGCTGCGAGATCGCCTCGGTCTGCAGGTTGAGGAACGAGGCGTAGGGATCCTTGTACATCGACAGGCGGTAGTCCTGCAGGAAGGTGTAATCGCTGAGCGCGATCGCATCCCAGCCCCAGACCCACTTGTCGTTCAGGGCAAACTGGCCCTTGGACTCGACGCCGCCGCGGAAATCCTTGTCGCCGGGCGTGTTGACGTATGCGTTGCGGTCCTGCTGCGCGATGCCATAGGCGCGGATCTGATAGGCGCCGTCCATCAGCCGCTGGCGGAATTCGCCCTGCAGCAGCAGCCCCTGCTTGGTGGTGTAGCGCGGCGAGATGGTGGCGTCGTAATCGGGCGCGATCGCCCAGTAGAACGGGGTCTCGATGCCGAAGCCGTAGTTCGTCACCTGCGTGACGTTGGGCATCAGGAAGCCGGTTTTGCGCTTCACGGTCGGATCGGGCGTCGAGAAATAAGGAATGTAGGCGAGGGGAACGCCGAAGAACTCGATCCGCGCGTCCTCGAAGTACAGCATCTTCTCGGTCTGGTCGTGGATGATGCGGGCACCCTTGACCTGCCACAGCGGCGGCTTCTTCGGATCTTCCTTACAGGCGGCGCAGGCGGTGTAGACGCCGTTCTGGAACACGGTGTAGTTGCCGGCGTTGCGTTCCGCGCGCGTCGCGGCCATGCGGGTGGCGTCGGCGGTATCGACGCGCAGCGAATCGACGAAACCGTCGCGGTAGTCGTCGCTGAGATCGAGCAGGTTGGCATAGGTGATCTTGCCGTCGGCATCCGTCATCCGGACGTTGCCTTCGGCGTGCAGGCGCTTGGTCTTCTGGTCGTAGATGACCCTGTCGGCCTCGACCGTCGTTCCGTTGTAGAACATCTGCACGGAGCCGACCGCGGAGACGCGGGAATTGTTGTAGTCGTAATCGACCTCGACCGCCTGCACCAGCATCTGCCCGGTCTGGGCAGCGGGGGCGGGCTTAGGCCTTGTATGCGGGGCGTTATAGGTGAAACCCTGGGCAGCCGCCGGCGTTGTCGCCGCAACGCTGAGTGTTGCAACGATCCCGAGAACAGCAAAAACCGAAGCCAGAACAGCGGGCATGCGGGATCGATGGCCACGCATGGTCATGCGCAGCCCCAACCCGGGCGCTCGTCCTTGGAGGGCGGCGGTAACAGCCACTTACCCATCCTCCAGGTACAACAAGGCCAAAAAGCCGGTGAGGCCGCCCACACACACAGGCAGCCACGCCGCAGCAATCGGATGCATCAACTCAGCCTTGCTCAAATCTTCCGTAACTTTCGACAGGACGTAGAGCAGAAAGCCCGCACCCACGCCACTCAAAACCATCTTCTGGACGCCGCCCATGCGGAAGAACCGCAGGCTCACGGAAGCGGCCAGCATCACCATCGCAGCCAGCAAAAACGGCTGTGCGATGAGTTTGTGATACTGCAGGCGATACCCCGCGGTTGCAAAACCCGAACTTTCCGAGGATTTGATATAGGACGGAAGTTGCCAAAATGACACGGTTTCGGGGGTCGAAAAGCTGTTGCGGACCTGGGCGGGGGTCAGGGAGGTGGCCAGGTACATGCTGTCCTGATCAACCACCGGCGAATCGAGGGTATAGCGGCGCACCGACTTGAACAGCCAGCGACCTTGTTCCAGCGACGCCTCGCGGGCCTCGACCCGCTCCTTGAACTGGGAATTTGTATCGAACCGGAACACGGTCAGCCCGGTTAGGCGGATGCCCTGCTGCTCGCTGCGGGCGGCGTTGATGATCGCCTGGCCTTCGCTGTTGACCTGATTGATCCAGAACCCTGACGCATCCTGCACGCCGCCGCCCGGCGTGTCGCCGAACAGCTCGGCTTCCATCTTCTTCGACTGCTCCCGCAGATTGGCCGACAGCGGGTTGTAGCCCACCGTCGCCAGCACGCCGAGGACGAGGGCGCTCGCCAGCGCCGGCGAGATGAACTGCCAGGCCGAGACCCCTGCGGCACGGGCCACCACCAGTTCGAGCCGCCGCGACAGCGCGAGGTAGCAGGTCATGGCGCCGATCAGGATGCAGAACGGCATCATCTTTTCAAGCAGCTGCGGCACCCGGTACAGCGAGGTCTGGGCGACCGTGATGGCGGACGCCGTGGGCAGGCCCGCGGTTCGCCGGACCATCTCGATGTAATCGACCAGCACCAGCAGCATGAAAATGCTGGCGAACACGCCGACCGCGGCCACCAGGAAGCGGCCGGCAAAATATCGGCCGATGGTGTTGGTGATCATGCTCATGTTGCGACAGGCCGCCGGATCAGGCGCAGCAACCGCGCGTTCGATCGGTTGATGGCCTCCATCAAAGCCGCGGGCGGTTCGACGACGATGCCGCCGGCGATGATCCAGAAGCTCGCGCCGATCGCGGCTGCCAGCATCAGATACTGCATCGGCGCTGCGAAATCCGATTTCGCCGCCAGCACCGAGCAGGCGAAGCCGGCCATGCGCAGGCCGAACACCGCGGCGATCGAGCTTCCGATCGAGAAATTGCGGCTCTGCCGCGTCGTCCGCGGCGAGCCCAGAAACGCGAAGGTGAGGGCGGCAAAGGCGAGCGGATAGATCGGCGCCATGAAGCGGTCATGCAATTCGGCGCTGAACTGGCGCGGCATCTGTTGGTAGACCGGATCCTCGGCGGGCGGCGCCATCAGCTCCCAGAGATAACGTTCGCGAATGCCGTAGGTGACATCCTTGCCGCGATTGGAGAACTTCGACATGTCGAACGCATAGCGGCCGAATGCGACCATGGCCGGGTCGGTCTTGCCGGCTTCAAACCGTTGCAGGTTGCCGTCCTCGAGAATCAGGAATGAGCCGTCGTTGTTCTTCATCACGGTGCCGTGGTCGGCGATGATGGTGACGCGTTCCTTGGGGTCGCGGCGGTCATCGACGAAGATGCCGACCAGCAGACCGCCGGGCTGACGCTCGCGAACCCGGATCGTGAGGTTCTGGTCGAGCTGCGCGAAACGGCCGGGCTGCAGGATGTTGGCCAGCACGTCGGCGGTGATTTCGGCATCCCATCGCTTCAGCCGGCGCATGCCGTCGGGCGCGAGGTAGGAGCCGATGAAGGCGACGAGGATCGACACCACGACAGTGGCGTAAAGAAACGGACGGAACAGCCGCAGCGGCGACAGGCCGGCGGCGTTCATCACGATGATTTCGGAGTCGGTAGCGAGCTTGGTAAGGGTGTGGGAAACCGCGATCATCAGCGCGATCGGCGCGATGATCAGCACCAGCACGGGAATCGCAAGGCTGGTCACGCCGAGGAATGTCAGAATGGTCTGACCCTGGCTCGTCATCAGATCGATTCCGCGCAACGCCTGCGTGATCCAGATCACGCCCGTCAGGCTGACCAGAACCAACGCAAACGACGACAGCGTCGTGCGGAAAATATACTTGTCGATAGACCCCATCGGTCCGAACAATCCCATCCCCGACCTGTCAGTCGCCGGCGTGACCAATCCCGGTGAGGGGATCCCCATGGTCACGCCGCCGTCTTCAGGCCCGCATACTCTCTCACTTACCATCCCTTTGATTGGTCAACAAAATGGCCGGGCGATGGCTCGCCCAAGGATATGGTTAATATCCACCTTCTGTGGCGCATGGGCCACTGAAATTGGCCGAAATACTGCGATCGCGCGGAAACTCCGGTGGCAAGGTTCCCGGTTTGTGGCGCGCAGCGGCGAGGCAGATGTCGGGACACATTGCGACACGGGAGATGCCGGCTCACAGATGCCGGCTCACCCTGCGACTTGAAGCCGGCCCGCGCTTTGGTTTCGCTCCAGCCAGACACGAGAAATCTATCATTCTTGTCTGGTTTTAGGTCAGAACCCGTCTTGACGGCTCCCGCTCTGGCGACAACAAAACATCTGACCCGCCGTACCAGCCGGATTCTTAGCCCGAACCCTGCGACAGCCCTGATTTTTTGGAGGATTTGCCCATGCCCGACGCCGTCAAGGTCGGCTTCGTTCCGTTTTCCGCCGCCGCGCGTGGCGTCTTGGTGGTGTTTTGCGACGATACGTTGAAGTTCGGCGCCGCCACTGCCAAGGCACTGGGCGAAGCCGCCGCGATCGTCAAAAAGGCTGCGGCCACCAACCAGTTCAAGGGCAAGAGCGCCTCGACCCTCGATATCCTCGCGCCGGAAGGCCTCAAGGCCACCCGCCTGATCGTGGTCGGCACCGGCAAGGTGGCTGACATCAAGGAGAGCGACCTGCTCAAATTCGGTGGCGTGCTCGCCGGCAAGATCCGTGCGGGCAATGGCGCGGTTACCGTGATGGCCGAACTGGCATCGGGCGCGATGACGCCGGAGCAGTCCGCCGCCGTGGCTTCGGGCGTGCTGCTGCGCGCCTACAAATTCGATCGCTACAAGACCAAGAAGAAGGATGGCGAGGACGAGGCCGTCAGCGCCGCCGTCTCGATCGCAGTGGATGACGTTGCCGCCGCCAAGAAGGCGTTTGCGCCCGACGGTCACATCGTCGATGGCGTGATCCTCGCCCGCGAACTGGTCAACGAGCCGCCGAACGTGCTGTTTCCGGTCGAATTCGCGCGCCGCGCCAGCGAGCTGAAAAAGCTCGGCGTCGTCGTCGAGGTGCTCGACGTCAAGGCGATGACAAAACTTGGCATGGGCGCGCTGCTCGGCGTGTCGCAGGGGTCGACGCGGCCCGGTCGCATGGTGATCATGCGCTGGAACGGCGGCAAGAAGGGCGAACAACCGGTTGCCTTCGTCGGCAAGGGCGTCACCTTCGACACCGGCGGCATTTCCATCAAGCCGGCTGGCAGCATGGAAGAAATGAAGGGCGACATGGGCGGCGCCGCCTGCGTGGTCGGACTGATGCACGCGCTGGCCGGCCGCAAGGCCAGGGTCAATGCGGTCGGCGCCATCGGCCTGGTCGAGAACATGCCCGACGGCAATGCGCAGCGCCCCGGCGATATCGTCACCTCGATGTCCGGCCAGACCATTGAAATCATCAACACCGACGCCGAAGGCCGGCTCGTGCTGGCCGACGTGCTCTGGTACGTCAAAGAGAAGTTCAAGCCGAAATTCATGGTCGATCTGGCGACCCTGACCGGCGCGATCCTGGTCGCGCTCGGCACCGAACATGCCGGGCTGTTCTCGAACAACGATGAGCTGTCGGAGCGGCTTTATGCGGTCGGGCAGGCCACCGGCGAAAAGGTCTGGCGGCTGCCGATGGGTCCGGAATACGACAAGATGATGGACTCGCAGTTCGCCGACATGAAGAACGCCGGTGCCCGCAATGGCGGTTCGATCACCGCCGCGCAGTTCCTGCAGCGCTTCGTCGGCGACACGCCGTGGGCGCATCTGGACATCGCGGGAACGGCGATGGGCGCGCCGAAGACCGAGATCAACCAGAGCTGGGGATCGGGCTACGGCGTCCGCCTGCTGGACCGTCTGGTGGCAGAGTATTACGAAGCCAGGAAGTAGTCCGACGCGATGACGGAAGTCCTGTTCTATCATCTGCAGAACATGACGCTGGAGAGCGTGCTGCCGCCGCTGCTCGAGAAGTCGCTCGAGCGCGGCTGGCGGGTCGTCGTGCAATCCACTTCGGAAGAGCGTGCCGACGCGCTCGATGCGCATCTATGGACCTATCGCGACGACTCGTTCCTGCCGCACGCCACCTGGCGTGTAGCAGACGCTGCCGAGCAACCAATCGTGCTGGCGGTGGAAGAGGGCAATCCGAACCAGGCCCAGATCCGGTTCCTGGTCGACAATGCCGCCCTGCCGGCCGATGCGGATGGCTATGAGCGCGTGGTGATGGTGTTCAATGGCGACGACGGCGATGCGCTTGGGGGAGCGCGGGCCGCCTGGACCGAGTGCAAGGCGCGGGGATTCACAGCCACCTACTGGCAGACCGACGAGCGCGGCCGGTGGCAGCGCCGCAATTAGCGATTGTCGGCAATTAATGATAATCCTAGGTTTCGGCGGGGATAACCTGCCATGTGTCATGGTCGTGCCGCAAATGAGTGGTGGTACAGGCGCTTAGTGCCAAGTCGGAAATGAAATTGATCGTGCGACAAGACAAGCCTTATCGAACAGGACTGCTCGTGCTGCTGCTGGCGGCTCCCTTGCTGGCGGGTTGCGCGGGGGGCGCCGGCGATATGTTTTCGTCGGATCTGCTGTCCAAGGATGCCGACTGGTTTTCCAAGCCGGGCCGGGTCTTCATCAAGAACGTTTCGATCGAGACGCCGCCGCTGTCCCCCGAGAAGGCGGTGACGCCGGCCGACCTGATCAGTGCCGATGGCATGTGCCCGGGCATGGCGCCGCGCGATGCCAATGCGCTCGCCGATGGCGCTGCGGGCGCGCCGCAATCGGGCGGCGTCGTGGCGCTTGGCCACACCGAATGCGATGTCGCGCGTGGCGCCGGCGCTCCCGACAATGTCAACCTCTCGACCAATTCGCGTGGTGACCGCGTTGCGGTGCTGACCTATTCGCGCGGCGCCCGCGCCGGCATTTACACGTTCACGGCCGGCCGTCTGACGGTGGTCGAGCGCGGGCCTGAGCCAGTAGAGCAGCCGAAAGCCGCAAGGCCGAAGGCGAAGAAGAAGCCTGCGGCGACTTAATACAGATCATAAATTCGAGTTTAGCGTTCCCCTGAAACTGTATCGCTGCCCTCGCGATGTGGTGCGCCGCTGGCGTTGTGTTGCCGGCAAGCCGCAACAGTTCGACATCGGTCGAACCATCCCGGGTATCTTGTGGGATAGGTTGGGCGCCTCACATCAAGCGAGGCGAACATGAAGCGCATACGCGTCGAGCCGATTTCAAGCTACCTGGAACGTCGCGGCGCAGGATGGATTCATCCCGCTGTGGTCGCGAACGGGTTTGTCCATCTGTCCGGCCTGCCGCCGTTCGATCCCGAGTCCGGCGACGTCAAGCCTGCGCCGTTCGAACGTCAGGTTGAGATTGTGTTGGAGCAGATGAAGCTGTGCCTGGAAGTCGCGGGCTCGTCGTTGACGCAGGTGGTCAAATGCAATGTCTATTGCACGCCTGATCCGTCGCATTTCGCCAGGTTCAACGCGGTTTACGCGCGCTACTTTCCGAAGGAAGCGCCGGCCCGCATTTTCCTACATGTGCCATCATGGCCGGGGCTATTCGACGTCGAGATCGATTGCGTGGCGGTGGTGGATTCGGCGTAGATATAGTTACCCGTTCGCCTCGTCATATTGCGAGCTTGCCGCAAGCCATTGCTCTTCGGCGCGGACGAGCGCGCTGGCGGCGCCGGCGCGAGCCTTGCTGAGTTGCGCTGCCTGCTTCGGATCGCGCTTGAACAGATCCGGCAGCGCCAGCGCGGTATCGATTTTTGCGATGATGCCGTTGATACGGGTCATCTCGGCTTCGGCGTCCGAGACCTTCTGCTTCAGCGGAATCTTCTTCTCTTTGACCTTGGCCGGCTTGTCACCGCCATTGCCGCGTTCGGCGGTGGCCGCGCGATCGCGCGGACCGGCGCGCATGCCGCGCGACGACATCACGATGCGGCGGTAGTCGTTGAGGTCGCCGTCGAAATTGGTGACAGTCTTGTCGGCCACGACCCACAGCTGATCGGCGCAGGCCTCGATCAGGTAGCGATCATGGGACACCATGATGACGGCGCCGGGATATTCGTTGATCGCTTCGGCCAAGGCCGCGCGGCTGTCGATATCGAGATGGTTGGTCGGCTCGTCGAGGATGATCATGTTGGGGCCGAAGAACGTCGCCAGGCCGAGCAGCAGCCGTGCCTTTTCGCCGCCCGACAGGCTCTTCACCGTGGTGTCGCCGGCCTTTCCGGAGAAGCCGATCGCGCCGGTGCGCGCGCGCACTTTGGTTTCCGTTGCATCCGGCATCAGCTTGCGGACGTGATCATAGGGCGACGCGTCCATCACCAGTTCGTCGAGCTGATGCTGCGCGAAATAGGCGATCGACAGTTTTTCAGCGCGGGTGATCGAGCCCGAAAACGGCGCCAGCTTGTTCGCCAGCAGCTTCACCAGCGTCGACTTGCCGTTGCCGTTGGAGCCGAGCAAAGCGATGCGGTCTTCGGTATCGATCCGCAGCGTCACTTGATTGAGCACGGGCTTGCCGGGCTCATATCCGACAGAGACATTGTCGACGGCGAGAATCGGCGGCGACAGGATTTTTTCGGGTGCCGGGAAAGTGATCTCGCGCACGTCCTGGGTGACCAGCGCCGAGATCGGCTTCATGCGCTCCAGCATCTTGACGCGCGACTGCGCCTGGCGGGCTTTCGAGGCCTTGGCCTTGAAGCGATCGACGAAGTCCTGCAGCCGCTTGCGTTCGGCTTCCTGACGCTTGACGTTCTTGGCGTCGAGCGCCTCCTTGTTGGCGCGGAACTCTTCGTAGTTGGAATAGGTGCCGCGATAATGAACCAGCTTGCCGCGATCGAGATGAAGGATCTCATTCACCGAGGTATCGAGCAGGTCGCGATCGTGGCTGATGACGATCACGGTGCGCGGATAGTTGGCGAGATGGTCCTCGAGCCACAGCGTGCCTTCGAGATCGAGGTAGTTGGTCGGCTCGTCCAGCAGCAGCAAATCGGGCGCGGAGAACAGCGTCGCGGCCAAGGCCACGCGCATTCGCCAGCCGCCGGAGAATTCCGAGCAGGACCGCTCCTGATCGGCGGTCGAGAAGCCCAGGCCGCTGAGAATCGCGGCGGCGCGGGCCGGTGCCGAATGGGCATCGATATCGACGAGACGGGTCTGGATTTCGGCAATACGGTTCGGATCGGTGGCGGTCTCGGCTTCCGTCAGCAGGGCGTCGCGTTCCAGATCGGCCTTGAGCACCACCGAGATCAGGCTCGCCGGACCGTCCGGCGCTTCCTGGGCCAGACTGCCGATCCGCCAACGCGGCGGGATCGAGATGCTGCCGGTTTCGATCGGCAATTCGCCGCGAATGGCATGGAACAGCGTGGATTTACCGACGCCGTTGCGCCCGACAAAGCCAACCCGCGCCCCCGGCGTGATCTGCGCCGTGCCCTGGTCGATGAGAAGACGTCCGGCGATCCGGATCGAGATGTCGGTGATTGAAAGCATGCGGGGTTTTCACCGCTGCGGCGCACAAACGCAACCCCGATTGTCGTGAGAACAGGCCGTTAGCCGCACAAAATGGCGGTACGGATTCAGGCCTCCGCGGCGTTCTGGCGGTCCTGACGCCGCATTTCGTCCAGCAATGCCTGTAGCCGGGACGGCAGGGGGGTGGAGTCCGGGAGCAGGTTCCGGCGCAGCCGCTCGCCGATGGCATTGCAGATCGACGCACTGGTGGCGCGGTCGATGTGTTCCTCGCTGTCGGTGATTCGATTTTGCATCAGGTTTCCGCTTCGCGCTCGTTGCAGCTGAAATACACTGAAGCAAGTCGGGCGGGCCGGAATTGTTTCAAGATTTATCGATTTCAGGCGATTTGAGTCAAAAATCCATGAACTTGAAAATCCATGAATTCGCCGTGGCGGTGGGAACCACAAACCCGGCCACGGAGTGGCCGGGTTGCGAGGTTGCCGGAAATCGCTGGTTGGATCAGTAGCAGCGATTGACCAGCCGCCAGCGCGGTCCCCAGGGCGTGGGAACCAGCCGGCGGACATAGCAGCCGCCACCGCCGTAACCATAATAAGCCGGACCGCCGACGAAGAAGCGCGGGCCGCCCCAGCCGCGATGGAAACCACCGCCGTGCCATCCACCGTGCCAGCCGCCGCCGTGCCAGCCATGCCCGCCCCAGGCGGATGCGGAAGTCGGTGCCATCGCGGCCGCGCCCAGTGAGACGGCGGCGATCAGGGTCAGCGCGAGTTTGCGAAACATGGTCATCTCCTCGGGTTTGGCGCACCAGGCGCCTGCGGTGAAAGTGTCGCCCAGGCTGCGTTTTCTGAGCCGGGCGTTTCGAAGCTCAACGCTGGCAGTCTAGGCCGGTGAAGCTGAACAGCGGCCGGATGCGCATGTCAGGAACGGTTCATCTTGATGAAATCGCAGTAATTCATGCCGTCGCTGCTGCGGCCGCCGCGAAACTGTCCCTGCGGCATAGTGCCTGATCGCTTGCCGTTCCCGCATCGCGTCGATATAAGCCCGGCAATCTTCCAACGACTGTTTTTCAAGGATAAATCATGGCTATCGAGCGTACCTTTTCGATTCTGAAGCCCGACGCGACCGAGCGTAACCTGACCGGCGCGATCAATGCGCTGATCGAAAAGGCCGGTCTGCGGATCGTCGCCCAGAAGCGCATCCGCATGACCCGCGAGCAGGCCGAGACCTTCTATGCCGTCCACAAGGCGCGCCCGTTCTTCGGCGAACTGGTGGATTTCATGATCTCCGGTCCGGTCGTCGTGCAGGTTCTGGAAGGCGAGAACGCTGTCCTCAAGCATCGCGACGTGATGGGTGCAACCGATCCGTCGAAGGCGGCTGAGGGCACCATCCGCAAGGCCCACGCCAAGTCGATCGGCGAGAACTCGGTGCATGGTTCCGACGCTGCAGAAACCGCCGCGATCGAAATCGCGCAGTTCTTCTCGGGCAACGAGATCGTCGGCTAATTCGGCTTCGGCGCGGGGGCGCGCCGCAACCCGGCATAAGCCGGACAATTGATGTTTGATACAAAGGGGTGGGCCTGTGGACTGGTTGCTGCATATCTTCGATCCGGCGACGATCAAGTCGGTCATCGTTCAATTCGAAACTGAAATGCAGCAGCCGGCTTTCTGGCTCGCCGTCGGCAAGATCATCTGGATCAACGTGCTGTTGTCCGGCGACAACGCGCTGGTAATCGCGCTGGCCTGTCGCGGCCTGGAACCCAAGCAGCGGCTGTGGGGTATGATCCTCGGCGCCGCGGCGGCGGTGATCCTGCGCATTATCTTCACCGGCATCGTCGCGACGCTGATGGAACTGCCCTACCTCAAGCTGGTCGGCGGCCTGGCGCTGATCGTGATCGCCGCCAAACTGCTCGTGCCCGAAAACGAGGACGAGGAGGGCGTCAAGTCGGCCTCGCATCTGTGGGCGGCGGTGCAGATCGTCGTCGTCGCCGACATCGTCATGAGCCTCGACAACGTCATCGCGGTGGCGGCCGCCGCCAATGGGAGCGTGCCGTTGCTGATCCTCGGCCTGGCCATCAGCGTTCCCCTGATCGTGGCCGGCGCTGCGCTGATCATGGCGCTGCTGACGCGTTTGCCGTTGCTGGTGTGGGCGGGTGCGGCGTTGCTCGGCTGGATCGCCGGCGATGTCATTGCTACCGACCCCGCCGTTGCCCCGCTGCTGCATCGCCTGTTCGACAGTGGACTGGGCAGCAGCATCGACGCGATGCTGGCTGCGCTGCACATTGCACCGCGCTTCGGCGCCGGTGGCCATGGCGGCGAAATGATCTGTGGCGTACTCGGCGTGATCGTCGTGCTCGCGGTGGGAACGATCTGGCGCCGCAACCGCACCGCGCATGTCGAGCAAGCGGCTTAAGGATTAAAGCAGCCATGGAGCGCACTGCGCCGCTCCGTTGCTGACTGTCATTCTCCGCGAATGCAGGGAGCCCGGTATTCCCGGTCCTTGCAGCTCGTTCAGCAGTTTCCCCAGAAACGTTTCAACCGCCATCGCCTCTTTGCTATTTAAGGTTGTGGCTCCTGATGGCGTATGGTTGAGTGCATCAAAAGATGCACGCTGCGGGGATTCTGGGTGGCTCCTGTTCACGATCAGATGGTCTACGACTGGACTCCGCCTGCTGCGTTGGGCGCAGGACCCGCAAACCGCAGTCGCCTGGCCATGCTGTTCGACGGCATCGAGATAGGTGTCAATCGCGGCATCGAGATGGGGCCGCTGGATCGGCCGGTGATGCGCAAGCCCCGGCACCGCGTGCTCTACATCGATCGCGCCTCGCGCGAAGAGCTCCAGAAGAAGTATCGTGATGCGGCAACAGCCGGGACGCTGACTCCTGAAAATATCGAGCACGTCGATATCGTGTGGGATGGAACAAAGCCACTGGCGGAAGTGACCGCCCAGCGCGCCTTCGATTTCTGTGTTTCTTCGCGCGTGATCCAGCATGTACCGGACGTGATCGGCTGGCTGATCCAGATCGGGACGCTGCTGCGTCACGGCAGCCTGGTAAACATGTCGATCCTGCATCGGGATTTCACCTTCGATCACCGCCGCGGTCTGACAAAGCCCGCCGATCTGATCCAGGCCTATCTGGAACACCGCACCCGGCCGAATGGCGCGCAGGTCTTCGACCATGTCGCCAACGCTGCGATGATCGGATCGAATGAACCTCTGGCGCGTTCCGCGCTCATCATGGAAGCCTTCAAGCACGCGTGGGGCGTTACCCACGCCGACCACTACATGGACGTTCACTGCTCGGTGTTCACGCCGCAATCGTTCCTCGAATGCTTCGAGGTTCTCTCTTACACAGGCCTGATCAATCTGAAGCTTCGCAAGGTCTGGCCGCAAACGGCCTGCGGCGATGAGTTTGTGGTGTCGATGGAGTTCGGCGGCTACCCTCTGGAAGAGATGGCGGCGTCTTTCAGACAGGGCCAGCTTGAAGCCGCCAGCGATCCGGGACAAAGCTAAACTGCTGCCACTTCAGCGCAACAAGATGGATACGCTGGAGCTCAGACGCCGATGTTGTCGATCAACCTTGTCTTGCCGATCCTGGCGGCGACCAGCAGGCGTACCGGGCCGTCTTTCACCGAGACGATCGGCGCCAGCGTTTCGGCGTGGCGGGCCTCGAAGTAATCCAGCACGAAGCCGGCCTCGCTGATCAGCATGGCGCCGCCGGCCATCGCGGATTCAAAGTTGTCGCCGGCGCGCAGCCGTTTCGCAGTTTCCTTCATGGCGCGGTACAGCACCGGTGCCGCGGCACGCTCCTGCGGCGACAGGTAGACGTTGCGCGACGACATCGCGAGACCGTCACGCTCGCGTACCGTGGTGGCGCCGGTGACCTTGACGCCGAGGTCGAGATCCCGCGCCATCCGCGTCACGACCTTCAGCTGCTGAAAATCCTTCTCGCCGAAGAACGCAAGATCAGGCCGCGTTTGCGCAAACAGCTTGCCGACCACGGTGGTGACGCCGCCGAAGAAATGCGGACGGAAGCGATCCTCCAGCCCGGCGGTGGCCGGGCCCTCAGTCAGGATTTTTGTCGCAAAACCGGCGGGATACATTGTCTTGACGTCCGGATTCCAGATCAGGTCGACGCCCTCGGCGGCAAGTCGCGCGACGTCGCTTTTCCAGGTTCGCGGGTAGGAGCCGAAATCCTCGGTGGGCGCGAATTGTGTGGGATTGACGAAGATCGACACGATCACCTTGCTGGCGCGCCGTTTCGCCAGCCGAACCAGCGCCACGTGGCCGTCGTGCAGCGCCCCCATGGTCGGCACCAGCGCAACGGTGGCCTTGCGCGCGCGCAGGCCATCCAGCGCGCGGCGCAGGGCAGGGAGCGTGCGGACGATCATCGGGGGACGGGGCATTGCGGCTCGATCTTTGGGGTGAAGGCAAACAGTCGCTCTGACCCTGCTTATCAAAGCCCGTCGGATGACGCCAAGCCTTTGGATGTCCAAGCCTTTGGATGTCCAAGCCTTTAGATGTCGAAGCCTTTGGGGATACCGATGCCGGAACAGGCTCGGGATTCATCATTAAGCACGGCCGGTCAACGCTAGCAGGCTTCGTGCACGCATTTCGCTTGACCACCGACGCCGCCGATTTGAAGATAAATCGAGGGATTTTGAGATGTTGCAGACCAGTCAGGGACAATCGGGCACCGCGCATGTCGTGGTGCTGGGCAATGAGAAGGGCGGGTCAGGCAAATCGACCACTGCGCTTCACATTGCCGTGGCGCTGCTGAAAGCCGGCCAGCGCGTCGCCACCATCGACCTCGATTGCCGTCAGCAAAGCTTCACCCGCTACATCGACAACCGCCGCGCCTGGGCGCAGCGCGCTGGCCTCGCGCTCGAGGTGCCGTTTCATTGCTGCATCAAGCTTGGCCAGACCATGCAAATCGCGGACAACGAAGCCGTCGAGCTGGAGCAGTTCATGACCGCCGTCAGCGCGGTGGAGCGGAGTTACGATTTCATCGTCATCGATACGCCGGGGTCGGACAGCTATCTGATGCGGCTGGCGCATTCGATGGCCGATACATTGGTGACGCCGATCAATGACAGCTTCCTCGATTTCGACGTGCTGGGCACCGTCGATGCGGCGAACTACTCGATAACCGGCGAGAGCCATTACGCGCAGATGGCGCGCGACGCTCGGCGCAAGCGGCGCCAGCTCGATGGCGCCAGCACCGACTGGATCGTGGTACGCAACCGGTTGTCGATGGTCGGTTCGCGCAACAAGCTATTGGTCGCCGACGTGCTGGACCAGCTGTCGTTGCGGCTCGGCTTCCGGGCGATCGACGGCCTGGCCGAGCGCGTGATGTACCGCGAGTTTTTTCCGCGCGGGCTGACCGCGCTCGACGATCTCAACGAAGCTACCCTCGGCCGGCGCCCGAGCATGGGCCACGTCACCGCGCGCGAGGAGGTCACCGACCTGCTGCGCAAGTTAAAACTCCCCCTCGACGAACGCGGCCGCCGCCGTGCGGCCAACCGCGCCGAATGGTTCGCCCAGGTCGACAAACCACTCGAAGTCCACGACATCCTTGGCGCCTGAGGCGGGTATTCGCCGACTCAGGGGGAATGCCGGGCGAGGGCGCGACAATCGCCGGGCGTGCTATCATTTCCCCGATTGGTATCATTTGCCTAGATTGCGGAACGACTGCGGGGGTCTGGCCGTTATTAACCGCTGCAAATTGGGCGTTTCTTCCCTGTTCGTAGTGAAAAAGATCGCTAAAATTGTCTGGAATGGAACGTGGCATAATTGAGCACATGCACAATAAAAGGGTGCGCCGCACAATGTTATGGCTGCCAAATCACACTTTTTGATCTTTCTGTCACCTAGCTGTGACATATATGCTGGACAAGCAGCCCGAGAGTCTTTCGACTTGAGAAGGATGCAGCCGGCAGAGGCCGACCAGGGACCAACATGAAGCGCGGAATTATCATCCTGCTTTCAGTTTGCGTGTTGACCACCGCCGCGTACTTCACCGCGAGCAAGTGGGCGATCCGGCATGAAACGCTGACGTTCTTCGACAAGGCGCGCAATCGCCCGGTAGAAGTGGATGTTGCCGTACGCCGTGACAAGGAGATGCAGGCGAACGCCGGCATGCTCACGTTACCGGTCGCGATCCTCAATCACGGCAATACCGTCAAATTCACCGAGTACTCCTTCCTCGCCAACGTGTTTGCGGCGCGCGGCTATATGGCCATCAGCATCCAGCACGATCTCGATTCCGATGCACCTCTGGTAACCAAGGTTGGCGAACTCTACGTCGGCCGGCTGCCGGTGTATCAGCGCGGCGTCGAGAACATCATGTTCGCGGTCGAGCAGCTGAAGAAGATTCAGCCGAACTCCGACTACGATCACCTCACCATGGTCGGCCATTCCAATGGCGGCGACATCTCGATGTACTTCGCCAAGATGCATCCGGACGAGGTCAAGAAGGTGGTGACGCTGGATAATCTGCGCGTGCCGTTCATGACTGATGGCAAGTTCAAGATCCTGTCGTTCCGCTCCCAGGACGCGGTGTTCAAGCCCGATCCCGGCGTGGTGCCGGATGACGACACCTGCGAGAAGGCCGGTATCACGGTGGTCAACACCGGTGCCCAGCATACCGACATGAGCGATCGCGGTCCGGATTTGTTGAAGAGCAAGATCCAGGGCTTGCTCGACAAGTTCCTCGATGACGACAGCAAGCTGGCGCCGGTCAACAGCAAGCCGAAGATCCTCGAGCCGGCGCAGCAGCAGAGCAACGCCTCCGAGCCGCAGGGCAAGGTCGCGCAGTACACTCCGAGCGTGAACTGAAGACGGCCTGTTGCGCGGATTGACCGCGCCGCCTCCGATCTCCACATAGAGTTCGCATTCTTAGCGAGCCCTTATGTCCCGCGATCCTACCATTTCCAAGCCGGCGACCGATACGCTGACCACACAGCCATCGGCATCCGCCGACATCGCGGCCTTCGTCGCCAAGGCGCGGGCGATGTCGCCGCATGCGGCGGGGGCACGGGGCCGGCTGGTATTCGCGCTGGATGCCACCATGAGCCGGCAGCCGACCTGGGACATGGCCTGCGCGCTGCAGGCCGACATGTTTCGCGAGGCGGCGGCGGTCGGCAGCCTCGACATCCGCCTGGTGTATTTCCGTGGCCTCAGCGAATGCCGCGCCAGCAACTGGATCTCCGACACCGCGAAGCTGGCGAGACTGATGTCGCGGATTGCCTGCGAGGGCGGCCAGACCCAGATCGGCAAGGTGCTGTCCGAGACCCGGCGCGAGGCGGTGGCCTCCGGCGTGCGGGCGCTGGTATTCGTGGGCGACGCCATGGAAGAGTCGGTCGACGATCTCTGCGCCAAGGCCGGCGAACTCGGACTGCTGAAAGTGCCGGTATTCATGTTCCAGGAGGGCCATGACGGTATCGCGGAGCAGGCGTACCGCGAGATCGCGCGGCTGACCGGCGGGGCATGGTGCCGGTTCGATCCCGGAGCCGCGGCGCAATTGCGGGACCTGCTGCGGGCGGTGGCGGCCTATGCCGCCGGCGGCCGGGAGGCGCTGATGCAGCTGTCGAAGACCGCGCCCGGAGCGGCAAAACTGCTTGGGCAGATGAAGTAGGGCGTGCCGCTTCCGCTTGCTCCCGCGACCGACTATCTATTGAATCATGCCTACCCTGATCGCTGGCGCTGTCGCCGTAGTCGTTATCTATACCCTGCTGCAGATGTTTCGTGCAGCCAACCCGGCTGTGCTGGCGCGCGGCATCAAGATCGGCGGCGGCGTGGTGGCGCTGGCGGTGGCCGCCTTCACCGGCATCAAGGGTGAGCTGGCGGTGGCGATCCCGCTCGGCATCTTCGGCGCCGGGCTGCTCGGCTGGTCGCCGTTCGGCACCGCGGGTTTCAGCAACATCGGCGGCCTGTTCGGCGGCCGCACCGCGAAATCGGCGGGGCAGACCTCGAAGGTCCGTTCGCAGTTTCTCGAGATGACGCTGGATCATGATAGCGGCCAGCTCACTGGGCAGGTCGTCGCTGGGCCCTATGCCGGGCAATTGCTCGACGCGTTCGACCTGCCGCAGCTGGCGGCGATGATGGCCGCCTTCGATGCCGAGAGCGTCGCGCTACTTGAAAGTTATCTGGACCGCAGGTTTCCCGCCTGGCGTCAGGACGCGCAGAGCGACGGGGCAGGGCGGCAAAGCCGCGCGGCGCCGAGCGGAAAAATGACGGACGAGGAGGCCTATCAGATCCTTGGCGTGAAGCCGGGGGCGGGGCGTGACGAAATCAGCCACGCGCATCGATCGCTCATGAAGAAATTGCATCCCGACCAGGGGGGCTCGACGTACCTCGCGGCCCGTGTAAACGAGGCCAAGGACACTCTGCTTCGCAATCATCGCAGCTAACTCCAGCACGCTATCAACGCTACAAACTGCGAGTTGCTTCTGTTCTCTGCTGGACGCCCCATCGCCCGCCGTTGTCCGGCGTGGTCGATCATCCCCTGTCTGCTTTTGTAGCCCCTAAGTCTTGACGAGAGGTTTTCGCGCGACGGATTTGTGCGGCCTGAAACGCAAAATGGCCGGGACAGGTCCCGGCCATTTTGCAGCACGTCAGTGAAGGGACGTGCGATCA
Source organism: Nitrobacteraceae bacterium AZCC 2146 (assembly GCA_036924855.1). Classification (NCBI taxonomy): domain Bacteria; kingdom Pseudomonadati; phylum Pseudomonadota; class Alphaproteobacteria; order Hyphomicrobiales; family Nitrobacteraceae; species Nitrobacteraceae bacterium AZCC 2146. The sequence continues at coordinate 421,361 of JBAGRP010000001.1, forward strand.
GTTCTTGATGGTAATGCAGGAAATCTCGGAGCGCTTCAGGGCCTTGCAGACCGCTTCGGCCTGTTCGCGGTCGAGGCCGGCGAAGCGGGCGCGGAACAGCTTCTTCTCGCCCCTCGACACCACCGTTTCAGTGAACGGATCGGCCTTGCCGAGCAGGCCGCGGGCCTGTTCGCGGGCGGCGTCGAGGCGGAGGCGGGCTTCGCTCTCGCTATCCAGCGCGCCGACCTGGATGATCCAGCCGGTATGGTTCGCCACCGGCTTGATGGCGCCGGCCTGCTGGACGGCCTGCGGCGCGGGTGAGGTGCGGGGCGAGGGATCGGCATAGGCCATCGCCTGGCCACCCTGCGAGGCGCTGGACGCCGGCAATACGCCGAGCAGGCCCTGGCCGGTGCCGTGATTGGCAGGCTGGCGCGGCATTTCCGAGCGCTGATACAGCGAGCTGGAAGTCTCTGCGACGTCGTTGCGGGCCGGTGCGTCGTTACGCGCCGAGATCGTGTTGGTCACGGGGGTAGGCGGCTGCTCGGGACTGGCGGACGCGAGCTTGAACTGGCCGGATTTGACCTGGACGGTCTTGACCCGCACCGGTTTCATCGGTTCGGACGAGCCGGGGATGACCGGAATCGCCTGGGACTGGATCACCCCGCTGCTGAGAATGGCGGGCTCCGGCTTGCGCTGCGGCACGGGCAGGGCGGCGGTGGCGGCAGCGATCACTGAACGCGTGACGGGAGCGGTTGGGCGTGCCGGCGTCTCGATGGTTTCCGGGGCAGCAGAAGCGACCTGGACGGCGCCGTTGACCTGCGTCGTCTGGGTCGGACGCGAATCCGTCTCGGCTTCGGCGACGTCGGCATTGGCTTCGGAGGCATTGCGCTCGGTAATCATCGCAACGGTACGCCGGGTGGCGCCCTTTTCGAGGTTTTCAGCGAGCAGGTTGCGCATGATCGCGTCGCGCGAGCCGCCGCTGCGGCCTCCGAGCACGACGCCGACCAGATGGCGGTTGCCGCGGCGCATCGAGGAGACCAGATTGAAGCCGGAGGCGCGGGTGTAGCCGGTCTTGATGCCGTCGACACCTTCGACGCTGCCGATCAGGCGATTATGGTTGCGGATCGCGTGGCCGCGGAAGGTGAAGGAGGCAGTCGAGAAATAACGGTAGTGGCGCGGGAAGCGATCCTGGATCGCGCGGCCGAGCGTCGATTGATCGCGCGCGGTGGTAACCTGATCGTCGTCCGGAAGACCCGAGGCGTTGCGATAGACGGTGCGGCTCATGCCGAGGGCGCGCGCCTTGCGGGTCATCAGCTTGGCGAAGTCGTCTTCGTCGCCGGCAATGGCCTCGGCGATGACGACGGCGGCGTCGTTGGCCGAGCGCGTCACCAGTCCCTTGATGGCGTCCTCGACCTTGATGGTCTGGCCGGGGCGCAGGCCGAGCTTGGTCGGTGCCTGCTCGGAGGCGTGCTGGGAGACTTCCATCTCGCTGTCGAGCTTGAGCTTGCCGGAGTCGAGCTTTTCGAACAGCAGATACAGCGTCATGATCTTGGTGAGCGACGCCGGATGGCGCGACGCATCGGGATTGTTCGACGACAGCACCGCACCGGAATTGCCATCGACCATGATCGACGAGAAGGCGGGGCTGTAGCTGGAGCGGGCTTCGTGATGGCGCGCCGAGCGATGCCGGTGGCGGCGGGCGTCTGCAGGATCGGTGGTGAGGACGATGGTCGCGGTGAGAGTTGCCAGCCCGAGCACACACACACGAAGGGCGCGCGATGAAGCCAAAGTTGTGCGAAGCATGAACTTCCCCGTCCGATTTCCAGTCTCAAATCACCGGTTCGTGAGGCTAAATTATGCCCAACAACCCGTGATGCGTCCCAGTTAAAGCGCTCAGCCTGGGCAATTCTCTCGGGCGGGATGGCAAAGTCGCTGGCCATTCTGGCTAAGAGGTTGTGCCCATGCGGTTATTGGCTTTGGGGCCGAACGCAGCACTGCAGAGAATCAGAATAGGTCTGGCGAGTTTCCAAAAGGTTAAGCAACCCTTGCAGGGAGGGTGCGCATTTATGCCGAATGGTAAAAATTGTGCGTCGCACAAGATTCTTGACTAAATTGTGCGGCGCACTAAAGGTGACCGCAGTCAGGCGCCGGGCGTCGGCAAGCACTGACATGTCAGTCTAGGAAAGGATTCCACTTGTGATCAAAGTCGAAGAGATTCAGCAGTACGGCAAAGAGCAGTTCGAGAGCGCCGTTGCATCGGCCACCACGCTTCAGAACGGTGCGCAGGCCATTGCAGCCGCCGTTGGCGACTATACCAAGAAGTCGTTCGAAGACGGCAACGCGTTCGTCACCAAGCTGTCCGGCGTGAAGTCGCTCGACAAGGCGATTGAAATGCAGACCGAATACGCCAAGTCGACCTATGACGCTTTCGTCGCGGAATCGCAGAAGATCGGCGAGCTTTATGCCGATCTCGCCAAGCAGGCCTACAAGCCGTTCGAAGGCTTCGTTTCCAAGATGACGCCCGCCCGCTAAATCGACGCGGTTTTCAAAGCAAAACGCCCGGCCATTGGCCGGGCGTTTTTCGTTGACGTGAGGCTAGGCTTATTTCGCGACGCGAAGCTTGGTGAGGGACGACCCGATCGACGAGAACGCCGCCGCCATCTCCGTCACCGTTGTCGTTGGGAAAAACTGGCCGCTGTTCGCGCACCCCTTGAGAACCGTGGACTCCGGGTCTCCGCTCGTGTTGACCTGGATCGTGTAGACCGACGTCGTTCCGTACAGCGGATTCTTGATATTATCGCAAAGAAGCTTCTGCCGCGCATCGATCTGCGATGCGGTCGTATACCAACGATCCTGTGTGTTCATGCCGTCGGACATCAGGATGATGACGTCGTTGTATTTGTAGTCCGCATCCTTGGCAGGTGTGTTGAGAGGATCGGTCGCCTGCAAGGACATCCAGGCCCAATGCATGCCAATGGCCTGATTGGTGTTGCCGTTCGCGACGAAGTTATTGATTTTGCCCTTCAGGGTGGTGTCATCGGTGGAGCTGTCGGATTCGTTGGAATCATAGGCTGATTTCATCGGCAGGATCGATGACGAGCAATCGGTATATTTCTTGGCGAGGAACAGTGTTCCCGGGGTCGCGGTGGTTGGCGCGTCCTTGAGCGTGTCATAGTTGGCGGTCTTGTCGCGATCGGTCACGCATCCCTGCCAGTTACTGACATTGTTGGCAGTCCAGTTTTTGCCTGCCGCAACGCAAGCGCTCTTCGTCGTGTAGGTCGACTTGTTGCAGCTGCCATAATCCGTATCCCAGTCCAGCCAGCTCGCTCCTTTGTTGCCGGTGCCGACGTTGACCATCTGGTTGAACGGAATGATCGAGATATAGACGTCGGCGGTGGAGGTTGCAGACGCCTTCAAGGTATCGATGAGTTGCTTGGCAGCCGTTTTCATCGCTGGAAGCTTGCCGTTGTCATCCATTGATCCGGTGACGTCGAGCGCCATTGCCACGCGTAGTCGCGTTGTTCCCCAGGTTGCTGTCGAACTGGTGTTGAAACCCAGCGTCGGCATGCCAATGACCTTCATGAACTGGGTCGGCAGCGAACCAGTCCCGTTGACGAGAATGGTCGACGCGCCCTGACTGTCCTTGGCATAGGTCGCGTCGATGGTGACGCCGGTCGCTTCCTTGTTGGTGTAGAGCGCATTGAAATAGGACTGGGCCTTGGCCGAGACATCCGATTGCTTGATGATGCCTGAAGCAAGATCCTTTGAAACCATCAGCGCTGCCGAATCGAGCGCCCCTTGCATCGACGTGCGTGCGTTATAGGCTCGGCTGTAGTCGACGGCGGCTCCGACGAACGCCAGCAGCGGCACCAGCACGATCGCGAAGGTCGCGGCGATATTGCCGCGCTCCGCCCGGGCAAACCGTGCGAGGGTTTTTCGCGCCTGAGCTGAAATCGTTCGGATAGGCATGGCTACCACCAAAAGCTGTGTTTCCGGTCGGCATTTCGGGGGGCGGGGCTAAACAGGGGGTAAAGCCTTGCTCAGAAAATCGGTAAATTGCCGCATATTTTGCGGGCACCTCCGTTTCCGTCTTGTCATCGTCAACAGCCGCTAAATGGTCGAACCGCCGTTTTTGTTAAATCGAGCAAAATCCGTTAACCTTGGCGATGTTGCGGGGCCGGCGATCGGCCGCGGTGCCGGGCTCAAACCGGGTCCACGCGCTTGCGGTGAGCGGTCTCGGAACCCATATTCACGTCGTCGGTCCAGCCGACGGGGCGGCGCCGATCAGAAGCGGCGATCCGGAAGCTACCCCTCGGCTCATGATGGCGTCCGTCCGGAGGCTGTCCTTGGGGACTGTCCAATATCCTGTGGGGACTTCGAATACATACGCCATGTTCCAGCCAGCTTCAGAATTCACGCTACCCGGGATGCAGATGCCCATTTCCCCCGCCCGTAAGAACGACCAAGACGGTCGTTCCTACGCTATGGCCGACGACGAAGGTCGCCCAGGCACGCCGGGCGGACCCAGTACGTCCGTCATCACCAAGGTCAAGTCGAAGACCAAGCGGCCGAACCTCTATCGTGTGCTGATCCTGAATGACGATTACACGCCGATGGAGTTCGTCGTTCACGTGCTGGAGAAATTTTTCCAGAAGGACGTCGAGGGCGGCGACCCAGATCATGCTGCACGTTCATCATCACGGCATCGGCGAGTGCGGCATCTTCACCTACGAGATTGCGGAAACCAAGGTGACGCAGGTGATGGATTTTGCCCGTAAGCACCAGCACCCTTTGCAATGCGTGATGGAAAAGAAGTAGCCTTGCGATGAGTCCCGGAGTGGGAACGGGTCTTGCATTGATTTGAGCCGGAAGGTCCGTCCGGCGTCCGATCGACCAGGCGTCCCCGCGGGATGTCTGGCGCGCAAGAGGCGCCGTCTGCGGACGAAACGACACGCAACGGGAACCAGCCTTTCGCCACGATCGAGCGTACCTATATGTGAGAAAGGTTCTTGTTGCCTGAGGCGACAACGACGATCATGATGGCGGGGGCCAAAGAGGACGCGGAATGCCAACTTTTTCTCAAAGCCTTGAACAATCACTGCATCGCGCGCTCTCGATCGCGAATGAGCGGCATCACCAATACGCGACACTGGAGCATTTGCTGCTGTCGCTGGTCGATGACTCGGATGCAGCGGCGGTAATGCGGGCCTGCAGCGTCGATCTCGACAAGCTGCGCACCAGCCTGGTCAACTATCTCGAAACCGAATTCGAAAACCTGGTGACGGACGGCGCCGACGATGCCAAGCCGACCGCCGGATTTCAGCGCGTGATCCAACGCGCCGTGATTCACGTGCAATCGTCGGGTCGCGAAGAAGTGACCGGCGCCAATGTGCTGATCGCCATCTTCGCCGAGCGCGAAAGCCACGCCGCGTATTTCCTGCAGGAGCAGGACATGACGCGCTACGACGCGGTGAATTACATCAGCCACGGCATCGCCAAGCGGGCTGGCGTCTCCGAGGCGCGGCCGGTGCGCGGCGTCGACGAGGAAACCGAAACCAAGAACGGCGACGATTCCAAGAAAAAGGGCGAGGCGCTCGACACCTATTGCGTCAACCTCAACAAGAAGGCCCGCGACGGCAAGATCGATCCGGTGATCGGGCGTAATGCCGAGATCAGCCGCGCCATCCAGGTGCTGTGCCGCCGGCAGAAGAACAATCCTTTGTTCGTCGGCGAAGCCGGCGTCGGCAAGACCGCGATCGCCGAAGGTCTGGCGAAACGCATCGTCGACAGCGAGGTGCCGGAAGTACTGGCGGCGGCGACGGTATTCTCGCTCGACATGGGCACGCTGCTCGCGGGCACGCGCTATCGTGGCGATTTCGAAGAGCGCCTGAAGCAGGTGCTCAAGGAACTCGAGGCGCATCCCAACGCGATCCTGTTCATCGACGAAATCCATACCGTGATCGGCGCCGGCGCCACCTCGGGCGGTGCGATGGATGCCTCGAATCTGCTCAAGCCTGCTCTGGCTTCGGGCACGATCCGCTGTATGGGCTCGACCACCTACAAGGAATACCGCCAGCACTTCGAAAAGGACCGCGCTTTGGTGCGCAGGTTCCAGAAGATCGACGTGAATGAGCCCACCGTCGAGGACGCCATCGCGATCCTCAAGGGGCTGAAGCCGTATTTCGAGGACTACCACAAGCTGAAATACACCAATGAGGCGATCGAGGCCGCGGTGCAGCTGTCGTCGCGCTATATCCACGACCGCAAGTTGCCGGACAAGGCGATCGACGTGATCGACGAATCCGGCGCGGCGCAGATGCTGGTGGCCGAGAACAAGCGCAAGAAGACCATCGGCATCAAGGAAATCGAGACCACGATCGCGACCATGGCGCGGATCCCGCCCAAGAGCGTGTCGAAGGACGATGCCGAGGTGCTGCGACATCTCGAATCCACCCTGAAGCGGGTGGTGTTCGGCCAGGACAACGCGATCGAGGCGCTGTCGGCATCGATCAAGCTGGCGCGTGCCGGCCTGCGCGAACCGGAGAAGCCGATCGGCTCGTATCTGTTCTCGGGGCCGACCGGCGTCGGCAAGACCGAGGTCGCAAAACAGCTCGCGGCGTCGCTCGGCGTCGAACTGATCCGCTTCGACATGTCCGAATATATGGAGCGGCACACGGTGTCGCGCCTGATCGGCGCGCCTCCGGGCTATGTCGGCTTCGATCAGGGCGGCCTCTTGACCGATGGCGTCGATCAGCATCCGCATTGCGTGGTGCTGCTCGACGAAATCGAGAAGGCGCATCCGGATCTCTACAACGTGCTGCTGCAGATCATGGATCACGGCCGGCTCACCGATCACAACGGCAAGCAGGTCAACTTCCGCAACGTGATCCTGATCATGACGACGAATGCGGGCGCCGCCGACATGGCACGCCAGGCCTTCGGCTTCACGCGCACCAAGCGGGAAGGCGACGATCACGAGGCGATCAATCGCCAGTTCGCGCCGGAATTCCGCAACCGTCTCGATGCCGTCGTCTCGTTCGCGCATTTGAATGCGGATGTGATCGGCATGGTGGTGGAGAAGTTCGTGCTGCAGCTCGAGGCCCAGCTGGCTGATCGTGACGTCACCATCGAACTGTCGGAGCCCGCCAAGGCTTGGCTGGTTCAACATGGTTACGACGAGCAGATGGGCGCACGGCCGATGTCGCGCGTGATCCAGGAGCACATCAAGAAGCCGCTGGCCGACGAATTGTTGTTCGGCAAGCTGAAAGATGGCGGCCACGTCCGCGTCGTGCTGGTGAAGGACGAGGCGGTGGCAGGGGTAGAGCTGGAGCTGGAGAAGATCGGCTTCGAATATCCCGACGGGCCGGTGACGCCAAAGCCCGAGAAGCTGCCTGGCGCGCGCAAGCGGACTCCGCCGCGCAAGCCGAAGTCGGGACCGAGCGGGCCCGGTGGATCGAAAGGCCCGGCATCGAAGGGACCGCTGGTCAAGGCGTAAGCCTGATCCGATCGAACAAACGAAAACGGCCGGCAAGAAATTGCCGGCCGTTTTGTTTGATCTTGTCATTCCGGGACGTGCCTTGGTCGGCGATAGCCGACCGGGGTGCGGGCCCGGCGCGCCGGGGAATGACGAGGTTACAGATTGGATACTCAGTCGCCGAGCAGGTCGTTGATCTGGCGCTGCAGCTGGCGCTTTTTCTTTTCGCTCTTGCGTAGCCGCGCTTCGAGATCGGACGGCGGCGACACGTCGGTCGGCGGATCGGTGAAGGCGACGCCGACGATGTTGTCGCGCCACCAGATGATTTTGGCGAGGAACGAGCGGCCCTTGCGCGCGATGGCCAACGAGATCTGGTCCTTCGGCAGCCGGGCGCCGCTCCTGAATTCAATGCGGGCGCCTTCCTCGGAAATGTCGCGCACGACACATTCCTTCACCTTGTTGTCGCTGGTTGCGACACCGCCGAAGATCACCTTGTCCCGCGCGTTCTTGCGACGTTCATCCATCCGGACATCCTCACGTTGATGCGCGGGACTGTACTGGGTTCCATAAAGGACGAAAGGCCGCGCCAGCGGGGATGCAGCGTTAACGTAAATCAACCATTGCCGGGTGGGGCCGGAATTACGCGCAGCTAAGCCGCGGTCTCGCGCAGGCCGCGGGCGATCTGTTTCTGGGCGTCGAATTCGGCACGGCGTCGCGCCAGTTCCTCGGCGCTGAGCAAAGCGACGTTGTTGTAGTCGCGCTTCCAGGACGCATCCGCGCTCCAGCGCAGTGGCGATTGTACGGTGGTCTGCGGCCCGACCGCCGATTCCAGCACGCGCAGCGCCAGTTCCAGCGTGAATGCCTGCGATTCCTGATCGTGCGGCTTGCCGGCGGAGTTGCCGAGCGGAAAATCGCTGAACAGAAAACGCGGCACCGCGGCGTGCTCGACGATGTCCTTGGCGCAGCCCATCACGACCGTGGAAATGCCATTCGCCTCAAGATGCCGCGCCACCAAGCTGATGGTCTGGTGGCAGACCGGACAGTTCGGCACCAGAATGGCAGCATCGACGCCGTCGGCGCGGCAGCGCGCCAGGATATCCGGCGCGTCGGTCTCGAGGGTGACGCGGTGGCTGCGGTTGGTCGGTGCGCCAAAGAAGCGCGGCGCGACTTCGCCGATCCGGCCGGCGGCAGCAAGCTGCTTCAGTGCGGGGAGGGGGAACCAGGTGCCGCTGTCGTCCGCCATGGTGTGGACGCGGTCATAGGCGATGTGCGAGATGCGCAGGTCGTGGGTCTTCGATGTATCGCCGTCATAAACCTGATAGAACTTGGCGCCGCCATTGTATTTGGCGCCAGGCCCCTGATCGCCTCTTTCGGGATTGAACGGGGCCGCGGTGGTGACAATCGCGACGCGCGACTGCGCCAGCGGTTTGCGCAGCGGCTGGAACGGTGCATCGATATAATGCGCCCAGCGGTAGGGCGTGTCGTAACCGATCGCCAGATAGTAATCGCGGGTGCGCGCCATATAGGGGATCGGGGTGTCGTCGTCGGGCGCAAAGCGTAGCTGTTGCTCCAGCGTATTGGTCATTTTCTGAACTCCCGCTTCCGCCCTATTTCATTCATAGCTAGCTGCTTCGATCCTTCTGTCAAGAAGCGCTCCGTTCACGCGGGACAGACATGACGCGATGGGCCGTCATTTGCAGAATGTGTTGCGTGGCCACGCTGCTGCTCGGGCCGCCCGCGGCCGTGCGCGCGGAGGATGCACCGCCTGCGGGCGAGGCCGCACAATCCAGCACGGAAACTCCGCCGGCGAGCAGCACAGGCAGACCAGACGAAAAGCCCGCGCCGGCAAAACCCGCCGACACCGCGCGCGACTCCGACACGCGGGAGTCGATGTGCCTGATGATCGAATCCGCCGCAAAAGCCAACGAGCTGCCGCTGGAGTTTTTCGCCCGCGTGATTTGGCAGGAGAGCCGGTTTCAATCCGACGCCGTTGGTCCGGTCACGCGCAACGGCCAGCGTGCGCAGGGCATTGCGCAATTCATGCCGGGCACCGCGAACGAGCGGCGGTTGCTCGATCCGTTCGATCCAGTGCAGGCGCTACCGAAGTCGGCGGAATTTCTGAAGGAATTGCGCGGCCAATTCGGCAATCTCGGTCTGGCGGCGGCGGCCTACAATGCCGGCCCGCGCCGCGTGCAGGAGTGGATCGACGGCAAGGGATACATGCCGTCGGAAACCCGCAACTACGTGTTCGCCATCACCGGCGCCTCGGTGGACGACTGGCAGGCGGCCGGCCGCAGGGACAAGATGCCGGAACGCCTACCGACATCGAGCTGCCGCGAGTTGATGGCGCTGCTGCAGCGCGCGCCGAATCCGTTCATTACGCAGCTTGAGCTACGCGTGAAGCTGGGCGAGGCACGGCCATGGGGCGTGCAACTCGCGGCCGGCTTCAATCGTGATCGCGCGCTGGCAAGCTATGCCCGCGTGATGTCGCGCCTCAATTCGGTCATCGGCGAACATGATCCCAATCTGCTGAGCTCGCTGTGGCGCAGCAGGGGCACTCGCACATTTTACCAGGTGCGGATCGGCGCCGACACGCGCGTGGCCGCCGACGACCTCTGTGGTCGGATCCGCCGCGCCGGGCAGGCGTGTCTCGTGCTGCGCAATATGAATGTCAGGGGCTGAGCGCTCAATATTCGGAGCGCAGTTGCTCTAAATGTCGCAGCAACGCCTTGTTGGCGCGCTCGCTGGCGCGCAGCCGCAGCGCCCAGTCCTGCGACATCGCGACAGGGACATGCCGCGGATCGCGAAATACGAAGCCGGCCATATCGTCTCGGCGCCAGATCATACGGGCGCGGAAGGCGAGGCCCTTGCGCTCGATGGTGAGGTCGACTTCGTCCGACAGCAGGCACGCATGGGCAAGATCAACCTTCGCGCCGCCATTCGAAAAATTCCGGACGACACAGTCCATCGTCGACCGGTGTCCATTGAAGGCGATGCGACCGCCGTAATAGACCCGGCCGCGAAAGTTTCGTCGTCGTTCCAGCATAGTGTGACACCCCCAGCTACCGCCGAGACGCTACCAGAGGTGGTATCGGCATGGACAGGCCCATCTGAATAAACGCTTTGTTAAGGTAAACCCGCCGCTTGACGGCCGCTGCTTTTGGTTGCGTATGACAGCAAAGCCGGATCAAGAAGCTCAAGGACGACCGTGGCGCTGCCTGCACTGGATTCACCGAGATGGCAGGGCACTGCGGCTGCATTTGCGTTCGGCATGCGCTCGGTTGCCTCGACGATCCTGACGCTGGTGCTGTTCGCGACCTATATCGGCATCGGCGCGCTGGCCCACGACACGCATTTCAGCCTGTTCTGGGCGCTCGCCAGTACGTTGTTCGTCTGGGCCGGCCCTGCGCAGATCATCCTGCTCTCCACGCTGGGCTCCGGCGCTACCGTCATCCAGGCCGCGCTGGCGGTGACGGTCAGCGCGATCCGGCTGTTTCCGATGGTGGTATCGGTACTCCCGATGCTCCGCGCGCCGCAGACCACAAAGCGGCAGTTGATCCTGCCGGCGCACTTCATCGCGGTGACGCTGTGGGTGGAATGCTTTCGCCTGTTGCCGCTGGTGCCGCGCGAACGCCGCGTCGCTTTCGTCAACGGGCTCGGCACTGGCCTCGTCTCGATCTCGATGACCGCGACCCTGATCGGCTATCAGCTCGCCGCCAACCTGCCGCCGTTGTTCGGCGCCGCGATCCTGTTGCTGACGCCGCTGGCGTTTCTGTTGTCCACCGCGCGGAATTGCCGGCAGTTCTCCGATGTCGTCGCGCTCGTGCTTGGCATCGCGCTGTTTCCCGTCGTGTCGTTGCTGCAGACCGGCGTCGATATCCTGATCAGCGGCGTCTCCGCCGGCAGCATCGCCTATGGTGTGCATTGGTGGCGGCGGCGATGAGCGATTTCATCGGAGACTGGCACGCATTGCTCGTGCTGCTGTTCGCGGGATTCCTGCCCAATGAGGTCTGGCGCATGCTCGGCCTGTCGCTCGGCGGCGGCGTCGATGAAGAGTCCGAACTGCTGGTGTGGGTGAGGGCGGTGGCGACAGCGATCCTCGCCGGCGTGATCGCGCAGATCCTGGTGCTGCCGCCCGGCGCGCTGGCCAGCATTCCGGCGCTGTTGCGCTATGGTGCAGTGGCCGTGGGTCTTATCGTCTTCATCGTGGCGAAGCGATCGATTCTGGCCGGCGTGGTCTGCGGCGAACTCGTGATGCTGATCGGCAAATGGTGGCTTGGCTGAACCGAGCTACGCTTGCGCTGATATCCCTGTCGGGTACTGTCCGGCCAATTCAAAAAAGCAAATATGGGTGAGACGACATGACAGTGCGCGCCAGCTCCGCCTTGATATCCTGCCTCGTGTTCGCTGCGACGGCGTTTGTCGCGCCGAATGCCCGCGCCGCGGAATATCCCACGCGTACGATCAAGCTCGTCGTGCCCTATGCCGCAGGCGGGCCGACCGATGTGCTCGGCCGGTTGGTCGCCGACTATCTCGGCAGGGATTTGAAGCAGGCGGCGATCGTCGAGAACAAGCCGGGCGCGCAGGGCGCCATCGCCGCGGAGATGGTCGCGCGATCCGATCCCGACGGCTACACGCTGTTCGTGGCGGCGGCCTCGATCATCGTGCTCAATCCGTTGCTCTACAAAAAGCTGCCCTACGATCCCCAGAAGGATCTCCGGATGCTCTCCATCGTCACTGATCTGCCGGTGGTGATGGAAGTGCACCCTTCCGTGCCGGCGAAGACGGTGGCGGAGTTCGTCGCTTACGCCAAGGCGAATCCGGGCAAGCTCAACTTCGGTTCGGCCGGCACCGGCGGCACGATTCATCTCGCCGGCGAGATGTTCAAACAGATCGCCGGCGTCGACATGGCCCATGTGCCCTACAAGGGGGCGGGGCCGGCACTCACCGATCTGCTGTCCGGCAACATCCAGGTGATGTTCGACACGCTCTCCACCGCACTGCCGCCGGTGAAGGCCGGGATGCTGCGGCCGCTCGGCGTCAGCTCGGCGCAGCGCAGCCCCGATCTTCCCGACGTGCCCACCGTGGCCGAAAGCGGCTACCCGGATTATCAGGTGGGCGTCTGGTTCGGCATCGCCGCGCCGGCCAAGCTGCCCGATGACGTCGCGCAGAAGATCATGGCAAGTCTCGATCGCGCCCTCAACGATGACACGTTCCGCGCGGCTCTGGAGAAGATCGGCTTCCCGGTGCTGCGTCCGCGCACGCAGGCTGAGATCAATGAATTCGTTGACGCCGACCGGGCGCGATGGTCGAAGGTGATCAAGGCGCAGAATATCTCGCTGGACTGAGATGGTTGAACGATGGTTCGAGAAAGTGAAATCCGGGTTGGCGAAACCGCCGTCGATGCGCCGAAGCCGAACCATGCCGGCCTCGTTTATATCGGCCGCATTCGCACGCCCTGGACGTCGCGGCTGGAGACACCGCGGCAGGGCCGGCAAGACGGCCCGGTTTGCCGGCTGGAAATCTTCGAGCCCTGGGTGCCAGCGCTGCAGGGGCTCGATCTCTACAAACATCTCGAGGTGATCTACTGGCTGCATCTGTCGCGCCGCGATCTGGTGCTGCAGAGCCCGAAGAATGATGGGCAGGCGCGCGGCACGTTTTCGCTGCGCTCGCCGGTGCGGCCGAACCCGCTCGGCACCTCGCTGGTGAGACTGGTCGGCATCGAGGGGGCGACGGTGCTGGTGCGCGGGCTCGATTGCCTCGACGAAACGCCGCTGCTGGATATCAAGCCGGACCGGTGCGAATTCACACCACTGGCCCCGCCGCAGCCCGGTGATTTTCAGACCGAGTAGGGTCTGCCTGTCCGCGTGCCATCCGCGGGGATACCTCATCCTCGCCTGAACGCAATTGCGTTCAGGCTGGAGGAGCGGCGTCTTCGCCGCATCTCGAAGGATGGGCCGCAAGCCAATCATGGTTCGAGACGGCGCCAAGCGGCGCCTCCTCACCATGAGGCTGCGTCTGTTCTACAGCGCCTTCAACGCTGCGATCAGCGCCGTGGCGTTGTCTTCCAGCACGTTCGGATCTTCCTTGCGCGACGCCGGCGGCAGCAGGCCGACATTGTCGTGGCGCGGCATCACATGCATGTGGAAGTGAAACACCACCTGACCGCCGGAGGCTTCGCTGTATTGCGCGATAGTCATGCCGTCGGCCTGGAAGGCCTGCTTGGCCGCCTGCGCGATTTTGTGTGCTCCGCGGGCGACATGGGCAAAGTCCTCCTGCGAGATGTCGAGGATGTTGCGCGCCGGCGCCTTCGGGATCACCAGCGTATGGCCGGGGGTGCGCGGCATGATGTCGAGAAAGGCGAGGACGTGGTCGTCCTCATAGACCTTGTAGCAGGCAAACTCGCCGCGCAGGATCTTGGCGAAGATGTTGTTGGGGTCGTACGCGGTCATGTTGCCTCCTGGAAATTTCGGTGACTGTCGTCGCCATGCCTGAATAGGTCAAGCCGGCTTGATGAATTCAAGCCGGCTTGACGAGGTCAAGCCGGCTCGTCGCCGGATGGCTCGTCGCTGCCCTTGCGGAACGGCCCGGCCTCGGTCAGTTCGCGGACCGCTTCGGCCACATGGGCGCGCTCGTGCTTGAGGTAATCGGCGACGGCGCGGCGAAAGCCGGGGTCGGCAATGTAATGCGCGGAGTAGGTGGTCTGCGGCAGATAACCACGCGCAATCTTGTGCTCGCCCTGGGCGCCGGCCTCGACGGTCTTCAACCCGCGCGCAATCGCAAAATCGATCGCCTGATAATAGCAGACCTCGAAATGCAGGAACGGGTGATGCTCGATGGCGCCCCAGTGCCGGCCGAACAACGTATCCGAGCCGATGAAATTGATCGCGCCGGCAATCCATTTGCCATCGCGCTTCGCCATGATCAGCGCGACGTCGTTGCTCATGCTTTCGCCGATCAGCGTGTAGAAGGCACGGGTCAGATACGGCCGGCCCCATTTGCGCGAGCCGGTCTCCATGTAGAAGGCGAAGAACGCATCCCATGCATCCTCGGTGATGTCCTTGCCGGTCAGCGCGTGGATGGTGATGCCGTTGGCCAGCGCGTCGCGGCGCTCGCGCTTGATCGCCTTGCGATGCCGGGAGGCGAGGGTGGCGAGGAAATCATCGAAGGTTTTGTAGCCCTCATTGCGAAAATGAAACTGCTGGTCGGTGCGCTTCAGAAAACCGTGACCGGCGAGAAATTTCCATTCGTTCTCGCGCGCAAAGGTGACGTGCACCGAGGAGGCTTCCATCGCGTCGCAGAGCCCGACCAGGCCGCCGGCCAGCGCCGTGCCGACGCGGTCGGCATCGACGCCGTCGCGGATCAACAGTCGTGGTCCGGTCGCCGGCGTAAACGGAACCGAGGCCTGAAGCTTGGGATAATATTGCCCGCCGGCGCGCTCATAGGCGTCGGCCCAGCCGCGGTCGAACACGTATTCGCCCTGCGAATGCGATTTCAGATAGCACGGCACGATGCCGACGATGTTGCCATCGCGCTTGGCGAGCAGGTGCCGCGGTCCCCAGCCGGTGCGCGCGCAGGCCGAATTCGATTTCTCAAGCGCGGAGAAAAAGGCGTGCGAAACGAATGGGTTATAGGCTGATTTGGATGTGGTGCAGCCGTTGCCTTCAGGCGCGGCCGAGGCCAGCGTATCGAGTGCATTGAGGTCGCCGAGATCGGCCTTTGAAGTGGCGCAGGCGTCCCAGTCCGTGGCCGGGATCTGGCTGACTGACGACACGGCTTCGAGGGTTATGTCCGACGATTTCATCAAGCACTTGAACCGGTCAGTTGCGATCAGCCGTCGCGGTGACCGTCCCTAACATTGTGCATTGCGCTGATGACTTCAAGGGTCAGCCCTCCGGCCGGAAGCCTTCGAAGATCATCTGGTCCGCATGAGCGACGGCGGTGGCGCGCTGCTCCGGCGTGCGCACCGTCCAGGTCAGCAGCGGGCAGCCAAAGATGTGGCGCGCGATCCACGGCGCCGGTGCCGGCAGCTGGTTGACCCAGTAGGCGACGAAATGCGGCCGGGTGGTGAAGGCGTGGCGGAGCTGCAGCATGCCGCGACGCTGCGCCGGGGTCAGCGCCAGCCACTCGCCATCGTCGTAGCTGCGCTGGGCGATGATGCCGCGCGGCAGTTCCGGCATCATCTGGCGCAAGGCCAGCACCTGATCGGGATCGAACGACATCGCTGCTACCGGGCCACGATAGGCTTTCAGGATTTCGACAGCGCGGGCAACGAGTTTGCGGTCACCGTCAAAGTGGCTCTTCACTTCCAGCACCAAGGCGACGCGGCCGCCGACCAGCGCGCAGAGGTCGCTGAGCGACATCATCTTTTCGGACGTGTCCTTGAAGGTGACCTGTTTCAGCTCTGCGGCGGTCTTGCCGAGCAGCGCGCCGGAACCATTGGTCAGCCGGCCCAACTCGTCGTCGTGATGGACCATGGCCTCGCCGTCGGCGGTGAGCTGCAGGTCAACCTCGATGCTGAAATTGCCGGCGATGGCGGCATGGATCGCGCCGGGCATGTTCTCGACGATGCCGCGGGCGCGATCGTGCAGGCCACGATGCGCGACCGGCCGGGCAGTGAGCCAGTCAGGTGCGCGCATCGCATATCTCCCGTGTTAAGCGACCTCGAACAGGCCATCGACCTCGACGGCGCAATCGGCGGGCAGGGAAGCGACGCCGACAGCGGCGCGGGCGTGCCGGCCCTTGTCGCCAAAGGCGGCGACCATCAGGTCCGACGCGCCGTTGATGACCTTCGGTGCGTCGATGAAATCCGGCGCCGAATTGACGAAGCCGCCGAGGCGGACGACACGCACGACCTTGTCGAGATCGCCGAGCGCGGCCTTGACCTGGGCCAGCAGGTTGATGGCGCAGCCACGCGCGGCGGCGCTGCCCTGCTCGATGGTGACGCCGGCGCCGAGCTTGCCCTTGGCGAGCAACTGGCCATCCGGGCTGACGCAGATCTGGCCGGATACGAACAGCAGGTTGCCGGTGCGCACGAAGCCGACGTAATTCGCCACCGGGCTGATGGGCTCATGAATGGTGATGCCCATTGCCGCAAGTTTCTGCTCGACCGTTCCTGCCATCATAATCCCCGTTGATTGAATGTTGCGCCCGAACTGTTCCGAGTAAGGCCTTCAGGCCGGGCCTGTTTCACCCATCGTGCCCGGACATGCAAGTGACGATCAGGCGACGGTGTTCGATGAACCTGGTCAGGCCGCTTGCTCGCATTCGCCGTGCGGGTGCGGGCACGGATCGACCTCGATGGTCACATGACTGAGGCTCTGTATTCCTGCGAGCCGCGCCTTGTAGAACGCCGGTGGTCTTGGCTGGTCTGTGACGACGGAAATGATCGCGGATTGGTGGCCGGGTCCGATCTGCCACAGGTGCAAGTCGCAGATCCGGTCGCCTTCGACCTCCAGCCGGTGCCGGATCGCCTGCGCGATTGCTCGGTCCGGAACCACGTCGATGAGAATAGCGCCTGAATCCCGCATCAAGCCGTAGGCCCAGCTCGCGATGACGCAGGCGCCGATGATGCCGACGACGGCGTCGATCCACACCCAGCCGAACGCCTTTGCCAGCAGCAAGCCGCCGATCGCCAGAACCGATGTGGCCGCGTCGGCCATCACATGCACATAGGCCGCGCGTAAATTGTTGTCGCGATGGTGTTCGTGACCATGGCCATGGTCGTGGTGCGCATGGTCGTCGTCGTGGTCATGGTGATGACCATGGGAATGATGATGGTGGCTGTGATCGTCCCGCAGCAGCCACGCGCAGACGAGATTGACGACGAGGCCCAGCGCAGCAATGCTGATCGCCTCGCCATAGGCGATCGGCTGCGGATGCCCGAGACGGATCAGGCTTTCATAGCCGATTGCGATCGCGATCATCGCCAGCACGACGGCGCTGGTGAATCCCGCGAGTTCGCCGAGTTTGCCGGTGCCGAACGCGAAGCGCGGATCGTGCATATGGTGGCGGGCGTAGCGGTAGGCCAGTGCCGCGACTCCGATCGCGGCGGCATGGGTCGACATGTGCCAGCCGTCCGCAAGCAGGGCCATCGAACCGAACAGGGTCCCGCCGGTGATTTCCGCGATCATCATGGCGATGGTCAGCCAGACCACCAGCCAGGTTCGCCGCTCGTTGCGGGCGTGCCCGCTGCCCAGGAAGACATGGTCGTGGGTCCAGCTCTCGATCGAGTGGGAATGCATCTGTTGCGGTCCTGTTGGGTTTCGTCAGCCCTAACTAGCCGAAAAATACGGCATTTCGACAGTGAATTTGTATTTTCCCTGAACCAGCCCCAGTTGCGGCGCAATAGGGCGCTCTTTATGTTGGGATTCCAGCATCGAGGAGACGTCATGCGTCGCACATGTCCCATTTCGTGTCTTCAGGCCGGCGCACTGGCGCTGACAATGGCTGCCGCGGCTGCCCCCGGCCTGGCCCATGCCGCGGCGAATGCGCCGTTCATGGCGCATCAGGCGCTGTACGAACTGAAGCTGCTGAAGTCGCGCGGCAATGCCACCATCAACAGCGCCAACGGCCGCATCCTCTATAATTTTACCGGCAGTGCCTGCGAGGGCTACACCTCGGATTTCCGCCAGGTGTCCGAACTCGACAGCGGCGAGGGCAAGAACACGCTCAGCGATCTGCGCTCCACCAGTTGGGAAGACGGCGCCGGCAAGAGCTATCGCTTCAAGATCGACACCCGGATGAACGATGGCGATCCCAGCGCCATCGACGGCATTGCCGAGCGCGACGGCGATCATGTCACCGTGAAACTGAAGCAGCCGGTGGTGAAGACGTTCACGCTTGCGGGCTCAACGGTGTTTCCGACCGAGCAGATTCACCGCATCATCGATGCCGCGCGTGCAGGGAAATCCGTGCTCGAACTCAGCGTCTATGACGGCTCCGACACCGGCGAGAAAGTCTACAACACGCTCACCGTGATCGGGCAGCCGATCCCCGGCGACCGCAAGATCGCCGAGCCCGATCCGTCCACCGACAGCAATGCGATGAAGTCGCTGACGCGCTGGCCGGTCACCGTCAGCTATTACGACCAGTCCGCCAAATCCAACAGCGGCGAGCAGACGCCGGTCTATGCGATGTCGTTCGAGCTCTACGAGAACGGCGTCTCGCGTTCGCTGGTGCTCGACTACAATGACTTTGTGATTGCCGGGACGATGGGCAAGTTCAACGTCAAGGACTCAAAGCCCTGCAAGTGAGAGCGTAAGCGCCGTCACTCCCTCGGCTTCTCCGGTCCGTCATAGGCGATGCCGCGGATCACGGCGGCGTTGCCGAATTTCTTTCTGAGGTCATCCATCGCGCGTTCGGCGTGGGCTGAGCGGCGGTCGATCATGTCGGTGTCGCCGGCCTCCGAGCCGGGCTTCAGTGCGCTGACGCCGGTGCCGATCAGCCGGAATGCAGTTCCGTCGATTTCCTTGGCGAGCATCTCGCGGCTGATGTTGAAAATCTTCGCCGCCAGTTGCGTCGGCGCGTGGATCGATTGCGAGCGGGTGCGCTGGCGGAAATCCGCGGTCTTCAGTTTCAGCGTCACCGTCGTGCCCGCGAGTTCGCCGCCCTTCAACCGCGACGAGACTTTTTCCGACAATCGCCAAAGGATCTTTTCAAGCGTCGCGAAGTCGCGGATGTCATCGTTGAACGTGGTTTCGTTCGAGATGGTCTTGGCACCACGATCGGCCACTACCTTGCGATCGTCGATGCCGCGCGCCAGCCGCCAAAGCCTGCGGCCTTCGCCCCCGAACTGTTTCATCAGATCGACCTCGTCGGCCTTCTGCAGATCGCCGATCCTGCGAAATCCGCGTTGCGACAATCGTTCCGCCGTGGCCGGGCCGACGCCGAAGATAAATCCCACCGGACGCTCGGCGAGCATCGCGCGGGCTTCCTCTTGGTCGATGGTCGCAAAACCGCGCGGCTTGTCGAGATCGGAGGCGATCTTGGCGAGAAACTTGTTCACGGAGAGACCCACCGACACGGTGATGCCGACGTTGCGCTCGATCTCGCTGGCGAATTTGGCCAGCACTTTTGCCGGGATCATGCCGTGCACGCGCTGGGTGCCGGAGAGATCGAGAAAGGCTTCGTCGATCGAGAGCGGCTCCACCAGCGGCGTCAGTGCCTGCATGGCGTGGCGGACCTCGCGGCCGACGCGGACGTATTTCGCCATGTCCGGGCGCACCACCGCAGCGGAGGGGCACAGCGCCAGCGCCTTGAACATCGGCATCGCCGAACGCACGCCATAAGTACGCGCGATGTAGCAGGCCGCCGAGACCACGCCGCGCTTGCCGCCGCCGATAATGACGGGCCGGTCGGCCAGTTCCGGATTGTCGCGTTTCTCCACGGTGGCGTAGAAGGCGTCGCAGTCGATATGCGCCAGCGTCAGCGACGGCAGCGCGTGGTGCCGCACGAGGCGCGGCGAGCCGCAGGCGGTGCAGCGCCTGGTGGTCAGCTCGTGGTCGGCAAGGCAATCCCGGCAGAAGCAGCGCGGTCCGCTCAGCTCTGGCGGGGTGGGCGTCACGGGATGTCGCGCTCGATATGGGGATCGCCGAGCGCCTGCCGCGCCGCCGCGATGGTGGTGGGATGCAACTGCGACGAAGCCGAAAATGCCTTCACGGTCTCGTCATCGCGCAGCACGAAATCCAGCACGCTGACCAGAAATTGCGGATCCTTGGCGGCGGAGCGCAGCGTTTCCGGGCCGATTCCGCTCTCGGACAGGAACAAGCCCAGCCGCTCGGGCTCGCCGGCGACGAAGGACAGAGCCTGAATCGCAACGATTTCAGCAACTTCGCTGGGGTTGTGTTGACGCTTTTTCAGCATGGCTGTTTGCCTTTCCGTAACTTATCGTCTCTATTTTGAATCATCATGCCCGAGTCACCGGGGCGTTTCCAGCAACTGGAAAACGCACACGGGACGAAGGCGCTCCGGCGGGGTGACCGGAGCCAATTCTGACATTCGCCTTGGAATCGCATTGCTGGCGCCGCGGAGCAATATCGCTCGGCGCAGACTGAACATTGAAGTTCGGGATTGGAGGACGGGATGGCTAAAACCGTCCTGATCGTGGAGGACAACGAGCTCAATATGAAGCTCTTCCGCGATTTGCTGGAGGCCCACGGCTATCAGACGGTCGGCACGAGCAACGGCTTCGAGGCGCTCGATCTCGTCCGCAAGCTGCGCCCCGATCTGATCCTGATGGATATCCAGCTGCCGCAAGTCTCCGGTCTCGAAGTCACCCGCTGGATCAAGGACGATCCGGCGCTGCGTATGATCCCGGTGGTTGCCGTCACTGCCTTCGCCATGAAGGGCGACGAAGAACGCATCCGCGAAGGCGGCTGCGAAGCCTATTTGTCCAAGCCCATTTCGGTCGGAAAATTTATCGAAACCGTTCGTCGGTTTATCGGTTAGGGAGTTCTCGATGTCCGCGCGTATCCTGGTCGTCGACGATATCCCCGCCAATGTGAAACTGCTGGAAGCCCGGCTGTCTGCCGAATACTTCGACGTCATCACCGCATCGAACGGCGCCGAGGCGCTCGAGATCTGTGTGCGCTCCGAATGCGACCTGATCCTGCTCGACGTGATGATGCCGGACATGGACGGCTTTGAAGTCTGCCGCCGGCTGAAGGCCAATCCGAAGACACACTTCATTCCGGTGGTGATGGTCACCGCGCTGGACAGCCCGTCCGATCGCGTGCGCGGGCTCGAAGCCGGCGCCGATGATTTCCTCACCAAGCCTGTCGTCGATGCCGTGCTGATCGCGCGGGTGCGTTCGCTGACACGCCTGAAGATGATGACCGACGAGTTGCGGATGCGCGCCATCACCTCGCTGGAAATCGGCATGCAGGCGCCGGAGCGCAGCGCGGTGTCCGATCTCGGCCTCGGCGGCCGCATTCTGCTGGTGGATGACCGGCCGTCATCCTATGAGCGGCTGGCGCCGGTGCTATCAGGCGAGCACACGGTGGATGTCGAGCCCAATCCCGCGGAAGCCCTGTTTCATGCCGCCGAAGGCAATTACGATCTGCTGATCGTCTCGCTCAGCCTGGAGAATTTCGACGGGCTGCGGCTGTGCAGCCAGGCCCGCTCGCTGGAACGCACGAGGCAGGTGCCGATCCTGGCCATCGCGGACGCCGACAACAATCCGCGGATGCTGCGCGGCCTCGAGATCGGCGTCAACGACTACCTGATGCGCCCGGTCGACAAGAACGAACTGCTGGCGCGCGCGCGCACGCAGATCCGCCGCCGCCGCTACACCGATCATCTGCGCGACAACATGCAGAACTCGATCGAGATGGCGATCACCGACGGGCTCACGGGCCTGCACAATCGCCGCTACATGGAAAGCCATCTGGTAACCTTGGCCGAGCAGGCGGCTCTGCGCGGCAAGCCGCTGGCGCTGATGATGCTCGATATCGACTTCTTCAAGTCCATCAACGACACCCACGGCCACGACGCCGGCGACGACGTGTTGCGCGAATTCGCCGTGCGGATCCGCAAGTCGATCCGCGGCATCGATCTGGCCTGTCGCTATGGCGGCGAGGAATTCGTCATCGTGATGCCGGAGACCGATCTGCATGTTGCCGGCATGGTGGCCGAACGCCTGCGGCGCTCGATCGCCGGCGAGCCGTTCTCGATCGACAAGGGCACCAAACGCATCGACGTGACGATCTCGATCGGGCTCTCGACACTGGAGAAGAAGGGCGAGCCGATCGCCGGCGTGCTGAAACGCGCCGACGTGGCGCTGTACCGCGCCAAGCACGACGGCCGCAACCGCGTAGTCGCCGCAGCGGCGTAGCCTTTCGCTGATCTTTCTTATCCCTCCCCCAAGTGCAGCGCAGCTGCGCGCAGTGGGGAGGGTGGCGCGTGCGAGCGCAGCGAACAACGCGTCGGGTGGGGAGGCGGCAGGCCGCGCCCTCACGTGTGGCGCCCCACCCCGGCCTCCGCCTTCGACGATGCTTCGCATCGCCGGGCTTGGCCGACCCTCCCCACGGCGTGCAGCTGCGCTGCACTTGGGGGAGGGATATCGCTGGCGCCTCGGCTCATCATGGAATTGGCAACAAAAAACGGGGCCCGAAAGGCCCCGTTGAAATCCGTCAGCAGCTGCAGGGCAGCTTACTTGATCTTGGATTCCTTGAACTCGACGTGCTTGCGCGCGACAGGATCGTACTTCTTCTTGACCATCTTGTCGGTCATGGTGCGCGAATTCTTCTTGGCGACGTAATAGAAGCCGGTATCCGCGGTGGAAACGAGCTTGACCTTGATGGTGACCGCTTTGGCCATGGCAGAACCTCTGATGTCAGGAATCGGGTGACAGCCAGAGCACTGGCCGCGTTGGGGCGCAAACTAGCCTCGAACGCCCCAAAGTCAAGGTTTTCCGGCCGAAATAACCGCCGGAATCCGGTCCCTTAGCCCGGAAAGAACCGGTTTTTCGGCCGCGGCAGGCCCAGATTCTCCCGCAAGGTGCTGCCTTCGTACTCCTTACGGAAAATCCCGCGGCTTTGCAGTTCCGGGACGACCTTGTCGACGAAGTCGTCGAGCCCCGCGGGCAGGAACGGGAACATGATGTTGAAACCGTCCGAGCCCTCGGTGACCAGCCATTCCTCCATCTGGTCGGCGATGGTTTTGGGCGTGCCGACGAAGGACAGCCCGCCATAACCGCCGACGCGCTGCGCCAGCTGCCGCACGGTGAGGTTCTCGCGCGCGGCGAGGTCGATGATCCGTTGCCGGCCGCTCTTGCTGGCATTGGTCTCGGGAATTTCCGGCAGCGGCCCGTCGGGATCGAAACCCGAGGCATCGCTCCCGATCATGATCGACAACGACGCGATGGCATTGTCGTAATGCACCTTGCTGTCGAGCAGGGTGCGCTTCTCTTTCGCCTCATCGACGCTGTCGCCGACCACCACGAAGGCGCCGGGCAGGATCTTGAGGTGGTCGCGGTTGCGGCCGAGCTTGTCCATGCGGCCCTTGATATCGGCATAGAGTTTTTGCCCGTCGGCCAGGCTGCCGCCGCCGGTGAACACCGCCTCCGCGGTCTCGGCTGCCAGCTGCTTGCCGTCTTCCGAGGCGCCGGCCTGCACGATCACCGGCCAGCCCTGCACGGGCCGTGCGATGTTGAGCGGGCCGCGCACCGAGAGATATTTGCCCTTGTGGTCGAGCACATGGATCTTGTCGGGATCGACATAGATACCGCTCTCGACGTTGCGGACGAAGGCATCGTCGGCGAAGGAATCCCACAGGCCGGTGACGACGTCGTAGAATTCGCGGGCGCGCTTGTAGCGCTCGGCATGCTCCATGTGATCGTCGAGGCCGAAATTCAGCGCGGCATCGGGATTGGACGTGGTGACGATATTCCAGCCGGCGCGGCCGCCGCTGATGTGATCGAGCGAGGCGAAGCGGCGGGCGACGTGATAGGGCTCATCGAAGGTGGTGGAGCCGGTAGCGACCAGGCCGATGTTTTCGGTGACGGCAGCCAGCGCCGAGAGCAGCGTGAACGGCTCGAACGAGGTCACGGTGTGGCTGCGCTTCAGCGCATTGATCGGCATGTTGAGCACGGCAAGATGATCGGCCATGAAGAAGGCGTCGAACTTGCCGGCCTCGAGCTTCTGGATCAGCTGCTTCAGCACCGGGAAATTGAAGTTGGCATCCGGTATCGCGCCGGGATAGCGCCAGGCGCCGGTGTGAATGCTGACCGGCCGCATGAACGCCCCAAGCCGCAACTGACGCTTCGCCATTCGACATCCCCATTTTTGACTGCTTGCAGCAGATAGGCACGCGGCGGGCGAAAGGCATCACGCGGTCACGAGAAGATTATTGCGAGTTACTCAAGCGGCGTAGGCAATTTTCGTCATTGCGAGCGTAGCGAAGCAATCCAGGCAGCAAACGAAGACTAGATTGCGTCGTCGCAAGGGCTCCTCGCAATGACGGTGCTGGTGGCAAAACTAATCCCGGCTCGGATTGAGCTTCGGGTCCATCGCAAACTGCTGCGCGAGGTAGTCGATCATGACGCGGGTCTTCTGCGGCACGAAGCGCCGTGACGGATACACCGCGTGGATCGGCAACGGTTTGGGCTCGTAGGCTTCCAGCAGCAGCACGATGCGGCCGGTCTCGATCTCGTCGGTGAAGTGCCAGATCGGGACATAGCCGATGCCGAGGCCGGACATCACGGCCTCGCGGATGCCTTCGGAATTGTGGGTACGGACGGGGCCCCTGACCTCGACGGCGAGCGGTCCGTCCGGGCCCTCGAAGCGCCAGTTCGCGCCTGCCGTCACGTCGGTATAGACGATGCAGTCATGGTCCGCGAGGTCGCGCGGATGTGCCGGCTGTGTCCTGCCGCGTAGATAGGACGGCGTGGCGGCAAGCACCCGCCGGGCAGCGCCGATGCGCCTTGCGATCAGCGCCGGGTCGGTCAGATCGCCGCTGCGGATCGCCAGATCGATGCCTTCTTGCACCAGGTCGCTGTAGCCGTCGTGCATCACGAGATCGATGCTGACCTCGGGATAGCGCGCCATAAATTCTTTCAGATGCGGGATCACCCGCAGTCGCCCGAACACCACCGGGGTGGCGAGCCGCAGCGCACCCCCGGGCCGCAGGCGACGACGGCCGACCGCATGCTCAGCCTCGCTGACCGCCTCCAGCGCCAGCTTGGCGCGCTCATAGAAGCCGCGGCCGTCGTCGGTCAACGTCAGTTTGCGCGTGGTGCGGGTGAACAGGCGGGTGCCGAGATGCTCCTCCAGCGCGGCGACCTGACGGCTGACAGTGGGCTGGCTGGAATTCTGTTCCTCCGCCACACGTGTAAACGAGCCGGCCTCGACGACGCGGACAAAGGCATGGAAGAGCGCGATCGTATCGGTCATTCATCCACAATATGGATAAATTATATCCATTCAAGCCTCTCACCAACGTTATCCGAATGGAGGATGTTCTGCGGGTCAGACGGCGATGTCGCCGTCTCAACCCCACGGAGAACGTCATGACCAGGAAACTCGAAGGAAAAGTCGCCGTCGTCACCGGTGGCAGTGCAGGTATCGGCCTCGCCACCGCCCAGCGCTTTGTGGAGGAGGGCGCCTATGTGTTCATCACCGGCCGCCGCCAGGCCGAACTCGACGCCGCGGTAAAGCTGCTCGGTCCCAAGGCCGTCGGCGTCAAGGCCGACGCCGCTGATATCGCCGACCTCGCGCATCTGTTCGACACCGTGAAGGCTGCCAAGGGCCGCATCGACGTGCTGTTCGCCAATGCCGGCATCTATGAGTTTAGCCCGTTCGGCGCGATCACCGAGGACGGCTACGACAATATCTTCGACATCAACGTCAAGGGCGTGCTGTTCACGGTGCAGCAGGCACTGCCGCTGATCTCCGATGGCGGCTCGATCATTCTCACCGGTTCGGTGTCGGGATCGAAGGGCATGGAATCCTTCAGCGTCTACAACGCCACCAAGGCGGCGATCCGCTCTTTCGCGCGCAGCTGGACCTCGGACCTGAAGGCGCGGCAGATCCGCGTCAATGTGGTCAGCCCCGGACCGATCCAGACCCCCGGCCTCGACGTCTTCGCCAATGACGACGTGAAGGGCTATCTCAAGACCATTGTGCCGCTCGGTCGTCTCGGCACCGCGGACGAAGTCGCCAAGGCAGTGCTGTTTCTCGCTTCGGACGATTCAAGCTTCGTCGCCGGCGCCGAACTGTTCGTCGATGGCGGCCTGGCGCAGATCTGATCGATCATTTTGTTGAGGTTGGAGGCGTCGCGTTGCGGCGTCTCCATTTCGTTTGCGATCAGGCTTCGCCGGGCAGCATGTCGAGCTGCATCTTGCCGCTGTACCAGTGGAAGAACGGCAGCGGTGCGTCATGGCGGAGCGGACCAGTCGCCAGCCGCTTCTGCAATTGATTGAGCACGTTCTTGGTCATGGCATGGGCATCGGCGAGATGCGCCGAACCGAGCTCGACCCAGACCAGTTCAACCAGTTCGGCATCGGCATGGATCACGCCCTCGATGCGATGCGCGATGGCAGATGCATCCGCGGTGAAGAAGCGGGTATCGAAACGCTTGATACGGCCGGGCGGGGTGATGGCGCGGGCGATCAGGAACAGGCCGGAGGGATCGGGCAACAGGCCGGCATCGCCGAATGCCTCCCACGGGCCTGGAAGTTTTTTGCTGGCGCCATCGGTCTTGCGGCCGAGGCAGAGCCCGGTTTCCTCGCAGGCCTCGCGGATCGCGGCGATGGCCAAGGAGCGCGCGCGCGATGGCGGCGTCTTCGGACTGCCCTTTGCCAGGTTGGCTTCGAGTTCAGGCGGCAATGGTGCGGCGATCGGAATCTTGTTGTCGGTCTTGTCGACGCTGCCGCCGGGGAAGACGAACTTGCCGGGCATGAACACCACATTGGCGTGGCGCTTGCCGACAAGCACCTTCGGGATTGGTCCGGAGCGATCGACCAGCATCAAGGTCGCGGCGTCCTTTGGACGCCGGTAGGGATGATGGTCCGCTTCCTTGCCGACTTGTACTTCGCTCATTCCGTTCTCCGAAATTTTTTTGGAAATTTTCTTGATTGTTGCTGCGGTGAACGGTCGATGTATCAGTCGGGATTGCCGTCGCCAAATCCGTGCATGCGGAACGCCCATTGCAGGCCGACCACCGCGCCCTTCACCGGCTGCAGCAATGCGAGCGAGGCGAACAGCGTGAACGGCAGATACACCGCCAGTTGTAGCCACACCGCCGGCGAATAGTCGGTCTCGATCCACAAGATGATCGGCACCAGCAGGTGGCCGACGATGACGATCACGAGATAGGCCGGCAGATCGTCGGCACGATGGGCCGTAAAATCCTGGCTGCAGACCGAGCAGTGATCATCGACCTTGAGGAAGGCGCGGAACAGCTTGCCTTCGCCGCAGTTCGGGCAGCGACCCACAAAGCCGCGCTTCATCGCGGTCCAGACGTTGCGCTTCGCCGCGGGATCCAGCGTGGAGGTCCAGGCCTTGGTTGGTGTGTTCAGCGTCATCATGACTTTCCCCTTTTCGGCTTACCGGAGCTTTTATTCTCGGCCTTAGCTTTCTGTCGGGCGTTGCGGCCCGGATGGGCTTTCTTAGGTCCCTTGGGCGCTTTGGCGCCCGGATGACGCGATGGGCTTGCAGCGGCATTGCTGCGGGCGGTTTCGCGTCGGCGGCCCCTCGGAGCGACGTTGCCTTCGGAGAGGAGTTCAAATCGCAGTGCACCTGCTACTGGTGCTGCTTCTACCAGACGAACGTCCACCACGTCGCCCAATCTGTGCATGGCACCGCTGCGTGTGCCGACCAGCGCGTGGCGGGCTTCATCGTAGTTGAAGTACTCGGTGCCGAGCGTGCGGATCGGGATCAGGCCGTCGGCGCCGGTATCGCTGAGTTTGACGAACAGGCCGGCGCGGGTGACGCCGGAAATACGGCCCTGGAAGGTTGCGCCGATGCGGTCGGCCAGAAAATGCGCGATCAGCCGATCGGCGGTTTCGCGCTCGGCCTTCATGGCACGACGTTCGGTGACGGAAATCTGCGCGGCGACTTCGCTCAGCGTCTCCAGCGTCTCGGTTTCCGGCAGCGCGCCTTCGCCGAGGCCTAGGCCGCGGATCAGCGCACGGTGCACGATCAGATCTGCGTATCGCCTGATAGGCGAAGTGAAATGTGCGTAGCGGCGCAGGTTCAGACCGAAGTGTCCGTAATTCTCGGCGGCGTATTCGGCCTGGGCCTGCGAGCGCAACACCACTTCGTTCACCAGCGGTTCGGAATCGCGGCCCTTGACCTGAGCCAGCACCCGGTTGAATAGCGACGGTCGCAGCGCACCGGCCTTGGCAAATGGCAGATCGAGGGTCTTCAGGAATTCCTGCAGATTATGAACCTTCTCGAGCGTCGGTTCATCATGCACCCGATAGATAAGCGGCAGCGCCTTCTTTTCAAGCATTTCGGCCGCGGCGACGTTGGCCAGGATCATGAATTCTTCGATCAGCTTGTGCGCGTCGAGCCGCTCCGGCGCGATCACGCGATCCACCGTGCCGTCCTTCTTCAACAGGATTTTGCGCTCGGGAATGTCGAGGTCGAGCGGATCGCGTTCGTCGCGCGCCAGTTTGACAACTGCGTAGGCGTCGTAGAGCGGCTTCAGAATAGGATCGAGAATGGGGCCGGTGGTATCGTCGGGGCGGCCGTCGATCGCGGCCTGCGCCTGCGCATAGTTCAGCTTCGCCGCCGAGCGCATCAGGATGCGATGGAAAGTATGCGAGCGCTTGCGACCATCGGGGCCGATCACCATCCGTACAGCGAGCGCGCCGCGCGCTTCGCCCGGCACCAGCGAACACAGGTCGTTGGAGATCCGCTCCGGCAGCATCGGCACGACGCGGTCGGGGAAGTAGACGGAATTGCCGCGGGTCAGTGCATCCCGGTCCAGCGCCGATCCCGGCCGCACATAGAAGGCGACATCGGCGATGGCGACGATGACGACGTAGCCGCCTTTGTTGTTCGAGTCGGAATCCAGTTCGGCATAGACCGCGTCGTCGTGATCTTTCGCGTCAGGTGGATCGATGGTGACCAGCGGCACGGCGCGCCAGTCCTCGCGGCCCGCGAGTGTCGCGGGCTTGGCGGCTTCGGCTTCTTCGATCGCAGCGGGCGAAAACGCCTGCGGAATTTCGTGGGAGTGAATCGCAATCAGGCTGACAGCCTTCTCGCTCGCGAGCGAGCCAAGTCGCTCCTTCACCTTGCCGGAAGCGAGACCGTAGCCGCGGGTGTGGATCAGGTCGACGCTGACGAGGTCGCCGTCTTCGGCGCCGTTGCTGTCGGCGGCGGCGATGTTGAGTTCGCCGCGGCCGGCCTGCTTCTTGTCGACCGGGATCAACCGTCCGCCGCCGTTCGGCAGCGCGCGAAAGATGCCGAGCAGCCGCGCCTTGGCCTTGTCGACCACCTTGATGACGCGACCGCGATAGGCAACGGTCTCACCTTCGGTCTCGATCTTCTCGATACGCAGCAGCGCGCGGTCGCCTATGCCGGCAGCGGTGCCGGGCAGGGGACGGCGCGGCACGTGAATGCGGATCTTTGGCGGCTCGCTGTTCTCGACCTCGTCCCATTCGGTGGGGATGGCGATCAACTCGCCGTCGCTGTCGCGGGCGGTAATGTCGACCAGCACCGTTGGCGGCAGCGCTTTGGGCTCGCGGACCGTCTTGCCCTGCTTGGCGATCACGCCTTCATGGGCGAGTTCGCGCAGCATCTGTTTCAGTTCGACGCGGGCGGCGTTCTTGAGGCCGAACTCCCGCGCGATTTCGCGGGTGCCGATCTTGCCGGGATGCGTGCGAACGAACGCGACGATCGCATCCCGGGTCGGAAAGCCGCTGTCGCGTTTCTTGCTCACAATTATCCGTTCTTGCTTGCGCTCTTTTTCGCAACGGGTTTGGCAGTCTTCTTCGCCGGCGAGGGCTTCGCTGCGGAAGTTTTGGCCGTCACCGGCGCGCGCGCCTTGCTGGCGGCAGCACCTTCGGCCTTCGGCTTGACCGTGGCTTTCTTGGCTGCAGCCTTCTTCGGTGCAGCCTTCTTCACGGGCTTGCCGTCGGCATCCGCCTTGGCCGGCTTCGCTGCAGTCTTTTTCGCGGGCGCCTTCTTCGCACCGCGCTTCGGCTTGCCGCCGCCCTTGGCGGCGCGCTCGTCGATCAGCGCGATGGCTTCTTCCAGCGTGATGGTTTCCTGCGTCTTGTCGCTTGGGATTGTGGCGTTGACACCGCCGGCGGTGACATAGGCGCCGTAGCGTCCGCCCTTCACGGCGACGCCGCCCAGGGTGGGATGCTCGCCGAGCGGCTTGCCGGGATCGGCACCGAAGCGGCGGCCGCTCGGGCCCTTCAGGATCTTCTCGGCGATCAGCGTCACCGCGCGGTTGAGCCCGATGTCGAACACCTCGTCGCCGGCCTCAAGGCTGGCATAGGTTTTCTCGTGGCGCACGAACGGCCCAAAGCGGCCAAGGCCTGCGGTGATCGGCTCGCCGGTCTCCGGGTGCTTGCCGACCTCGCGCGGTAGCGACAATAGCTTCAGCGCCAGATCGAGTTCAACGTCGCTGGGTGAAGTGTTCTTCGGAATGCCGGCGCGTTTCGGTTTTTCGCCTTCGCCGTAATCCTTGGCGTCGCCGAGCTGGATGTAGGGACCGAACCGTCCGGCCTTCACCGCGACGTCGCGATCGGTCAGCGGATCCTTGCCGAGAATGCGATCGGCGCTGGCGCCGCTGTCGGCCGCGAGCGGACGGGTGTAGCGGCATTCCGGATAGTTCGAGCAGCCGACGAAGGCGCCGAACTTGCCGGCCTTCAGGTTGAGTTTGCCGGTGCCGCAGGTCGGGCACTGCCGGGGATCGCCGCCGTCTTCGCGCGGCGCATAGATGTGCGGGCCGAGCATGTCGTCGAGCGCATCCAGCACCTGGGTGACGCGGAGATCCTTGATCTCGTTGACGGCGCCGATGAAGTCGATCCAGAAATCGCGCAGCACCTGCTGCCATGAGATTTCGTTGTTGGAAATCCGGTCGAGGTTCTCTTCCAGCGCCGCGGTGAAATCATATTCGACGTAGCGGGCGAAGAAGTTTTCCAGGAAGGCGACGACGACGCGGCCCTTGTCCTCGCCATGCAGGCGCTTCTTCTCGAGCCGGACATAGCCGCGGTCTTTCAGCACCTGCAGAATCGAGGCATAGGTCGAGGGCCGGCCGATGCTGAGTTCTTCCATCCGCTTCACCAATGATGCTTCCGAGAAGCGCGGCGGCGGTTCGGTGAAATGCTGGGTGACCGCGAGGTTCTCTTTCTTCAGCGCTTCGCCCTCGCTCATGGCGGGGAGGCGGCGGCTGTCCTCGTCGTCGGCATCGTCGTCGCGGCCTTCCTGATAGACCGCGAGGAAACCATCGAACTTCACCACCTGGCCGGTGGCGCGCAATTCCAGCACGCGGGTACCGGCTTTCGCGGCGATGTCGACGGTGGTGCGCTCCATCTCCGCCGATTCCATCTGGCTGGCGATGGTGCGGATCCAGATCAGCTCATAGAGCCGCGACTGGTCGTTATCGAGCCGGCCGCGCAGGCTGGCGGGGCGGCGCGACATGTCGGTGGGACGGATCGCTTCATGCGCTTCCTGCGCATTCTTGGCTTTGGTCTGGTACTGCCGCGCGGTCTCCGGCACGTACTGCTTGCCGTAGTCTTCGCCGATGACCGAGCGTGCCTGCACGATCGCCGAATTGTCGATCTGCACGCCGTCGGTTCGCATATAGGTGATGAGACCGGTGGTCTCGCCGCCGATATCGATGCCTTCATAGAGACGCTGCGCGATCCGCATGGTGTGCGCGGGCGCGAAACCGAGCTTGCGGCTGGCTTCCTGTTGCAGCGTGGACGTGGTGAACGGCGCCTGCGGATTGCGGCGCGCAGGCTTGGCTTCGACGGTGGAGACCGAGAAGCTGGCGGCCTCGATCGCCTTCTTGAAATCCTCGGCTTCTGCGCCGGAGCCGATGTCGAGGCGCTGGATCTTTTTGCCATCGGCGCCGATCAGCCGCGCTTCGAAGCTTTCGCCGCGCGGCGTCGCCAGCGTGGTGACCAGCGACCAGTATTCGCGCGGGACGAATTTCTCGATTTCCAACTCGCGGTCGCAGACCAGCCGCAGCGCCACCGACTGCACGCGGCCGGCGGAGCGGGCACCGGGCAGCTTGCGCCACAGCACCGGGGAGAGCGTGAAGCCGACCAGATAGTCCAGCGCGCGGCGCGCCATATAGGCATCGACCAGCGCGCCATCGATCTGGCGCGGGTTCTTCATCGCTTCGGATACGGCTTGCTTGGTGATGGCGTTGAACACGACGCGCTCGATCTTGTGGTCCTTGAGCGCGCGCTTCTCCTTCAGCACTTCAAGAACGTGCCAGGAGATCGCTTCACCCTCGCGATCAGGGTCGGTTGCGAGGATCAGCTTGTCGGCGCCCTTCAGCGCCTTGGCGATGTCGTTGAGCCGGCTGGCGGCCTTCGGATCGACTTCCCAGATCATCTGGAAATTGGCATCGGGATCGACCGATCCGTTCTTGGCGGGAAGGTCGCGAATATGGCCGAACGAGGCTAGCACCTCGTAGTCCGACCCCAGATACTTGTTGATCGTCTTGGCCTTGGATGGCGACTCGACAATGACGATATTCATGTCATTCCAATAGCTTAAGGGAGAAATACGGGCCGGTTTCGCGAGAGTCGCGTCGGCCGTTTCGCGGCGAACATGGGTGCGAAGGGGGCCCGTGTCAAATCTTGATCTGTTGATCGCAGTGGCAGCCGGCTTGGGTTGATGTATTAAAAGTTGTATTTTACATCTTATGGTTGTAATTGCCCGATGACTTATTATAGGCTGAAGTCGGTCGCAAGAGCCCCGCCGCTGGAAGGAATGGTAATGCCGTCACCACCTGGGAGCCATCGTTCGCCTGGCGACGATCCGCCCGGAGACGGCGGACCGGAGGAGGCGGCGCACTATATAAAGAGTGCGCTCTCAGACCTGTCGCGAATGGCGCGACGCCATGGCCACGACATGCTCGGCTATCTCCTCGACATGGCCCATATGGAAGCCGAGGAAATCGTCCGGCTTCGCGGCAAGCGCCATTCCTCACGCCACTGACACGACCGGCTTGATCTCGGTGTCGCCGGAGCCGAGCAGCCGGCCATCAGCGGCGTGCAATTCCAGCTTGCTTACCCGCTTGCCGGTCTTGCGATCGACCATAATGTTGGTGGGCTCGCCCGGTGCGAAGGCAAAGTCCTCGCCCCATTGTCGCAGCGCCACCATGATCGGAAACACCGCGCGGCCCTTCGGCGTCAGCACATAGTCCTGATAGGCGCTGCCGTTCGACGCCGGCTCCATCTGCAAGATGCCATCGGCCACCAGCGCCCGCAGCCGTGCTGCCAGGATGTTCCTCGCCAGGCCAAGATCCTTCTGGAACTCGCTGAAGCGGCGCAGCCCCATCATGGCGTCACGGATGATCAGCATCGACCAGCAATCTCCGATCGCTTCCATCGATCGGGCGATCGGGCATGCATTGTCTTTCAGGCTGGCGCGCTTCGCCATGGTGACTCTCCCGCCGCCAACACGAATTCGTGGGCCGGCCAACAAGGTGGTTGCAATATAAAACCATTCGCTCTAAATGGCAATACGGTTGCAAAAAGCAACCAGATGAATTTGGCAGGAGATCATCATGCGTTTAGCGAACAAGACGGCCCTCATCACCGGCGGCAACAGTGGCATTGGCCTCACCACGGCACGGCTGTTTGTGGCGGAGGGCGCCAAGGTCGCCATCACCGGCCGCGACAAGGCCAAGCTGGAAGCCGCAGCCAAGGAACTGGGACCGGATGTGCTGGCGATCGTCGCCGATGCGACAGATATAGCCGCCACCGAGAGCGCCGTCGCGAAGGCCGTGGCAAAATTCGGCAAGCTCGACATCGTGTTCGCCAATGCCGGCATCAGCGCCGGAACGCCGGTCGGCGGCACCGCGCTCGAAACCTTTGAGGCGGTGCTGAAAACCAACGTCACCGCGGTGTTCTTCACCGTGCAGGCGGCCGTTCCGCATCTCAACGATGGCGCCTCGATCATCCTCAACGGCTCGGTGATCTCGGTGCTCGGCAATCCCGGCTATGCGGCTTATGCGGCCAGCAAGGCCGGCGTCCGCGCCATGGCGCGGGTGATGGCGTCGGAATTGTCGCCGCGCGGCATCCGCGTCAATGTGGTGTCGCCGGGCGGCACCAGCACGCCCATCTGGAATCGCAGCGCGCCGACGCCGGAAGCCATCGTCGCTCTGGAAGCGCGGATCTCGAAAACAATTCCGCTCGGTCGTTTCGGCAAGCCGGAAGAGGTCGCGAAAACCGTTCTGTTCCTGGCGTCCGACGATGCGTCCAACATTCAAGGCGCGGAAATCTTCGTCGATGGCGGCGCGACAGCTTCTCCCGCCGGCGCCCCGGCGTTTCGCGGCTAGCTAACAGCCACCATCCTGATATGGGCGCCAGTGCTTGGCTTCATGACGAAAAGTTGTGAGGCGAGGTGCTGGCAGCCATCGGCTGTATTTTCGATTTCTGCGTCAGCACGCTGAACCAACAGGCGTTTTGCTCAGACCCTTTTGGGCGGGCGGGGAGCTCGCACGGGAGCCGGTCATGACAAAAGTCACACGTATTGCCGCGCCTGCTGAAGTATCTGCTGTTACTGAAAGCCATCCGCTTGTCACCATCACGCTGTTCTGCGCCATCGGATTGCTGGTGTCGTTGAGCGTGTTGCTGCTCGATAAATATTTGCCCGGCGAGTGGTTCTAGGCTGCCATCGGAACTTGAACCGGCGTACCGGTTCAAGATTGTCGTAGACGTTGCAGAGAGCTTACGCGGCGCGCAAATCCGTCGCGGCCTGCAACGCACCGGCGACAGCCTTTTCGCGCAGCTCCGGTCCCATCTGGATGCCATCGGCGACAATGATCTCAGGGTTCGTGATGCCGATGAAGCCGAACACCCAGCGTAGATAGGTTTCGAGATGCTCGCCGGCTGCCGTCGGCATGTCGGCACCGTAGAAACCGCCGCGCGAGATCGCAATGATCACACGCTTGCCGCCGGCGAGGCCTTCGACGCCGCTGGCGCTGTACTGAAACGTCTTGCCGGCCACCAGGATGCGGTCGATCCAGGCCTTGAGCTGGCTCGGAATCGTGAAATTATACATCGGCGCACCGATCACCACGACATCCGCGGCCAAAAACTCTTCCAGCACGGCCTGGCCGGCGGCGAGATCGGGCTGCAGGGCCGCTTCTGGCGCGGCGCCTTGCGCGGCGGCGAGGTGCGAGCCGGACAGATGCGCCAGCGGCGTGGTGGTGAGGTCGCGATAGGTAATGCCGAGGCCGGGCGTCGCCTTGGCGAGGCGATCGACAATCGCGGCGGAGACCTGCCGGCTGACGGAGTGCGGGCCGAGCACGCTGGAATCGATGTGGAGCAGTTTCATGTCAGTCACCTTGTGGTATATGTTTGTAACTGACGCTATATGAGTGACTGTCCTCGAACCCCGCAAGAAGGCACTTTTTTGAAACCCGAGCACACCGATGTGCCTGTTCTGGCTCCTGGAGAGCATCAGGGAAGCGACTGCCGTGGCGTCGCCTCGGTGCTGTCGCGGGTCGGCGACAAGTGGAGCGTTCTGGTCATCATGCTGCTGAACGACGGCCCGCACCGCTTCAACGAGCTCAAACGCATGATCGGCGGCATCTCTCAGCGGATGCTGACGCTGACCTTGCGCGGCCTCGAGCGCGACGGACTGGTGACGCGCACCGTGTTTCCGACCATCCCGCCGCGCGTGGATTACGAGCTCACCGATC
Source organism: Nitrobacteraceae bacterium AZCC 2146 (assembly GCA_036924855.1). Classification (NCBI taxonomy): domain Bacteria; kingdom Pseudomonadati; phylum Pseudomonadota; class Alphaproteobacteria; order Hyphomicrobiales; family Nitrobacteraceae; species Nitrobacteraceae bacterium AZCC 2146. The sequence goes on from JBAGRP010000001.1 coordinate 457,158, forward strand.
TCGGGCGCGGCCTGTCCGAGCCGGTCAAAGCGCTGGGCTCATGGGCGTTCGAACACCTCCCCGAGATCGAAGGCGCACGGCAGGAATTCGACAGCCGCAACGAGAGCGATTGACGAGTTCGCTAGCACTACTTTGGCAATTTTTTAGCGGCGGCGAGTTTTTGGGATTCCCAAGAGAAGGTTTGCGTGATTCATGGGAGGTCGGCTGGCGGAGGGCCGATCTATGGACGTGGACTGGCAAGTTGATCTTGATCGCTGGCTTGCGCCGTTTGTCGCGGCGCTGCGGCACAAGACGCGGGCCCGGATGTGCCCTCTCTATGTCGCGGGTTTGATTGGTCCAGGAGACCGCAAGAGTGTTCAGCCGATGGCAGCACGCGCCAGCGGTGTCGGTTACGATCAGCTCCATCATTTCGTCGCTGCCGGAGTTTGGGACACTGCTCCACTCGAGGCTGCCCTGCTGAAGGAGGCAGATAGATTGGTTGGCGATGATGCAGGTTTTCTTGTCATAGATGATACGGCGTTGCCCAAGAAGGGACGTCACTCGATTGGCGTCGCGCCACAATATGCCTCGTCGCTCGGAAAGACTGCCAACTGTCAGTCGCTGGTTTCGCTAACGTTGGCGTCGCGGGAGGTGCCGGTGATGGTGGGCCTGCGGCTGTTCCTGCCCGAGAGTTGGACAAATGATCCTGAGCGCATGGCGCGGGCCCGTGTGCCGAAGGATAGACAGACTGCTCTGACAAAGCCGGAGATTGCCATCGAGGAGATCGACCGCGTCATCGCCTCCGGTGCGCGTTTCGGCTATGTGCTTGCCGATGCAGGGTACGGCTCCAGCGGGCCTTTCCGTCAGGCTCTGAGCGAACGCGGTCTGCTGTGGGCGGTGGGTCTGTCGCGGCGCCAGAACGTCTATCCCGCCGACATTGCCCTGATCTTCCCCGTCGCGAAGACCGGAAAGCCCCGCAAATACCACATCCCTGATCAGCCGCCGGTCTCTGCTGAAGCGTTATTGGCTGAAGGCAAATGGCAAAGGGTCAGTTGGCGGCGGGGCACCAAAGGTCGGCTGACATGTCTCTTCACTGCCCGCCGTGTCCGGGTTGCGGATGGCCATAAGCACCGGATGCTCAATAACCGTGTGCAGTGCATGCCTGGCGACGAGGTCTGGCTCGTCGGCGAGCGGCGATCGACCGGGGAGCAAAAATACTATGTGTCGAACCTGCCGGTCGATACCACCATCAAGACACTCGCGGCTACTATCAAAGCCAGATGGGTCTGTGAACAGGGCCACCAGCAGCTCAAGGAAGAGCTTGGGCTCGACCACTTCGAAGGAAGATCCTGGACCGGATTACATCGACATGCCTTGATGACGATGATCGCCTACGCCTTCCTACAGTCCCGCCGCCTTAAAGCAGCGGGACGAAAAAAAAAGAATCTCGGGACCGCCACCACAACCAAGCATGCCGGCCATCAGGCAAGCAATCCTCGACCTCTTCGCAAGACCTCCACCCCGACGATGCCCTCACTGTGACATGCTACTTGCAGATATCGCGAAGCCTAAAGTGCCAAAGTAGTGCTAGTGGAGCGACTCTAACGCTTGTTTCCCACGTTTGACGGCGGCGAGGACGCGCTTTGGGTCGGCGGTCCAGACGAATGGTTTGGGGTGGGCGTTTGTCTCTGCGACGAAGTGGTTGATGGCAATTTGCAGGTCAACGACGGATCGGAACACGCCTCGCTTCAGGCGACGGCGTGTGAGCTTGGCGAAGAAGCCTTCAACCGCATTGAGCCACGATGCGGAGGTCGGGGTGAAGTGGAACGTCCAACGGGGATGCCGGGCCAGCCATTGGCGTACCTTCGGATGCTTGTGGGTCGCATAGTTGTCGACGATGGCGTGGATGACTTTCCCTGCCGGGACCTGTTCCTCGATCGTGTTGAGGAATCGGATGAACTCCTGGTGGCGATGGCGCTGCATATTGCGGCCGATGACGGTGCCGTCGAGGATGTTGAGGGCAGCGAACAGCGTGGTGGTGCCATGGCGTTTGTAGTCGTGGGTCATCGTGCCGGCACGACCCGGCTTCATCGGCAACCCTGGCTGGGTGCGATCGAGCGCCTGGATCTGGCTCTTTTCGTCGACTGAGAGGACGACCGCATGGGCAGGAGGATCGACGTAAAGGCCGACGACGTCTTTGAGTTTCTCGGCGAACTTCGGATCGTTCGACAGCTTGAACGTGCGGATGCGATGCGGCGCGAGTTGATGGGCCTCAAGGATACGTTGCACCGAGCGCAGGCTCACCCCGGCGGCCTTCGCCAGCATCCGGCCGGTCCAGTGGGTTTCTTGTCCCGGCGGCGGCCCGAGCGCCAGGTCGACCACTCTCTGGACCGTGCTGGCCGGCAGGGGCTGCTTGCCGGGCTTGCGCGTTTTGTCGCGTGTCAGCCCGTCGACCCCCTCCGCCATGAACCGCGCCTGCCATCGCCACACCACGGGCTTGGATTTGCCCGAGCGGCGCATGATCTCGGCGGTACCACAGCCTTCGGCAGTGGCAAGAATGATGTTGGCCCGCCACACGTACTTTTGCGCCGCGCTGCGATCCGAGACGATCGCCTCAAGTCGATGGCGGTCCGCTCGAGTGACGTTCACGACAATTCCTGCTCTCATGCAGAGAGATTGAACTGCTTCGCTCAATTTGGGAATCGTCTGAATGAATCAGACCACTAGCACTACTTTGGCAGATTTGGCTGAAGGCGGCCTGCGAGCAGCATCTCACAGAGAGTGCATCGTAATGGTGGAGGCCGCACGAAAAGGTCGAGGATGGCTTGTCTGATGGCTGGCATGCTCGGCTGTGGCGGAGCGCCTGAGACTCTTTTTTTTCCGTCCCGCTGCGGTGAGGCGGCGGGATTGAAGGAAGGCGTAGGCGATCATCGTCATCAAGGCATGTCGGTGTAATCCGGCCCACGACCTGCCTTCAAAATGGTCGAGCCCCAGCTCTTCCTTCAATTGCTGATGCGCCTGTTCACAGATCCACCGCGCCTTGACGGCAGCTGCCAGCGTCTTGAGCGAAACGTCAGCGGGCAGGTTCGAGACGTAGTACTTCTGCTCTCCGCTCGATCGTCGTTCGCCCAGGATCCACACTTCATCGCCAGGCATACGCTCGACACCTTTATCGAACACGCGGTGCTTTGGGCCGTCCGCGATGCGGACGCGCCGTGCAGCGAAGAGGCATGTCAGCGGGCCTTTCGTGCCCCGGCGCCAACTGATCTTCCGCCACTTTTCGCCGACCAGCATCGTCTCGGCAGAAACTGGCGACATATCCGGGATATGGTGTTTGCGCGGCTTACGGGCTTTCTCCGTCGGAAAGATCATGGTGACATCGCTCGGATAGACTTTCTGGCGTCGTGACATACCAACTGCCCACAAGAGGCCACGTTCGCTCAGAGCATGACGGAACGGCGCGCTCGATCCGTATCCCGCGTCCGCCAGCACACAGCCGAAGCGAACACCGGCGGCGATCACGCGATCGATCTCAGCCAGCGCGATCTCTGGCTTGGACCGTGCCGCGCGATTCTCGATTGGAACGCCGGCGCGCTTCAGACGTACCGGATCGCTCGTCCAACTCTCGGGAATGAAGAGACGTAGCGCCACCATTACCGGCACTTCACCGCGCGCAAGCGTCAGCGACACCAATGTTTGGCAATTCGCCGTTTTACCGAGAGTTGATGCATATTGCGGAGCTACACCAACCGAGCGATCGCCCTTCTTCGGCATCGATGTATCGTCGATGACCAGCACTGCATCTGTGCCGCCGACGAGCCGGTCGGCCTGAACGAGCAATTCTGCTTCCAACGGCGCCGCGTCCCAGACGCCATCAGCGATGAAATGGTGCAACTGGTCATAGTCGCCCGGCGCCAGCCGCGCCGCCATTGGCTGGACGCTCTTGCGATCGCCCGGCCCAATCAGTCCCGAAACATATAGCGGACACATCCGCCGCCGAGCCTTGTGACCTAAACGATCCAGGAATGGCTTGAGCCAGCGTCCAAGCTCATCTTTCCACCTCGACGTCGTCTCCACCATGGTCAGCCCTCCAAAAAGCCGACCACCCATGAATCATTGAAAACGTGATTCGGGAATCCAGTCTCGCCCATCAATCGCAAAAATCTGCCAAAGTAGTGCTAGATTATCGACACTAGGCCGCCGCCGTGGCGCTCAAGCCGGCCGGCGAGTTCAAGCTCCAGCAACACGATGCGAACCGTGGTCGCCGAAGTGCCGGCGAGGCGAATGAGATCGTCGATGCCGACGGGGCTTGGGCCGAGCAGGCCGATCACGCGGGCACGGTCGCTGTGATCGGGTTCGTCGAACGACATCACGTTATCGGGTTCGCGGCCCGGCAATTCGATCGGCCGCTCCATGATGGGCATGACGGCGTTGATGACATCGGCAGCCTCGGTGACCAGCGCCGCGCCCTGCTTGATCAGATCGTTGGTGCCGGCGGCGCGCGGATCGAGCGGCGAGCCCGGCACCGCAAACACCTCGCGGCCCTGTTCGGCGGCGATCCGCGCGGTGATCAGAGAGCCTGAGCGATGCGCCGCCTCGATCACCACGACGCCGAGCGCGGCACCCGAGATCAGCCGGTTGCGCCGTGGAAAATCCCGTGCGCGGGGGACGTGCCCGAGCGGCATTTCGGAAATCGCGCCGCCGGTGTCGAGGATCGCGAACAGCAGGCCTTCATGTTCAGGCGGATAGATCTTGTCGTGCCCGCCAGCCAACACCGCCAGCGTGCCGCTGCTGATGCTGGCGCGATGCGCGGCCTGGTCGATGCCGCGGGCGAGGCCGGAGACGATGACAAAGCCGGCGGCGCCGAGATCGCGCGCCAGTCTTTCCGCGAACTTCAATCCGGCACCTGAAGCATTGCGTGAGCCGACGATGGCGATCATCGGCCGCATCAGCGCGTCCAGCCTGCCGCGGGCGCCGAGCAGCGGCGGCGCGTCATCGATGCCGGCGAGGCGAGGGGGATAGCCCGCTTCGCCCGGCGCGATCAGCGTGACGCCGATCTCGCCGCTGGCGGCGAGTTCGCGCTGCGCATCGTCCTCGCTGCAGATCCGGCCGGGGCGGGCAGCGCCGCCGCGCCGCGCCAGATCCGGCAATCGCTCCAGCGCCGCCCGCGCGCTGCCGAAGTGATTGATGAGGGAACGAAAGGTGCGCGGGCCGACGTTGTCACTGCGGATCAGCCGCAGCCAGTCGATCCGCTGGGCGTCGGTGAGATGTGGTGTGCCCGGTATGTTGCTGTCCAAATGCCGCTCCCCGGCGGATAGCATTGCGCAACTTTAGGATGTGTTCAATTGACATTCGCACTGAGGGTGCGAGAGTAGGGGTGAGGCCGTGGGGACGGCTTCTGTGCAGTGATGGCAATGCTTTTGGACTTCAACAACTACCAGCGGATTGGCGCTTCGAGCAACGCCGCTGTCGGTCGTGAATTTGAGGACGCCGCGCAGATCTTCTTTCACTCCGAAGGAGTGGTGCTGGCCCGCAACTTCGTTGTGCCAGTCGGCTACAAGCTGCGGAAGAACAAGCGGTTCGACCTCGGCAGCGCCAGTCCGCGCATCCTGGTGGAGTGCAAATCATACACCTGGACCGCCTCCGGCAATCGGCCGAGCGCGAAGATCAGGGGCATGAACGAGGCGATGCTTCTGTTCAGCGTGGCGCCACGGGACTATCGGAAGATCCTCTTCGTGCTCAAACACCTTCATCCCCATTCGAAGGTGAGTTTGATCTCCCACTACATCAAGAACAACGGCCATCTGATCGGCCCCGGCGTCGAGATCTGGGAATTCGATCTCGGCGCCAGGCAAGGCGCGCGGGTGTTTTAATGCCCCGGCGTGGCGCGAGAGAACGCCGCTTACTTCTTCGGCTACTGGATCGTCAAATTCATGAGTTCGTCGGGAAGTTCGCTCTGCGCGCACCATGCCTTGACGGTGGCGGCGAACAGGTCAGGCCGTTCGGCATTCCAGGCATGGCCGACGCCCTTGACCAGCCGCGCTTGAGCTTCGCAGATAAAGCACGGGTGAAGCCTTTGCCGACTTGTTTTGTGGGAAGTGCCGCCGTGCCGGGAGGTCTTAGCCGAGGATTCTGAGGTGTTTAATGCGGCAACTACTTCTTCGCGCCGATCTTCGTCTCCGTTCCCGCCTGCAGCCGCTTGATATTTTCGCGGTGCATGTACCACAACAGCAGGGTCAGGATCGTCGCCAGCACGGCGAGTTGCGGGGAGGCGTACCACCACAGGAAGATCGGCGTGATCGCGCTGGCGGCCAGCGCCGAGAACGACGAATAGCGCGAGGTGAAGGCGCAGGCGATCCAGGCCAGGCAGAACACGATCGCGGCCGGAAAGAACAGCCCGAGCATGATGCCGATATAGACCGCGACGCCCTTGCCACCCTTGAAATTCAGCCAGACCGGGAAGAGGTGGCCGAGGAAGGCGCAGAGCCCGGCCAGCATCGCGGCATAGGGACCGCCGACGCTGCCGGCGATGATGACTGCGACGGTGCCCTTCAGCGCATCGAGGATCAGCGTCGCCGCGGCGAGGCCCTTGCGGCCGGTGCGCAGCACGTTGGTGGCGCCGATATTGCCGGAGCCGATGGTGCGGATGTCCTCGGTGCCGGCGAGCTTTGTCAGCACCAGCCCGAACGGAATCGAGCCGAGGAAATAGCCGAGCGCAGCGGCAAAGGCGTAAACGACAATCATCGGGCCTCACAAAGGCGCGCGACCGGACGCAAAACCGGGATCCACCCCGGGTCAAGCCCGAGGGCATGCTTTTGCAGGTCGCGCTTACACATGTTCATAGACCGTACGTCCGCCGACGATGGTGCGCGCGACGCGGCCGGTGAAGCGGGCCTCGTCGAACGGCGTGTTCTTGCATTGCGACTTCAGGTCGGCGGGATCCAGCACCCATGGCACGTCGGCGTCAATGACGATGATGTCGGCGACGGCGCCGGGCCGCAGCGAGCCGCCGGGCAGGCCCAGCAGTTCCGCCGGCCGGGTCGACATGGCGCGGATCAACGTGGTGAAATCCATCTCGCCATTGTGGACCAGGCGCAGCCCGGCGGCCAGCATGGTCTCCAGCCCGATGGCGCCGGGCGCGGCTTCCGCAAACGGCAGCCGCTTGGTCTCGACGTCCTGCGGGTTGTGGTCGGACATGATGACGTCGATCAGGCCGGAGGCGACGGCGGCGACCAGCGCCTGGCGATCGTCCTCGGTGCGCAGCGGCGGCGACAGTTTTAAGTAGGAGCGATACGGCCCGATGTCGTTCTCGTTCAGCGTCAGATGGTTGATCGAGGCGGACGCACTGACGCGGAGACCGGCGTCGCGGGCGCGCTGAAGGATTTCTATCGACTCCGCGCAGGTCAGCGATGCCGCGTGATAGCGGCCGCCGGTCAAGGCGACGAGGCGCATGTCGCGCTCCAGCAGCACCGCTTCGGCGGCATTGGGAATGCCGATCAGGCCGAGCCGCGAGGCAAAGCCGCCTTCGTTCATGACGCCTTCGCCGACCAGGTCGGGATCCTCGGTGTGGTGCACGATCAGCGCATCGAAGTCGCGGGCATAGGTCAGCGCCCGGCGCATCACCTGGGCGTTGGTCACGCTCTTGTCGCCATCGGTGAAGGCGACGGCGCCAGCAGCCTTCAAGAGGCCGATCTCGGTCATCTCGCTGCCAGCCATGCCCTTGGTCAGCGCCGCCATCGGGTGGATGTTGACGATCGCGGTGTCGCGGGCGCGGCGCAGCACGAAGTCCACCGTCGCGGAATTGTCGATCACCGGCGAGGTGTCGGGCTGGCAGATGATGGTGGTGATGCCGCCGGCCGCGGCGGCGCGGCTCGCCGAGGCAAAGGTCTCGCGGTGGCTGGCGCCGGGCTCGCCGACAAAGGCGCGCATGTCGACCAGGCCGGGCGCTACGATCATGCCGGCGCAATTGATGATGTCGGTGCCTTCGGGCACGCCGGCGGCGCCGATGCCGCGGCGGGCGTCACGGATCACGCCGTCGGCGATCAGCACGTCGCCGGGGCCGTCGAGATCCCGGGCGGGATCGATCAGGCGGGCGTTGGCAAGCAGGATGGGGCGGCGGTCGGTCAGCATGAGGTCACGCGTTCGGGAGGTTGCGCGCGAGCGCTTCAAGCACGGCCATGCGGACGGCAACGCCCATCTCGACCTGCTCGCGGATCAGCGATTGCGCGCCGTCGGCGACGATGGAGTCGATCTCGACGCCGCGGTTCATCGGGCCGGGATGCATCACCAGCGCGTCGGGTTTTGCGTAAGCCAGCTTCTTCTGGTCGAGGCCGAAATAATTGAAGTATTCCTGTGACGACGGCACGAACGATCCATTCATGCGCTCGCGCTGCAGCCGCAGCATCATGACAATGTCGGCGCCGTTGAGGCCCTCGCGCATGTCGCGGGCGACCTCGACGCCCATCCGCTCGATGCCCGGCGGCAGCAGCGTCGAAGGCGCGACGACGCGGACGCGGGCGCCCATGGTGTTGAGCAGCAGGATGTTGGAGCGGGCGACGCGCGAATGCATGACGTCGCCGCAGATCGCAATGGTCAGGCCTTCGAGCCGGCCCTTGTTGCGGCGGATGGTGAGCGCGTCGAGCAGCGCTTGGGTGGGATGTTCATGGGCGCCGTCGCCGGCATTGATCACGGAGCCATCGACTTTTCGTGCCAGCAGTTCGACGGCGCCGGAGGCGTGATGCCGCACCACGAGGATGTCGGGGTGCATGGCGTTCAGCGTCACCGCGGTGTCGACTAGGGTCTCGCCCTTCTTGATCGAAGACTGCGATACCGACATGTTCATGACATCGGCGCCGAGCCGTTTGCCGGCTAGTTCGAACGAGGACTGCGTCCGAGTCGAGGCCTCGAAGAACAGGTTGATCTGGGTGCGGCCACGAAGGCTGGTGCGCTTTTTGTCGACCTGACGGTTCAACTCGACATATTCCTCGGACAGGTCGAGGAGGCCGGTGATATCCGTGGCGGAAAGGCCCTCGATTCCCAGCAAATGCCGGTGGCCGAGGACGAACGTCGATTTCGATGCAAGGGTCATTAAAACGAAAGCTATAGGCAGAGTTCAAAACCGGGGCAAGCGCCAAGAAGCCGGTTTTGGGTTATCCCCCGATCTGTCGGCGGCAGGGTAAACAGCCTTGATGCAAACTGCCGCAAAGTCGCCGCGATTGGATTGCCCAACACCATGATGCAGCATTTGAAACGGGTGGCCGCGGCGGCGTTTTTGGCATTCGGGCTCCTGCAGGGCGCAACGACCGCGCAAGCGCAAAACCCGCCAGACGATTTTGTCTTCCTCCGCGACCTCGACCCGAGCATTCAGCAGGACATCCGCTACGCCGGCGTCAATAATTTCGTCGGCCGCGGGCTGGATGGTTACGACAGCGCGGACTGCGTGGTGAAGCGTACGGTGGGGCTTACTCTGCAAAAGGTGCAGCGCGAACTGGCATCGCAGAACCTGTCGCTGAAAATGCTGGACTGTTATCGCCCGGTGCGGGCATCGCGCGACATGGTGGCGTGGGCGCGCGATGGCGTGGAGACGCCGGCGCAGAAACGGTACAATCCCGCCTTCAGCAAGAAGGACCTGTTCCGGCTCGGCTATATCGCCGAGCGATCCGGCCACTCCACCGGCGCTGCGGTGGATCTGACGCTGGTCGATCTGCGCGCGGGACCGTCGGCCCGGTTCGATCCGAACAAGGCCTATGCCGACTGCATCGCAAGCGAGGCGGGGCGCGCGCCGGAGGCCAGCGTCGACATGGGCACCGGCTACGACTGCTCGGACGTCAAGGCGCATACCGCGTCCGGCGCGATCACGCCGGCGCAGCGGCGCTGGCGGCAGACGCTGGTGTCCGCCATGGGCCGGCAGGGCTTCGTCAACTATGCCAGGGAATGGTGGCATTTCTCGCTCCCGGGCGTCGGCTCCCGCGCCTATGATTTTCCGATCACGCGGCGAGCCAGATAGAGGCGTGAAATTGCGGTCATTCCGGCGTAAAATGATTCGCTACGATGTTTTCAGCCGGGACCACTTCATGACGCACGATTCTTCCGCGACCCACGTGGCGCTCAATCAGTCGCCGCCGTTCGAGGATATCGATCTGTTCGCGTCGGATCGCCCGCTGGTGGAGGCGGTCGCCCTGAACGAGGCCTCGTCGGCCTATATCGAGCATTCGAATTTCGGCCAACTCTGGGGCTCGGCGGCCATGGCGGACCGAGGCCGGCGCGCCAACGAGAATCCGCCAAAACTGAAAATCTTCGATGCACGCGGCAACCGCCGCGACGAGGTCGAATTCCATCCGGCCTATCACGAGCTGATGGCGCACAGCGTCGAGGCCGGCATCCATAATTCGACCTGGACCAAGCACGGCAAGCCGGCAGGCCGCGCGTCGGAAGTGATCCGTGCGGCAAAATTCTACATGGCGGCGCAGGTGGAGACCGGGCATCTGTGCCCGATCACCATGACCCGCGCTGCGGTGGCCGCATTGGCGTCGCAGCCGGACGTGCTGGCGCAGGTGATGCCGCTGATCGCCAGCCGCAGCTACGATCCCAGCTTTGCGCCATGGTCGACCAAGCGCGGCATGACGCTGGGCATGGGCATGACCGAGAAGCAGGGCGGCACCGACGTGCGCAGCAACATCACCCGCGCCATCAGTGACGGCGACGCCTATCGCATCAGCGGCCACAAGTGGTTCATGTCAGCGCCGATGTGCGACGCCTTTCTGGTGCTGGCGCAGGCCGATGGCGGGTTGAGCTGTTTCTTCATGCCGCGGTTTCGTCCGGACGGCTCGGTCAACGCCATCGAATTCCAGCGGCTGAAGGACAAGCTCGGCAACCGCTCCAACGCATCCTCCGAAGTGGAATTCAACGACGCCTATGCGCTTCGCGTCGGCGATGAGGGCAAGGGCATCCGCACCATCATCCAGATGGTGCAGCTGACGCGGCAGGATTGCGCCACGGCGTCGGCGGGGCTGATGCGCTCGGGGCTTGCGCACGCCTTGCATCACGCGCGGCATCGCAGTGTGTTCCAGAAGCATCTCGCCGACCAGCCGCTGATGCAGAGCGTGCTCGCCGACATGGCGCTGCATGTGGAAGCCTGCACTGCGCTGGTGATGCGGCTCTGCCATTCGTTCGATCGCGCGCCGGAGGATGCCGCCGAAGCGGCCTGGATGCGGCTGCTGACCCCGGCGGTGAAATACTGGGTCTGCAAGACCGCGCCGGGATTCTTGTACGAGGCGATGGAGTGCATGGGCGGCAACGGCTATGTCGAGGAGGGCATTCTGGCGCGGCATTATCGCGAGGCGCCGGTCAATGCGATCTGGGAAGGTTCCGGCAATGTGATGTGCCTCGACGTGCTCCGCGCGCTGTCGCGCGAGGGCGATACGGCGATCGCGGTGTTGCAGGCTCTCGTCGATGACACCAGGGGATTGCCCGGCGCGGCGGAAGCAGCCTCGTTCATCATCGGGACATTGCTGCGGCCCGACAGCGAACGCGTGGCGCGACAGGCGGTGGAAACGCTGGCGATGCTGGCCGCTGCGGCGGCGCTGAACCTGGTGCATCCTCCGCATGCCGAACTGTTCGCCAAGACCCGTCTCGATGGCGTGCGCGGCGCCATGTACGGCGCCGCAAATTTCACCGACGCGCAAAGCCGCGGCCTGCTCGAGCGGGCATTGCCGCAGTGACATCGTTCGAAACACCCGCCATTCCTGTCGTGCCGGTTGAATCGCCGCCTACCAAAAAGCCGCCGCGCGTCTGGAAATTCATAGGCACCTGCCTGTGGGGCCTGTTCGCCTTTGCCGCGATGTTTGTGGGCCAACTGACGGTGGTCGCCTATTACCTGCTGGAGCGGAACGCGCCATTGGATGCGTCGTTGCTGACGACGACGCTGGGCAGCGGTACCACCATCGCGATGTCGGTCATCATGGGTCTGCCGGCGGTGTGTCTGGCGTTGTGGCTGGCGACGCGGCTGGCGCGGATGCCGTTCGCCGATTACCTCGCACTGCGCGGCACCTCGTGGAAGAACTTTGTGCTCGGCGCGGTCTGCCTGATCGTGCTGGTCACGGCCTGGGACCTGCTGTCGCGCGCACTGGGCCGCGACGCGTCGCCGGGCTTCATGCTGGAAGTCCTGAAATCGGCGTGGGCCGATGGCGCGCTGTGGCTCCTGGTGATCGCGTTCTGCGTGGGAGCGCCGATGACCGAGGAATTTTTCGCCCGCGGCTTTCTCTATCGCGGCTGGTCGGAATCATTCCTGCGGCCGGTGGGCGCCATCGTGCTGTCGTCGGCGGTGTGGACCGCGATGCATCTGCAATATGACTGGTTCTTCTTCGGCGAGATATTTTCCATCGGCCTGCTGCTCGGCTATCTCCGCTATCGTAGCCATTCGACCTGGCTGACGGTGTTTGTGCACGGCCTCAACAATCTCGCCGCGACCGTACAGGCGATCTGGCTCATCAATCACTCCTAGAGTTCGTCATTCCCCGACACGCCAATTGGCGTGTCTGAGGACGCGCCTCTTCACGCGGGCCCGGAATCCACACTCCTGGCGGTGGTTATGGATTCCGGGCTCGCTCGCAGCTATCGCTGCTCGCGCCCTCAGGCGCGCCAATTGGCGCGCCGGGGAATGACAATTGGTTGTTCTACGCCACCAGCGCGATGAACACCGGCATGGTCAGCACCGCGAGCGTGGTCTGCAGCGTCAGGATCTGCGCTAGCAGCGGCGCGTCGCCGCCCATCTGGCGGGCCAGGATGTAGCCGTTCGAGGCCGATGGCACCGAGGCGCAGCAAGCGACCACCGCGAGGCTGGCGCCGGACAGGTCGAACGCCATGCCGAGCGCGATCGCGATCACCGGCATGATCGCGAGCTTGAGCACGACGGTAAGCGTCGCCGCGGCACCCGGTCGGCGCAGGCCTTCGAGCTGCAGCCCGGCGCCGACCACCAGCAGGCCCATCGCCAGTGAGCAGCGGCCAAGCGCATCGGCGAATTCATGCAGCGGTTTTACCACGGGCACCCCGAGCAGGTTGATGCCGAGGCCGATGACGCAGGCCCAGATCAGCGGGCTTTTGGCAATGGTCAGCAGCAGCGTCGGCCATGACAGTCGCTGCGGCGCGGCGTAATGCGCCAGCACCGCGACGGCCAGGATGTTGAGCAGCGGGATCATCGCCACCATCGCGACCGACGCCAGCGTGATGCCGAGATCGCCCCACAGATTGCCGGCCACCGACAGCGCCACAAAGGTCTGCCAGCGCGTCGCGCCCTGAAACACCGAGGTGAAGGCCGGGCCGTCGATGCCGAGTATGCGCACCAGCAGCGGCCGCAGCGCCATGCACAGCGCCGACATCACGAGCACCGCGAGCAGCAGCGCGCCGCCGACGCCGGCGATCGGCACCGACGCCAGATTGGCGCGCGACAGCGTGTCGATCAGCAGCGCCGGAAACAGCACGTAATAGATGAGGTGTTCGAGCCCGATCCAGACCACGTCCTGCTTCAGCAGCACGCGGCGCAGCACGAAGCCGAGCACGATCAGCAGGAACACCGGGACGAGGGCGCCGAACACCGTCAGCATGGTCAGCGGATATCCGGCGAACGAAGCAGGGCGGTGAGCCGGTCAAGCGCGCCCTGCAGGATGAAGATCGCGGCGTGCTCGTCGATGATCTTGGCGCGCTTGGCGCGGCTGACGTCGTTGGCGATCAATTCGCGCTCCACCGCCGAGGTCGACAGCCGTTCGTCCCAGAACCCGATCGGCAGCTCGGTGAGCTTTGAGAAATTGCGGGCGAAGGCGCGGGTCGATTGCGCCCGTGGACCTTCGCTGCCGTCCATGTTGATGGGCAGGCCGAGCACGAAGCCGCAGATGCTGCGCTCGTTTGCCAGCTTGATCAGCCGCGCTGCATCGGCCTTGAAGGCAGTGCGCTCGATGGTCTCGACGCCGGTGGCGAGGCGGCGGTCGGGATCGGACACAGCGACGCCGATGGTCTTGGTGCCGAGATCGAGACCGATCAGCGCGCCGCGGGAAGGCCAATGCGTGGCGGCCTCGATCAATGTGAGGATCAGTGCAGTCATCGCCCCGCTTAACACGCTCCGTAGCGCGGCGAAAATGCCGCGTTGCAATTATCCCGCGTGGCCGTCGGTTGCCGCACCATTTGCCCGACTGGTAAGGATCGCACGTCCGCACCCACCAGCCCCGAGCTCACCCATGGACGCCCTCAGCTTGTTCGGATTGTTCGCGGTCAGCGCGATGCTGGTCTGTTACGCCTTGGAAAGCCGCAGTGCGTGGTACGTGCTGGCCTTCGCCGGGGCCTGCGGGCTGGGATCGTTGTATGGATTCCTGCAGGGTGCCTGGCCGTTCGGGCTGGTAGAGGCGATCTGGGCCGGGGTCGCGCTGCGCAAGTGGCTGCTGATCCCCCGCGCCAACGCATAGCTCGCCGATAGGGCGCTGTGCTAGAATGTCGCCGGCCCGGCAACGATGCGCGCGCCGATCCCCCATCATTGAATGAGCGTACTATGTGGCCTGACCGCCGACTGATCGACCTGTTCAAAACCGAGTTTCCCATCGTGCAGGCGCCGATGGCCGGTGCGCATGACGCGGATCTGGTGATCGCGGCCGCGCAGGGCGGGGCGCTGGGCTCGCTGCCCTGTGCGATGCTGTCGGCGGAAAAGGCGCGCGAGCAGGTCAACATTTTCCGGCAACGGGTGTCGGCGCCGATCAATCTCAATTTCTTCTGCCACACCGCTGTCGATGCCGATATCAAGCGCGAGGCCGGCTGGAAGAAGCGGCTTTCGTCCTATTACAGCGAGTTTGGGCTCGATCCCGCAGCTCCCATCAACGCCGCCAACCGCGCGCCATTCGACGAGGCGATGTGCGCGCTGGTGGAAGAGCTGAAGCCGGAAGTGGTCAGCTTCCATTTCGGCCTGCCGGCACCGGCGCTGCTCAAGCGCGTCAAGGCGGCCGGCTGCATCGTGGTCTCCTCGGCGACCATCGTGCGCGAGGCGGTCTGGCTCGAGCAGAACGGCGCCGACGTGATCATCGCGCAGGGCGCCGACGCCGGCGGCCATCGCGGCATGTTTTTGACCGACAACCTCACGACACAGCCCGGCACGATGTCGCTGCTGCCGCAGGTGGTGGATGCGGTAAAGGTGCCGGTGATCGCCGCGGGCGGTATCGCCGACGGCCGCGGCATCGCCGCCGCGTTCGCGCTTGGGGCGGCGGGGGTACAGATCGGCACGGCTTTTCTGCGCTGCCCGGAGAGCACGATCGGCGCCGCCCATCGCGCGGCGCTGGCCGAATCGGCTGACGATTCCACCGTCATCACTAATGTGATGACCGGCCGTCCGGCCCGCGGTGTCATCAACCGGGTGATGCGCGAGGTTGGGCCGGTGTCGCCGGACGCCCCGGCTTTCCCGCATGCTACCACCGCGCTGGGTCCCCTGAAAGCCGCCGCCGAGAAGCTCGGCAAGGTCGATTTCAGCAACCTCTGGGCCGGGCAGGCGGTACATATGGGTGGCTCGCAGCCTGCGGCGGAATTGACCCGGGCGCTGGCTGCCGCCGCCTTGGCACGAATGGGCCAGCTTGCCGGCTGAGACGGCTATTCGGGCGCGGTTGCGGCGCGAAACCTCCGTCTGCTATACGGCGGGCTGAATTCGTCCCGAGGCTTCTTATATGTCCGTCGATGCCGCCACCGTTCGCCGTATCGCGCATCTCGCGCGGATCGCGGTCACTGACGCCGAGGTTCCCCATCTGCAGGGCGAGCTCAACGCGATGCTGGCCTTTGTCGAGCAGCTGCAGGAAGTGAATGTCGACGGCGTCGAGCCGATGACCTCGGTGATGCCGATGGAAATGAAGAAGCGCCCCGACGTGGTTAATGACGGCGAGATCGTCGATGCGGTGACGGCGAACGCGCCGGAAGCCGAGGACCATTTCTTCCTGGTCCCCAAAGTTGTCGAATAATTTGGTCGTCGAATAACGAGACGGGAACAGCGCATGTGCATGCTTTGCGACGATGAAAAGTCCTATCAGTTCTATATGGACTACCTCGACGCCATGGAGCGGCAGGGCAAGATCGTCGATGTCGACAAGGCATTGGACGCCGTGCTCGACCAGCTGCAGGCCGCCGATCTGGCATCCGAAAAACTCCGCCGCGACGCGCCGGAAAACGACAAGACCCTCTCTCCGTTCTTCTGCAGCCCGGTCAATAAATAGATGACAAACCTGACGTCGCTGACGCTCGCCGAGGCTAGAGACGGCCTCGCGAAAAAATCCTTCACGTCGGTCGAACTGACCGATGCGCATATCGTGGCGATCGAGAACGCGCGGGTGCTGAACGCCTATGTGCTGGAGACGCCGGTGCATGCGCTCGCCATGGCGAAGGCGGCAGACGCCAGGATCGCCAAGGGCGAAGGCGGGCCGCTCGGCGGCATTCCGCTGGGGATCAAGGACCTGTTCGCGACCAAGGATGTTCGCACCACCGCCTGCTCGAAGATTCTCGGCAATTTCATCCCGCCCTATGAATCGACCGTGACCTCGCAGCTGTGGCGCGACGGCGCCGTGATGCTCGGCAAGCTCAACAATGACGAGTTCGCCATGGGCTCGTCGAACGAGACCTCGTGTTTTGGCACCGTGGTCAATCCCTGGCGGCGTGACGGTTCCGATACCAGGCTGGTCCCTGGCGGTTCGTCGGGCGGTTCGGCGTCGGCGGTGGCGGCGGGGCTTTGTCTCGGCGCTACGGCGACCGATACCGGCGGCTCGATCCGGCAGCCCGCGGCCTTCGCGGGGATCGTCGGGATGAAGCCGACCTATGGCCGCTGCTCGCGCTGGGGCATCGTGGCCTTCGCATCCTCGCTCGATCAGGCCGGTCCGATCGCGCGCACGGTACGCGATACCGCGATCCTGATGCGCTCGATGGCCGGCCACGATCCCAAGGACACCACCTCGGTGGATCGTGCGGTGCCGGACTACGAAGCCGCGGTCGGCAAGTCCGTGAAGGGCATGAAGATCGGCATCCCCAAGGAGTACCGCATCGACGGCATGCCGGCGGAAATCGAAAAGCTCTGGATGGCCGGCGCGGCGCAGCTCAAGGCCGCCGGCGCGGAACTGATCGACGTGTCGCTGCCGCACACCAAGTACGCGCTGCCGGCCTATTACATCGTGGCGCCAGCGGAAGCCTCGTCGAATCTCGCGCGCTATGACGGCGTCCGCTATGGCCTGCGCGTGCCCGGCCGCAGCATCAGCGACATGTATGAAAATACCCGCGCCGAAGGCTTTGGCGCCGAAGTCCGTCGTCGCGTCATGATTGGAACTTACGTTCTCTCTGCCGGCTACTACGACGCCTATTATCTGCGCGCGCAGAAAGTGCGCACGCTGATCAAGAAGGATTTCGAGGACTGCTTCGCCAAGGGCATCCACGCGATCCTGACGCCGGCAACGCCATCGGCGGCGTTCGGAATCGGCGAGAAGGGCGGCGCCGATCCGATCGAGATGTATCTCAACGACATCTTCACGGTGACGGTGAACATGGCGGGGCTGCCCGGCATCGCGGTTCCCGCCGGCAAGGACGCGCAGGGCCTGCCGCTCGGGCTGCAACTGATCGGCCGTCCGTTCGACGAGGAGACGCTGTTTTCGCTCGGCGAGACCATCGAGCAGGCATCGGGGCGATTCACGCCGCCGAAATGGTGGGCGTAAGCGATCGCCGCGCTGATCCATCTGGAAGCCCGGTCCGCTTGTGAAATTCAATGCGGAGCGCATTCGCGGGCAGGGCAACTGGTTCACGCTGGTATTCGACGCCGCGCCCGGCACGCAACCGAACCAGGCCGTTGCCACGTCAGGTCACCTTCCGGTCTTAGCCATTCAATAACCATGTTCCGGGCGCGGGTGCGTGTTTCCTGCCGCTTTGCATCAAATTGCAACGGTTTGCATTAGGATGTGTTTCAGCTTTCCGAACGCACGGGTGTCGCGGGTTTCGTTATTCCGGCAAGCCGGCGGTGATGTTTCGACGGAAGGCGCGAGAGCGGTCGGTTTGATGAGCAGGTTGTGGTCACTCGGTGCCGTCGTCACGACCGCCGCTTTGTTGCTGGGCTGTGCCTCGGTGCACAACATTCCCCTCAACGTGCCGCTCGGCAGCCAGGGTGTCGTCGATAATCTTACCATCGGCTTCCAGGATCCCGCAGCGCTCGACGATCTCCTCATCGGGTTGTCGTTTTCCGGCGGCGGTACCCGCGCGGCGGCGTTCTCGTTCGGCGTTCTCGAGGAGATGGGCCAGACAAGGATGCGCGGCGCGTCCGACACCATGCTCGAACGCATCGATTTTCTGACAGGCGTCTCCGGCGGTTCGGTCACCGCTGCCTATTTCGGCCTGAAGAAACGCGCCGCGCTGGCGGATTTCCGCGAGCGGTTTCTGCTGAGGAATGCCGAGGAGGGGCTCACGACGACCTTGTCGCTGGGCACCATTGGCCGCGCCTTCTCCGGCGGCATCAACGACTCCACCGCCTTCACCAAATGGCTCGATGCCAACCTGTTCGACAACGTGACCTTCGGCCAGTTCCGCGATGTCGGCTCGCCGCGGGTCTGGATCAACGCTTCTGACATCTACAACCACGTTCCGTTCGTGTTCGATGCCACCGCCTTCACCGCGATCTGCAGCGATCTCAGCAAATATCCGCTGTCGAGCGCGGTGGCGGCGTCGGCCGCGGTGCCGATCGCCTTTGCGCCGGCTGTGGTGCAAGCGTTTCCCGGCACCTGCAAGGACCCGCTGCCGCCCTGGATTGCGAAGGCGGCGGCAAATCGCAATGCCCCGCCGATGCTGAGTTCCTACGCCAAGGCGATCATGCGCTATCGTGAGGGCGCGGTGCCCTACATCAAGCTGGTGGATGGCGGCCTGGTCGATAATTACGGCATCTCCGGCCTGACCATCGCGCGGGAATCGTCCGACACCGCCTATGGGCCGATGACGCCGCAGCAAGCCGTCAGGCTGCGTCGCGCCATGTTCCTGGTCGTGGATTCCAAGGCCGGCCTCTCCGGCGATTGGATCAATACCGTGGAAGGGCCGAGCGGCGTCGAAATGCTTAAGGCCGCGGTGGACACTACCATCGACGCCAGCGTCGGCTCCAGCTACTCCGCCTTCGACCGCACCACGAAGGACTGGCAGAGTTCGCTGGTCAAATGGCGCTGCGGCCTGTCGGAGGCCGAGCGCGCCCGCTACGGCGCGCGACCCGGCTGGCGATGCAATGATCTGCAGTTCTTTGTCGGTCGGCTCGGCTTCGATCAGCTCGATCCGCAACGGGCCGCCGTGCTGGAAGCCGTCCCGACCCGATTCCAGCTGCCGCAGCAGCAGGTCGACGACGTGATCGCCGCCGGCCGCGACACGCTGCGCGCCAGCACGGTGTTCCGGGCGTTTGCCGCGGGGCTGTGAAGCGAGGCCCTCAATGCTGTGTGACCGGCGCCGGAAAATGCCGCGGGGGGTTTTCCCGCGTCCGCCATCAGGGTAAAAGCCGCCCATGAACGCACCGGTCAAACCGTCGAAACTCATCAAGGGCGCCACTGGCGATTGGGAAATCGTGATCGGGCTGGAGATCCATGCCCAGGTCACTTCCAACGCAAAACTGTTCTCCGGCGCTTCCACGGAATTCGGCGGCGAGCCCAATACCCACGTCTCGCTGGTCGATGCGGCCATGCCGGGCATGCTGCCTGTCATCAACGAGGCCTGCGTCAGCCAGGCCGTGCGCACCGGCCTCGGGCTGAAGGCACAGATCAACCGGCGCTCGACCTTCGACCGCAAGAACTACTTCTACCCGGATCTGCCGCAGGGCTACCAGATCAGCCAGTACAAGTCGCCGATCGTCGGTGAGGGCGAGGTGATCGTCGAACTGTCTGACGGCGACAGCATCACGGTCGGCATCGAGCGCCTGCACCTGGAGCAGGATGCCGGCAAGCTGCTGCACGACCAGAGCCCGACGATGTCGTTCGTCGATCTCAACCGCTCCGGCGTGGCGCTGATGGAGATCGTCTCCAAGCCCGACATGCGCTCCGCCGAGCAGGCGCAAGCCTATGTGAGCAAGCTGCGCACCATCCTGCGCTATCTCGGTACCTGCGACGGCGACATGGAGAAGGGCAGCCTGCGCGCCGACGTCAACGTCTCCGTGCGTAAACCCGGTGGGCCGCTCGGCACCCGCTGCGAGATCAAGAACGTCAACTCGATCCGCTTTATCGGTCAGGCCATCGACTACGAAGCGCGGCGCCAGATCGGCATCCTCGAGGATGGCGGGTCGATCGACCAGGAGACCCGGCTCTACGATCCCGGCAAGGGCGAGACCCGCTCGATGCGCTCCAAGGAAGAGGCGCATGACTATCGCTATTTCCCGGATCCCGACCTGCTGCCGTTGGAATTCAGCGAAGCCTATGTCGCGGCGTTGAAGGCCGGCCTGCCGGAATTGCCAGACGAGAAGAAGGCGCGCTTCATCGGCGACTTCGGCCTGACCCCCTATGACGCCGGCGTGCTGGTCAGCGAGCGCGAGAGCGCTGACTTCTTCGAGGCGGTGCTGGCGGGTCTCGCCGACAAGCTGCGCGACGGCAAGCTCGCCGCCAACTGGGTGATCAACGAGTTGTTTGGCCGGCTCAACAAGGAAGGCCAGGACATCACGTCGTCCCCGGTGTCGGCGAGCCAGATTGCGGCCATTGTCGATCTGATCGGCGAGGAAGTGATCTCCGGCAAGATCGCCAAGGACCTGTTCGAGATCGTGTGGACCGAAGGCGGCGACCCGCGTGAGCTCGTCGAAGCGCGCGGCATGAAGCAGGTCACCGACCTGGGTGCAATCGAGAAGGTGGTTGACGACATCATCGCCGCCAATCCTGACAAGGTCGCACAGGCACAGGCCAAGCCGGCGTTGATGGGCTGGTTCGTCGGCCAGGTGATGAAATCATCTGGCGGCAAGGCCAATCCGAAGTCGGTCAACGACCTACTGAAGAGCAAGCTCGGCATCTGACCGTCGCCTGAAGCGGCACCGGCGCCGCGCGCGGAGCGTCGTTTCGGTCCACGCAGACGCCGACCGAACATCGCCAAACGCGCGGCGATGCATGGCCAAGCCGAAAACGGATTGCGAATCACCGGTCGGGAATTCGGCCAAAAATCGGGTTGTGGCGGGCGCCGATAAGGCGCTAACGCGATTTACGTGAAAATTTTTTTATTGCCAAAAATCCCGACTCAGAGTCCGCGACGCGCGTTTTCGGCCGGCCGTTGCGACTCAACGACATCAGGAGTTTGTGTAGTTAGATGATACCATGAATGACGAATATGTGTGCAGCACAGGCATTTCCTGCAATCTTGACAATCGCCGACGTAGAGTTTTCGCGTACTATTCGCATCGGCTTGATGGTGCTTTTGCGAGTTGTCGTTGAGCGCGTAGGGCGCGCGGCGACTTTGCGTCATCAACACTTCCTTAAGCGAGACGCTGTTTTTTCTAATGTGTTGGTGTATTCGGGATGTAGTGCATTTCGATTCCCGAGTGCACGCAGCGATTAAGCCATCTCAACACTATTCGGAGGGCAACATGGCCAAGAAAGCTAAGAAGGCGAAGAAGGCAACGAAGAGCGCAGTGAAGAAGACTGCCAAGAAGACGAAGAAGGTTGCCAAGAAGAAGAAGTAACTTCTTCTAAAAAGATTGCCGGTGGCTATGCCGCCGGCGACGTCACAAGAGCCTCGACGACGGTTTGCTTCTCGAAGCGGATTTTGAAAGCGCAGGCTCTGGTCGACGAAAGAGGGTGTCGGCGAGACATCAGGTCAACGGCTGGACCGTCATTCAGGGCAGGGCTTGCTCTTCCCGCGAACCGGTTCGGCAAAGAACGCAGTACTCGTTATTGGTGTTCTTTATTCGGTGCGGATCTTTGGTCCGCTGTTTCATCGGCGGTCTCCGCCACATGAGATATGATCCTGACGTGTTGCCGACGCCCTCGTCTTCCCGCCGGCGCGGTTGATCCCCGGCACTTTCGATTTCCATATCCCGAAATGATTGTTGAACCGTCCACGGCGTGAGAGCCGGGGAGGGTGTCGGCGTGTGCGTTGCACGCTAACGGAGTTCGTGCCCCACCGCTGCATCGATGGTTACGACATCGCCAAGCAGCAGGGTAAACCGAATTCCAAAAAATGCGAGAAAGCCCTGTAAATATTGAGGTTCCTTGGGGGCCGAGGTTTTGCCGTATCGCGCCCGTTCAGATTCGATTCATCCCGATGATTAAACTGCCATTCAAATTTTATGGGCCATGATTGCCCCAACAAGCCGGCAAACGGCGGTTGGGATTGCATCGAACATGGACAGGAGCCGCGCTCGGATCGGGGCGGCAAAACATAAAAGGAATGACGGATGTTTCAGGGACAAATCGATTTCGAGACCGCCACGCCGATCGAGGCCAGCGCCATCCAGGACGTGCTGTTTGAGCGCGGCCTGTACTGGGCCAGCGGCCGCTCCGGCATCGTCGATCTCATCGCCGCGCACAAATGGTTCAACCTCGCCGCCCTCAAGGGTCGCGTCGATGCCATTCCGATGCGTCGCGAGGTCGCCGAGATGATGTCCGATGTCGAGATCGCCGCCGCGCAGCGCGACGCCCGTGCCTGGATGACCACCACCCACTAAGCCGGGCTCAGGTCCGGCCACCGGCAGCACGCAAACCTATGCGGCGTGTGCGTGTCCGCCGCCATCGGGCTGTTTCAGCTTCGTCAGCCGCCACAGCAGCAGCGCTGACGCGGCAAGCAGGGCTGAAGCGACCACCGCATTCGCCACGAAGTCCGCACGCGCGCCATAGAGCCACGCGCTCGCGATGCCGCCGACGGTCGCCCCGGTCTGGTAGACCGCGTTGAGGATGGCGTTGAGGCTGCCACGCTGCGCGGCCGCCACCAGCAGCATCGCACTGCCCAGCATCAAGGCCAGCGTCAGATCGCGCCAGAACGCAAACAGCGCGTAGCCGATCGCCTGAAAGGCGATAAGGCCGGTGCCGGCCGGGATCAGCAACACCACTGCCGCCGTTCCAGCCACGACGAAGACGCCAAGCCCGAAGGGGTGTCGAAACATCCCGATCAGGCGTCCGGAGAACAACGCGCCGAACAGGCCGCCAATTTCTCCGACGAGCAGCATGGTTCCGATCGCGACGGTGCCCTGCGCGGCCAGGCCATGTTGCACCAGCCAGCTTGGATACAGCCCGAGAAAGATGAACACTGCGGCGGCCCAGAGGAAATAGGCGGCGAACAGTAGCCGCGTACTGGCATCCATCGACAGCGACAGCAGACGCTGTCGATAAGTTCGCGCCGAAATCGGAGCGTCCGACAGCACTTCAGGGCGTGTCGCAGGTAGCCGCGATGCGGACGCTGCCAGCACCGCCGCGACCGCGGCCAGCAGTATCAGCGGCAGTTGCCAGGCGAACAGGCCACCCAGAAATGTGCCGAGCGACATCGAGCACAGGAAGGCGATCGGTGCGGCCGAGGTGACATAACCGGCGACGCGGGCGCGATGGGGAGCAGGGACGTAGTCGGCAATTGCCGCATAGACGGATGCGCCGATCATCGGCATGAACAGCCCGGTCGCGGCGCGTCCCAGTGCAATCGGAATGGAGCTGCGTGCTGCGGCTGTCAGCAGCAGGATAGCTGCGCAGCCCACGGCACCCGTCATGATGAAACGTTTTCGGCCAAAGCGATCGATCAGGGGACCCAGCGCCAGATTGCTGATGAGCGCAACTACGGGGAAGGCCGCCAGCACCATCCCGGTCTGTGTGGGCGACAGGCCCATGTCCTGCTGAATGAACGGCAGTAGCGGGATCATCATCGCGATGTTGAAATTGACGACGAAGAAGGCAGTCCAGAGCACCGCAACGACGAACATGTATTTCCATCATTTCCTAAAATCTGAACTGATGGAAAATCTGTAGCGAGTTTCGTGCCATCAAGACGAGCGGAGTTTTCGCAGGACATCGGCGAGGCTGATGCCCAGCCTTCGTAAAGCCGGCCAGGTCATGTTTGCACTCCCTCTTCGCAGTTCGGGGAGGGGGCGTCACGGGTTTGTTACGAGCCTTTCGCTTGTATCGGGCCTGTGCATCCCAATGTCTTCGCTGTCTCCATTCTCAACAGGCGCCGATAGCGCCGCATGATGACAAGGACATTGCGATGCCTGCGAAAAACGTTTTGCTGTCTTCTATCGCGCGCTTCACCGGGCCGGCACTGGTCGCCGCTGTCTTTGCGACTGCAGCGATGCCGTCCGCCGCGATGGCGGCAACGGCTGCGCCTTCCCAGGAACTGTCTGTGGCCCATGGCGCAGCTCTCGCTACGGACCTCAGCGCGGCGCGCCGCAGGCATCATGCCCGTCGGACAACAACTCGCGACGCGTTTGGCAGCATCGGCGGTGGCGTCACCTACGGGGTTCCGTCATCCTCATACCAGGGATATGGCTACGGCGTCGGCGACAATTCGCATAACCAGACCTGGTGAAACGGCCTTCGCCGGCTTCGTGTCGGCCGATCGGTTACACAATCAAATCAGCGTCTTGTCGACAGGGTAGGTGGCGGAGCCGGAGGGATTCGAACCCTCGATACCCGGTAAAAGGTATGCCGCTTTAGCAAAGCGGTGCCTTCAGCCACTCGGCCACAGCTCCAGTATATCTGGATATGCCCGACGTGGACGTCAGCCGCAAGCGCCAGATCGCAAGTCGCTGATTTCTGCCTGTGAAATTCACCAGGCGCGGGCGGTGTTCGGCGGCGGCGCTCTGATCTGGGCGTCATTGCATATCATATATAGAGGCGCAGCGGCTTCGCGCCTTCGAGAAGCGCGGCTCGATATACTCCTTATCAACAGCAACTTGCCTTCAAGGTCTTTCCCCAAGCGGATCAAGGCAGGAATCGCGACGCGAATCGGCGGGAGCGCGCCGGATTCGCCACATCATTCCTGTGGCGGGCATTGCTGAATATTACGCGCGCGATAACGCGTTCCGTGGCATTGTTCGGGCTCCCGTAAATATCTCTTTCAAAACAATGGTTTGCCAAAATGCTCCAATCACGAACGCGTGTGATTTAAGCAACACCCCTCCGGAAACGGCCGAAAGGTGGTCCCTTTGAGGCGTTCCATTGTTGCGAAGCGGGGAGGGTTAGGAGATGGTCACGGTGCGACGGAGGGGGGCATCCCGAGGTCGTCCCGTAAAGGTGGTTCACTCAGGACCACGCTCGCATTCGTGCGTGTGTGTCCAGAGATCCGAAACGCCTGACGGGTTGTCAGGGACTAAGGGACTTGTCTTCAGGGTGATCCTCACCCGGTGGCGGAACCTTCCCTAAAGCAACTTGGAGGTTTACATGAAGACGATTAAGGGCCTTATTCTCGGCTCAGCGGCGAGCATTCTCGCCATGGGCGGAGCTCAGGCAGCCGATCTTCCCGTCAAGGCCAAAGCGGTCGAATACGTGAAGGTTTGCTCCCTCTACGGCGCGGGTTTCTACTACATCCCCGGCACCGACACCTGCATCAAGATCGGCGGCGCGATCCGTTTGGACGTTGCTTTCAACGGCAACCTCTATGACGCTCCGTTCTGGCAGGGCGGCACCGGTGGCGCCAACGTGTTCACGAAGGACTACTTCGTCAGCCGCGAACGTTTCAACCTGACCACCGATACGCGCACCGCCACCGAATACGGCGTTGTCCGCACCTATTCGAACGTCCAGATGGACTTCTCGCAGAACCGCGAATCGATCGCTGGCGGCTTCATCGAAGTCGACTACGCGTTCATCCAGTTCGCTGGTTTCACCCTCGGTAAGGCTGTCTCGCAGTTCGACCCGCAGTGGGCGCTGTCGAAGCCGACCATCACGTCGGGTACCAATCTCGGTTCCAACAACGCGACCGGCATTCCGCAGTTGGCCTATACCGCCAGCTTCGGCAACGGCGTGTCGGGCACGATCTCGATCGAGAACGGCGCTGCCTATCGTAACGCAGGTCTCTATAACACCTCGAACTTCATCGTCGGTCCCGGCGCTGCGCAGTTCCTGGTCAACGCCTACGGCGGCGCTGGTGCTGGTTCCGGCAACACCTTCCTGGGCAACTCCCAGGCCGGCAACCACATTCCTGAAATCGTCGGCAACATTCGCCTCGATCAGGCTTGGGGTTCGCTGCACTTCGCAGCGGCGATGCATGAAGTCTCTGCTGGCTTCTACGGCGCCAACGAGCTCACCGGACATCCCGAGGACTCGTACGGCTTCGCTGTCAGCGGCGCGGTTGAGTTCAAGACCCTGCCGACCGGTGCAGGCGACAGCTTGAAGCTTGAAGCGTCGTACGCAAAGGGCGCAGCCAAGTACGTCTTCGGCGGC
The DNA here is from genome assembly GCA_036924855.1 of Nitrobacteraceae bacterium AZCC 2146. Classification (NCBI taxonomy): domain Bacteria; kingdom Pseudomonadati; phylum Pseudomonadota; class Alphaproteobacteria; order Hyphomicrobiales; family Nitrobacteraceae; species Nitrobacteraceae bacterium AZCC 2146. The sequence continues at coordinate 483,485 of JBAGRP010000001.1, forward strand.
ACCACCGACACCAATGGCGGCGGTCGTTATGCCAAGTTCGATGGCCAGAGCCTCGGCTTCGGCTACGTGCTGGACGGCGTGTTCGGCGCGGGCGGTCAGATCCAGCAGAGCACTGCATGGGAAGTTAGCGCTTTCTATGAGCACTACTGGAACCCGAACTGGCGTACGTCGCTGTACGGCAACTACAGCCACATCTCGTATGGCGACAGCGGCAACGCCCTCCTGATGGCGGCGTTCACCTCGACCACGCGCGGTCTCGGAACCAGCACCGCTGGAGCGACTGCCGGTGCTACCGCTGGCACTCTGAACGCCACCGGCAACTTCGACCTGGGCCTCGCCCAGATCGGCACCAAGACCTCGTGGACCCCCGTCAAGAACCTGACCCTGTCGGCTGAATTCATCTACAGCCGCCTCGATCAGAACCTCGATGGCGTTTACAACCTGACCTCGGCGAGCGGCAAGGCTGCCGGCGCTTACCAGCTCAAGGACCAGAACCTGTACAACGGTGCAGTTCAGATCCTGCGCTCCTTCTGATCCTGATCGTCTAACGACGGTTAGTCTCTGAAACGAAAGCCCCCGGCAGGAAACTGCCGGGGGTTTTTGCTTGTGGCGTGGGGAGCGGGATGCTTCTCACATGGCTTGCGGGCTCGCGCGTATCTCCGCTCGTCGGGGCGATGCGGAATGTTAGGGCTGAACGAAGCTCTGAGGACTTGAGCGCAAGCGCGCGGTTTGAACGGGACGCTTTACTCGACGCTGCCGCGATGCAGGTCGGCTTCGATCTGCAGCCGCGAGCCGCCGCCGAAGCGGGCGCGGTAGACCTGCAGGTTCTCCATGATCCGCTGCACGTAGTTGCGGGTCTCCGAGAACGGGATCGATTCGACCCAGTCGACCGCATCGACCTTGGGATCCCTGGGATCGCCGTAGCGTTCGACCCATTTGCGCACGCTGCCGCGGCCGGCATTGTAGGCCGCGAAGGTCATGATGTAGGAGCCGCGATAGTCGTCGATCAGGCCACCCAGTTCGGCGGCGCCGAGGGCCGCGTTGTAGACCGGGTCGGTCTTCAGCTTGGTGAGATCGAAGGTCGCACCGTATTTCTTGGTGACGTAGCGCCCGGCATCCGGCGTCACCTGCATCAGCCCGTAGGCATTGGCGGGTGAGACCACCGCGGGATTGAACGCGCTTTCCTGCCGCGCGATCGCATAGACGATGCTCTGCTCGACCTCGGGTCCGATCGACTTGTACGGCGGGATGCCTGATGTCGGGTAGGCGTAGAAGTCGAACGGCAGGCCGCGATTGAGCGCCGCCTTGCCGACCAGCAGCATGCCGCGGGCGTCGCCGTTGCGTGAGGCAAGTTCGCCGAGGCCGACCAGCGCTTCGGGATCGCCGTTCTCACCCATGTCGCCGAAAATCGGGATCGCAATCTCGCGCTCGTCCAGCGCATACAATAGTTGCACCGCGCGGACGATCTCGAGCCGCTCGATGCCACGGCCGCGCCCGCCCGGTGCGCCGTTGAGTTCGATCTGCGGCAGGCCGAGTTTGGCCCGCGCCAGCTGGCCGTAATAGCTGGTCGATTGCTCTGCCGCCGATGTGTAGGCGTTGCGCGCCTCCTGGCTGCGGCCGGCCGCTTCCGCGGCACGGCCCTGCCAGTAGCCGGCGCGCGCCAGCGCGGTCGGATTGACACTGCCGACGCCGATGCGCGCAAAATGCTGCGCGGCGGTGGCGGGGTCCTTCAGGAAGCGCAGCGCGATCCAGCCGGCGGTGAATTCCTGTTCGGTCTTGTAGATGTCGCGGGCGGGAAGTGCCGCGTCGCGCGCGATCAGATAGGCCGAGCGATGTTCGCCGACGTCGAGCATTTTGCGCGATAGCAGCCGGCGCTCGATCCACCATTCGTCGAGATTGTGCAGCCGGGCGGGATCTCGCGGCGCTGATATCATCAGTTGCGCGGCTTCGGCGAAGCGCTCCTCGCGGCGAAGCAATTGCATCTTGCTGAAGGTATAGCCGGGGTCGCTATGTAGTTCGCCTGGTACAGCGTCGAGCAGGGCCTTGGCGTTGGAGGCCTTCTTGGTTACGCCGATCCGTGCGCGGGCCAGCGCCATCTGGCCGGCGCCGAGCCGTTTGGCGGCGCGCAAGGCGGCGTCGGTGTCGCTGCCATAGAGCAGCAGATCCATCCGCGCCTTGTGATCCCCCGGCGAAATGAACGGGCCGAACAGATCGAGCGCTGTGCTCTCGACATCGCCGGACATCGAATCGTTGCGCCAGGCGTCGCGGACATTGCGTTCGGCGCCCGCGCGGTCGCCGCGTGCGACCAGCGCCCGCGCCAGCGCGAACTTGCCTTTCGCCGACAGCGGCTTTTCGTTCTGGAAGTAGCCCAGCACGGTATCGTCGTCGCGGTGATCGTCCCACAACGCGGCTTCGGCACGGCGGCGCAGGAACGTCTGCGACGGCCAGCTCGGGTTGGCGGCGAGGAAGGCGCGGTAACGTTCGACCGAGGCGCCGTTGTCGTCGCTGCGCAGGATCAGCCATTCGGCGAGCTTGCGGGCAACGGGATCGCCGATCGATTGCGCGAGCTGCGAGGCATCCACCGGCTTGCGCTTGCGAATGAGATCGATGACGTTTTCGACCGCGTCGGCATCGGCCTGCGGCGTCGAAGATGTCGCGGCCATCGCGGCGGGGGCGATCGGCTTTTTCGCCGGCGGCGTCAAGGCGGCATGCTGACGGGTCGCGGGCTGGAGCGCCGGGGCCGGACTCGCGGCGTCGGGCGACAGCGGTTTGGCGGTAGCGGGCGCTGCGGCGGTCTTCGGCGCCGCATTGCGCGCAATCGGCCGCGGCTTTGGCAGCGGCACCTTGGCGGCCGCCCAGGCATCGACGGCAAGCGCGGAGACGCCGGCGGCCAGCGCCAGGCTGGCGCCGAGCGCCGTCCATCGGGCAGCGGAGTGGGGGGCCAATCGCGTCACGGCGCTCCTTCGCGGCGAATCAGGCAATCGCGGTCATTCTCATGATGTATTTGATTGAATTGATGGACAAAGCGTCAATTTTTACCCGCCGGCTCCTGTCTGCCCGATCACAGCGGCGAAATCGCGGCTGAAACCGGCTTGAAACCGGCTTGAAACCGCCCTGGGCGGTCTTCCGCCGCAGCCTCAGACCCGGTAAGACTCGCTATTCGATCAATCGGTTCAAGCAGACGGCCAAAGCCGCAGCGCGTTCGGAGAATTACCATGGCAGCCAAGACGAATTTCGCGGGATCCTACGCAGCCTTGGTCACGCCGTTCAAAAATGGCGCGCTGGACGAGGCGGCGTTCCGTGCCCTCGTCAGCTGGCAGATCTCCGAAGGTACAAACGGCCTGGTGCCGGTCGGCACCACCGGCGAGAGCCCGACCTTGAGCCATGACGAGCACAGGCTGGTCGTGGAGTGGTGCATCGACGAGGCCAAGGGCCGCGTTCCCGTCATCGCCGGCGCCGGCTCGAACTCGACCAAGGAAGCCATCGAGCTTGCAAAGCATGCCGAGAAGGCCGGTGCCGACGCGGTGCTGGTGGTGACGCCGTACTACAACAAGCCGACCCAGGAAGGCATGTACCAGCACTTCAAGGCGATCAACGATGCGATCGGGATTCCGATCCTGATCTACAACATCCCGCCACGTTCGGTGGTCGACATGTCGGTCGAGACCATGGCGCGGCTTTTCGAGTTGAAGAACATCGTCGGCGTGAAGGACGCCACCGCCAATCTGGCCCGCGTCTCGCAGCAGCGTCATGCCATGGGTCCGGATTTCATCCAGCTCTCCGGCGAGGACATGACGGCGCTCGCCTATATGGCGGCGGGCGGGCACGGCTGCATTTCGGTGGTCGCCAATGTGGCACCCAAGCCCTGTGCCGAACTGATGTCAGCCGTCTTGAAAGGCGACTACGCGGCCGCATTGAAGATCCAGGATCGGCTGGTGCCGTTGCACGACGCCATCTTCAAGGAGCCGGGTCTTGCCGGTGCCAAGCACGGTCTCAAGCTGTTGGGCCGTCTGCAGGAGGAGGTGCGCCTGCCATTGATGCCGGTGACGGTCCCGACGGGCCTCGTTATTCGCGAAGCCATGGTCCATGCCGGCCTGATCAATTGAGCGGCGACGTTATATTGCATGACGGATACAGTTCGCGCTGTTGAAGAGAAAGGATTGCAGGTGCTCAAGGAGTTTCGTGAATTCGCGATGAAGGGCAATGTGGTCGATCTCGCCGTCGGCGTGATCATCGGTGCAGCGTTCGGCGCCATCGTCACTTCGCTGGTCGGCGACATCATCATGCCGGTCATCGGCGCGATCACCGGCGGTCTCGACTTCTCGAACTACTTCACGGGTCTCTCGAAAGCGGTGACCGCGACCAATCTGGCCGATGCCAAGAAACAAGGCGCCGTGCTGGCCTGGGGGAGCTTCCTGACGCTGAGCATCAACTTCATCATCATCGCCTTCGTGCTGTTCCTGGCGATCCGCTTCATGAACAAGCTGAAGCGCAACGATGCGGCGGCGCCGCCGAAGCGCGACCCGCCAAGAAGAATTGCTGACCGAGATCCGCGATCTGCTCAAGAAGGCGTAAGCGCCACGCTTGAAGCGCGCGTTATCAGGTTTATGTATCCCGAGATAACGCCGAAAGCATGTGACGATGGCCGAGAAGAACGAGCGCCCGATCAAGGTGATCGCTGAAAACCGCAAGGCGCGATTCAACTTCGCGATCGAGGACACGCTGGAGGCCGGCATCGCGCTGACCGGCACCGAGGTGAAGTCGATCCGCAACGGCAAGTCGACGATCGCGGAATCCTACGCCGATCCCAAGGATGGCGAGATCTGGCTGATCAACTGCAACATCCCGGAATATCTGCAGGCCAACCGCTTCAACCACGAGCCGAAGCGGCCGCGGAAACTGCTGCTGCACCGCAAGCAGATCAACAAGCTGATGGGCGCGGTGGAGCGCCAGGGCATGACGCTGGTACCGCTGAAGATGTATTTCAACGAGCGCGGCCGGGTGAAATTGCAGCTCGCTTTGGCGAAGGGCAAGCAGTTGCACGACAAGCGCGATGCCGACAAGAAGCGCGACTGGAGTCGCGAAAAGGGCCGCATCCTGCGGGCGCGGGGATAGTAGGCCTCATCCTGAGGAGCCGCGTGCTTTGCGAGGCGTCTCGAAGGATGGGGTGATTTCGCCTCGTGGTTCGAGACGGCGCAAGCGCGCGCCTCCTCACCATGAGGCTTGAACTGCGTTGGATATGAGGATCGACGATGGCTCAGCAAAGTAACCTGCTCGAAGTCGACTGGAGCAAGATTCCCGCGCCGGAGGACGATGGCGCCGCGGCACATCTGGTCGGTATGGCGATCCCGTCGGTCAGCCTGCGTGCCACCAACGACACCGCGGTAACGCTGTCGGAATTGCCGGGCCGGGTGGTGGTGTTCGGCTATCCCCGCACCGGCGAACCCGGCAAGATCGCGCTGGTCGATGACTGGGACATGATCCCCGGTGCGCGAGGCTGCACCCCGCAAACCTGCGCGTTTCGCGACCTGTTTGCAGAGCTGAAGTCCGCCGGCGCGCAGCACGTGTTCGGTCTGTCGACCCAGAGCAACGACTACCAGACCGAAATGGCGGTGCGATTGCATCTGCCGTTTCCGGTGCTGTCCGATGAACAGCTCGACCTGGTCCACGCGCTCGATCTGCCGACCATGGAGGTCGCCGACCTCACGATGATCAAGCGCCTGGCCTTGATCATCGACGACGCCAAAATCACCCACGTGTTCTATCCAGTGTTTCCGCCGGACCGGAACGCCGGCGACGTGCTGCAATGGCTGCAGGCCAATCCGGTTTAGGTCTTCGCCAGATCCGCTTTCACCCGTGCGAACACGCTGCGAAACATGTCGGGTGTCAGCACCCGCGTGTTCGTGTTGTAGCGCGAGCAGTGATAGCTGTCGTAGAGCTTGAAGCGGCCGGCGTCGTGCACGGCGCCGTGGGAAAACGGCGCCAGCACCGCGCGCAGGCCGAGCGTCTTCAGCATCGTGTCATGCGCGACGCGGCCGAGCAGAACGATGGCGCGCAGCCGCGGCATCGTCTCCATCGTTGCGATCAGGAACGGCCGGCAGGTGTTGATCTCGGCGGGCAGGGGCTTGTTCTGCGGCGGCACGCAGCGCACGGCGTTGCTGATCCGGCAATCCCTTAGCGTCAGCCCGTCATCAGGCCGTGCTTCGTAGGTGCCGGCGGCAAAGCCGTATTCGAGCAGGGTGGCGTAGAGCAGGTCGCCGGCATAGTCGCCGGTGAACGGCCGTCCGGTGCGGTTGGCGCCCTGGACGCCGGGTGCGAGCCCGACGATCAGCAGCGCCGCATCGGCATCGCCGAACGACGGTACCGGCGCGTTGAAGCCCACGGGGTCGCGGGCGCGCACCGCCATGCGGTATTCGACGAGCCTGGGACAGAGCGGGCAGTTGCGATCGGGATCGGTGGGAATGCCGGCGGCGACCACGGGGGCGGGCGTCGCCGGCAGGATCTTAGTCCTCGAAATCTTCGTCATCGCCTCGGGGCGCCATGGCGGTCGCGCGCTGCAGGAATTGCGGGGTCTGGTGGCGCGGTTCGCGCGGCGCCGGACGCTCGGCGGGATCGCGGCCGAGCTTGCTTTGCAGCTCGACGAGGTCGGTGAAGACGTCGGCCTGGCGGCGCAGCTCGTCGGCGATCATCGGCGGCTGGCTGGAGATGGTGGAGATGACGGTGACGCGGACACCGCGGCGCTGCACGGCTTCCACCAGGGAGCGGAAATCGCCGTCGCCCGAGAACAGCACGATCTGGTCGACGTGCTCGGCGAGCTCCATCGCATCGACCGCGAGCTCGATGTCCATGTTGCCCTTGACCTTACGGCGGCCCGACGCGTCGATGAATTCCTTGGTCGCCTTGGTGACCACCGTATAGCCATTGTAATCGAGCCAATCGATCAGCGGCCGGATCGACGAATATTCCTGATCTTCGATAATTGCGGTGTAATAAAAGGCGCGGACCAATGTGCCGCGGCTCTGGAATTCCTTGAGGAGGCGCTTGTAGTCGATATCGAAGCCAAGCGTCTTGGCGGTGGCGTAGAGGTTGGCGCCATCGATAAAGAGCGCGATCTTGTTAGATGTGGGGGACATCAAGTTTTCTCATGTGGTTTGTTGTTGTTAACGTTTTTGGCGCGGCAATAATTTTGCCGCGCATTTGAATCAAGTCCATCGTCCGCTCTGCGGCGGATCGACTCGATCGGGCGTTACGCAAAATAGGTGAAGAGAGAGAGCTAAGCTCAACCTTTTTGCCGATGCAATGAAGCCTTTTGGTGTTCGCGCTGCCACTTCTCAGACGATGAATTCCGGTACCTTTGCGACCCCCGAGCAGGGTACCATGATAGGGTATCAGACAGAACCCCAGCATGCCAGATGCCAAATTGGTTCTTGCGAACTTCGCCAAGCCCCTATACCTAGCAAGCATAATCATCATATTCGGTCCCCACACCAACGGAGCGACATTTTATGGCGCGCGTCACCGTCGAAGATTGCATCGATAAGGTCGATAACCGGTTCGACCTGGTTCTTCTTGCCGCACACCGGGCAAGAATGATCTCGTCCGGCTCACAACTTACGATTGACCGCGACAACGACAAGAACCCTGTCGTTTCGCTGCGTGAGATTGCCGATTCGACGATTTCGCCGGAAGACCTCCGCGAGGAGCTGGTGCATTCGCTGCAGAAGTTCGTCGAGGTCGATGAGCCTGAGCCGGACACCATCCCGCTGATCGGGTCGGCTGGCGCCAGCGTCGATGCCGACGACACCGAGGTCGCGGTCGAGCGCATGACGGAAGAGGAGCTTCTGAAGGGCCTCGAAGGTCTGGCGCCGCCGGAAGAGCAGCCCGAGGAAGACGAGTAACAGGGTTTCGAACCTGTTCACTTAATCCTGACAATGATCACATTTTCTCAAGGCCCGGACATTCGTCCGGGCCTTTGCTTTTCCGGACACTTTCAGGGCAAACTTGTGGCGAACAATACAGGTCGCATGAGCGAAACTGACGGAAACGAGGCCTCGATGGCGACTTCGCGCCGTACTTCACGGCAGATGCAGGCTGCAAGCGACACCGTCGCTGTGGTCCCGCCGTCGCCTGCCGTGCCGCCGAAGGTGCCGCGTGCCTCCCGCGCCCGGATGATGCGGCAATATGACCTCGTCGAGCGCGTCCGGTCGTACAATCCGAATACCGACGAGGACATGCTGAACCGGGCCTATGTCTACGCCATGGTCGCCCATGGCGAGCAGACCAGGGCATCGGGCGATCCGTATTTCTCGCATCCGCTCGAAGTCGCGGCGATTCTCACCGACCTCAAGCTCGACGACGCCACCATCGTGGCCGCCCTGCTGCACGACACCATCGAGGACACCGAGGCGACCCGGGCCGAGATCGACCGGCTGTTCGGTGCCGAGATCGGCGCGCTGGTCGAGGGCTTGACCAAGCTGAAGCGGCTGGAGCTGGTGTCGCGCGAGGCCAAGCAGGCGGAAAATCTCCGCAAGCTGCTGCTGGCCATTGCCGACGACGTCCGTGTGCTGCTGATCAAGCTCGCCGACCGCCTGCACAACATGCGCACCATGGAGTTCATGCCGCCGGCGTCGCGCCGCCGCATTGCCGAGGAGACCCTCGATATCTATGCGCCGCTGGCCGGCCGCATGGGCATGCAGGAAATGCGCGAGGAGCTGGAGGAGCTGTCGTTCAAGGTGCTCGATCCGGACGCGTATCAGGTGGTGATGCAGCGGCTGGATGCGCTCACGGAGCGCAACCGCAACCTGATCGGCATGATCGAAAGCCATCTCTCCATGAAACTGGAGAAGAACGGCATTGTTGCGCGGGTCAGCGGCCGCCGCAAACGGCCGTTTTCGATCTGGACCAAGATGAAGCGCAAGTCGGTCGGCTTCGAGCAACTGTCGGATATCTTCGGATTCCGCATCGTGCTGAAGGACATGGAGGCCTGCTACCGCGCGCTCGGCGTGGTGCATACCACGTGGCCGGTGGTGCCCGGCCGCTTCAAGGACTACATCTCGACGCCGAAGCAGAACGACTACCGCTCGATCCACACCACCGTGATCGGCCCCGGCAACCAGCGCGTCGAATTGCAGATCCGCACCGAGGACATGAACCAGATCGCCGAATACGGCATCGCCGCGCATGCCTTCTACAAGGACGGCGTGGGCTCGCCGACCGAGATGCTGAAACGCGAGTCCAACGCCTTCTCGTGGCTGCGCCATACCATCGGCATCCTTTCCGAAAGCACCAACCCGGAAGAATTCCTCGAGCACACCAAGCTCGAACTGTTTCACGACCAGGTGTTCTGCTTCACGCCGAAGGGCAAGCTGATCGCGCTGCCGCGCAATGCCAACGTCGTCGATTTCGCCTATGCCGTGCATACCGACGTCGGCAACAGCGCGGTGGGCTGCAAGATCAACGGCAAGTTCGCGCCGCTGTCGTCGGAATTGCAGAATGGCGACGAGGTTGAGGTGCTGACCTCGGCCGCGCAGCAGGCGCCGCCGTCGGCCTGGGAGTCCCTGGCCGTCACCGGCAAGGCCCGCGCCGCGATCCGCCGGGCCACCCGCACCGCAGTGCGCGATCAATATGCCGGTCTCGGTCGCCGCATCGTCGAGCGGCTGTTTGCCCGCGCCAAGATGGACTACGCCGACGACCAGCTGAAGGGTGCGTTGCCGCGGCTGGCACGCTCCTCGATCGACGACGTCATGGCTTCGGTCGGGCGTGGCGAATTGCGGGCGTCCGATGTGGTCCGGGCGATGTACCCGGATTACAAGGAAGAGCGCGTTGGCCGCTTTGCCGCCAAGAAGGGCGACGACAAGCTGAAGGCGCCCGGCGGTGCCGCGCGGGTCACCTCGATCATCCCGATCCGCGGGCTGGACTCCGATCTGCCCGTGAAATTCGCGCCCAATGGCGGCGCCGTGCCGGGCGATCGCATCGTCGGCATCGTCTCACCGGGCGAGGGCATCACCATCTATCCGATCCAGTCGCCGGCGCTGAAGGATTTTGAGGAAGAGCCGGAGCGCTGGCTCGACGTCAAATGGGACGTGGACGAGTCCAGCCCGCAGCGTTTCCCGGCGCGGCTGTTCGTGCAGAACGTCAACGAGCCCGGCAGCCTGGCGCAGATCGCCACGGTGATCGCCGACCACGACGGCAACATCGACAATATCGGCATGTTCAGGCGCTCGCCGGATTTCACCGAACTCACCATCGATCTCGAGGTCTATGACCTGAAGCATCTCAGCGCTATCATCAATCAGTTGCGCGCCAAGGCCGTCGTCGCCAAGGTCGAACGCGTCAATGGATAGCCTGTTGTCCTGAAGCCCTCCGGAATTCCGTTATGACCAAGACTTCTCCGCTGCGTCTCGGCGTCAACATCGATCACGTCGCCACACTGCGCAATGCGCGGGGCGGGCGGCGTCCCGACCCCGTCCGCGCGGCGCTGGCCGCCATCGCCGCCGGCGCCGACGGCATCACCGCACATCTGCGCGAGGACCGCCGCCACATCCGCGACGACGACATGATCCGGTTGAAGGCGGAAATCTCGAAGCCGCTGAATTTCGAGATGGCGGCCACGCCGGACATGGTGCGGATCGCGCTGGCGACCAAACCGCACGCGGTCTGCCTGGTGCCGGAGCGGCGCGAAGAACTCACCACCGAAGGCGGCCTCGACGTGGTCGGCCAGCGCGAGTCGCTGGAGCCCTCGATCGCGCGGTTCGGCGATGCCGGGGTGCGGGTGTCGCTGTTCATCGCGGCGGACCCGAAGCAGATCGAGATGGCGGCGAAGCTGCGCGCACCGGTGATCGAACTCCACACCGGCGCCTGGTGCGACGCCATCGAAGACGGCGACAGCATCAAGGCCGCCAGCGAATGGCAGCGCATCGTCGAGGGTGCCAAACTGGCTCAATCCGCCGGTCTCGAAGTCCATGCCGGCCACGGCCTCGATTACGCCACAGCCGAGACCATCGCAGCATTGCCTGAGATCATGGAGCTGAACATCGGCTACTACATGATCGGCGAGGCGCTGTTCGTGGGCCTGGCGGAAACCGTGCGCGCGATGCGCGCGGCGATGGAGCGGGGGCGGGGCAGACTGGCGGCCGGCGCATGATCATCGGCATCGGCTCCGACCTGATCGACATCACCCGGGTTGCCAAGGTGATCGAGCGCCATGGCGAGCGCTTTCTCGACCGTATTTTCACCGATTCCGAGCGGGCGAGGGCGCAGCGCCGCGCCAAAAACGAAAAGATGCTGGTGGCGACCTATGCCAAGCGCTTCGCTGCCAAGGAGGCCTGCTCCAAGGCACTCGGCACCGGGATCCGGCAGGGCGTCTGGTGGCGCGACATGGGCGTGGTCAACCTGCCCGGCGGGCGGCCGACCATGCTGCTGACCGGCGGCGCCAAAGCCCGCCTGGAGGCGCTGACGCCTCCCGGGCACGAGGCCCGGATCGACCTTACCATCACCGACGACTGGCCGCTGGCGCAGGCCTTCGTCATAATTTCGGCAGACATCCCGACCAAAGCTTGAACGGCAGCACCGTCGCGGGCTTGAAACTGTCGGCCGAGCCTAAAATTCACTGAGATGTCATGGGATTAGCCGATTTTTCGCGAGCCATTGCCGTCGCCGTTGATTGCGCGGTGGGGAACAACGGGCTAAAAGCCGCCAACGCCTTCAGCCGGACCGAATGTGATCTGAGCCCTCTGGGTTTGCACCGCAATTCGCTCTAAACATCAGAATCAGAGCCTTTTCTCATCGCGGCGACGTCGCGAGAGACACTCCACCAGCGGCGCGGCGATCGCGACGGGAATCGGGAAAGCGATGAGCGTGACATCCGGAACCAAGACTGAAAGCGGCGTCGGTGAAACCATCCGCGTCGTCATCAATGCGCTGTTGATCGCGCTGGTGATCCGGACCTTCCTGTTTCAGCCCTTCAACATCCCCTCCGGCTCGATGAAGGCGACGCTGCTGGTCGGCGACTACCTGTTCGTCTCGAAATATTCCTACGGCTACAGCCACTACTCGATTCCGCTGTCGCCGCCGCTGTTCTCCGGCCGCGTCTTCGGCTCCGAACCGTCGCGCGGCGACGTGGTCGTGTTCCGGCTGCCGAAGGATGACTCTACCGATTACATCAAGCGCGTGATCGGACTGCCCGGCGACCGCATCCAGATGAAAGAGGGCCTGCTCTACATCAACGACAAGCCGGTGCAGCGCGAGCGCCTCAGCGATTTCGTCGGCGAGGATCCCTGCGGCTCCGACGCCACGGCGCGGGTGAAGCGCTGGAAGGAGACGCTGCCGAACGGCGTCACTTATGAGTCCCTCGATTGCGTGGACAACGGCTTCTACGATAACACCAACATCTACACCGTGCCGCCCGGCAACTTCTTCATGATGGGCGACAACCGCGACAATTCCACCGACAGCCGCGTGCTCTCGGCCGTGGGTTACGTGCCGTTCGAGAACATCGTCGGCCGCGCCCAGATGATCTTCTTCTCGATCGCCGAGGGCGAGCATGCCTGGCAGATCTGGCGCTGGCCGACCGCGGTGCGCTGGAATCGCATCTTCTCCATCGTGCGATGAACGACGACGCCAACAAAATCGATACCGATACCGCGCCGAGAGCCGACGATTTGAGCCTGCCGCCTGACGCCATCCCGGAATCCGCTGCCGCCAAGAAGAAGCGCAACCGGGCCGCCTTGAAAGCCGCCGCCGCCGAGATCGAAACAAGGATCGGCTACGCCTTCAAGGACCCGCTGCTGCTGGCGACGGCCTTCACCCACGTCTCGGCACTGAAGGCCGCGCGCAACCGCGCCGACAGCTATCAGCGCCTCGAATTTCTCGGCGACCACGTGCTTGGCCTCGTCGTCTCCGACATGCTGTACCGCGCGTTTCCCGCTGCCGACGAGGGCGAGTTGTCGAAGCGGCTCGCCGACCTCGTGCGCAAGGAAACCTGCGCCGACGTGGCGCGCGCGCTCGGTCTCCTGGACGGCATCAAGCTCGGTACCGTCGGCGCCGGCGCCGGCGCGCGGTTGCGCAAGTCGGTGCTCGGCGACATCTGCGAAGCGGTGATCGGCGCGATCTTCCTCGACGGCGGCTATCCCGCCGCGGAAGTCTTCGTCCAGCGCAACTGGATCGAGCGGATGCGCACGCCGGTGCGGCCGTTGCGCGACGCCAAGACGGTGCTGCAGGAATGGGCGCAGGGCCGCGGCCTGCCGACGCCGGTGTATCGCGAGGTCGAGCGCTCTGGTCCGCACCACGATCCGCATTTCAAGGTCGCGGTCGATGTCAAAGGGCTGGTGCCGGCCGAAGGAGAGGGCGGCAGCAAGCGCGCCGCCGAGAAGGCCGCCGCGCAGGCGATGATCGCGCGTGAAGGCGTCAGCAGTGGCGGCAATGAAGGATAATCTTGTGACCGATGCCGACGAGCCCCATGCTGAAACCGACTCCACGCCTGCGGACACCCGCTGCGGATTCGTCGCGCTGATCGGCGCGCCCAATGTCGGCAAGTCCACGCTGGTCAATGCGCTGGTCGGCTCGAAGGTCACCATCGTCTCGCGCAAGGTACAGACCACCCGCGCGCTGATCCGCGGCATCGTCATTGAGGATCACGCCCAGATCATCCTGGTCGACACGCCCGGCATCTTCCTGCCGAAGCGGCGCCTCGACCGCGCCATGGTCAAGACCGCGTGGAGCGGGGCGCATGACGCCGATCTCGTCTGCGTGCTGCTCGACGCCCGCGAGGGCATCGACGAGGAGGCCGATGTGATCTTCAACCAGCTGGAAAAGGTCAATCACCCGAAGATCCTGGTGATCAACAAGGTTGATATCGTTTCCAAGGAAAAGCTCTTGAAGCTGGCGCAGGCCGCCAACGAGCGCATGAAGTTCGACGAGACCTTCATGATCTCGGCCATGACTGGCGACGGTGTCGACGATCTCCGGCGCCGCTTGGCGAAGGATGTGCCGGAAGGTCCGTATCACTATCCCGAAGACCAGATGTCGGACGCGCCGATGCGGCATCTGGCGGCGGAGATCACCCGCGAAAAGATCTTCCGCCAGCTGCATCAGGAACTGCCGTACCAGTCCACGGTGGAGACCGACACCTGGACCGAACGCAAGGACAAGTCGATCCGCATCGAGCAGACGATTTTCGTCGAGCGCGAAAGCCAGCGCAAGATCGTGCTCGGCAAGGGCGGCGCCACCATCAAGTCGATCGGCGCGGATTCACGGAAAGAGATTGCCGAGATCGTCGGTGTGCCTGTGCATCTGTTCCTGTTCGTCAAGGTACGCGAGAACTGGGGTGACGATCCCAACCGCTACCGTGAAATGGGCCTCGAATTTCCGAAAGAGTAGCAGTCAGCTCGATGGCGGTTCCCACCAACGTCCCGAAGAACGTCTTCTATTTCGAAGTGCTGCTGTACATGTCGCTGACGCTCGACGCGCTGTCGATCGCGTTTCAGGACCGCACGCCCGACGCCGTGATGAGCGATACCACCATCATGGCGGCGAATATCGTCGCCGCCTGCATGCTGCTGCTGTTCGTCTATCTGGTCTGGCTCGCCGCCCAGCGCCGCAAGAGTTGGCCGCGCTGGTTGCTGGTGGCGTCCTTGGTGTTCTCGGTGTTGTCGCTGCTGCAGATCCTGGGCGTCAACGGCCTGCAATTCGACAGCGCCATCGAGATCGTCTCCTGCGCCCTCACGGCGGCCGGGCTGTACTGCGCGTTCACCGGCGACGCGAAAGACTGGTTCAACGGCTAGAGTCCGCAGCAGCCGTAGCCCGGATGCAGCGAAGTTCCATCCGGGATTCACGCAACTGCCTCTCCCTTGTCATTCCCCGACACGCCAATTGGCGTGTCTGAGGACGCGCCTTGGTCGGCGATAGCCGACGAAGGCGCGGGCCCGGAATCCATAACCACCACCATCGAGAATATGGATTCCGGGCTCGCTCGCAGCTGGCGCTGCTCGCGCCCTCAGGCGCGCCAATTGGCGCGCCGGGGAATGACAATTGTAGGGACACCGAAGCTGCGCTTGCATCGACCCTCCCCCTCCAGGGCAGGGCTATCGCATATGACTGATGAGGCTCATCAGGAAGGCATCGTCCCAGCCGGCGCGCTTGATCTTGCGACGCATCGACTTGCCGTCGGGATGGGTCCGCAAGATATTAAGGGCGAGGCGTCGCAGGGTGGCGAGGTTTTCCGGTGCATGGTCTTTTCGTGCGCGGTTGCGATCCTCGCTCATGGCGACGTCGAGCACCCAGTGCAACTGGTTCTCGATGCTCCAGTGCGAGCGAACAATCGCAAGCAGCCGTTTGGCAGACACATATTTGGAGAGCAGAAAGTAGCGCACCACCGCAGGTTCGGCGGCCTTGCCATAGCCGCGGCGGCGCGAGGTGATGCGCCCCAGCGCCTTGACGCCGGGAAAGTCCTGTGTGGCCGCGAAGCGGGGATCGCGCAACACGGTGGCGCGTCGCGCCTCGTGCCGGTCGTGGGTGGAGGGCTCGATCCGTGCGGCAACGCTGCGCTCGCCGCTGCGCGCAAAGCGCCGGATGGCCGCGGCGAACAGCTTGCTCTGGTTGTTCTTCAGCGCCAGCACGTAATCGCCACCCCGCGCCTGCACCATGGCGGCAAAGCCGCGATGGCAATGCAGCGCATCGGCGGTCACGATATTGCCTTCGAGGTCCAGCAGCGCCAGTGCTTCCAGCACACCCGCGCTCTCGTTGCGACCGGGGGCCTTGCGCTGCGCCAGGCAGATTCGGGCCTCGACCGCCCAGACGTTGACCATGTGCAACGGGGTGCTGTGCCGGCCACGCTCGAACGCCCCGCGCAAAGCCTTGCCATCGACTGCCACCACACCTGTCAGGTTGAGCTTGTTGGCCTTGGCAAAAGCCGCGATAAAGCACCGGAATGCCTTCTCGAAGGCCTGCGGCGCCAGCAGGCGGAATACCCGGCTGAAGGTGTCGTGGCTGGGGATGCCGTGCTCCAGACGCAGCAGCAGCCGCAAAAACCCTTCCTTGCTCTGGCCGAACTCGGCCATCTCCGCGCAGCTTTCCGCGCCGCTCAGCGTCGCGGCCAGCGCGATGAACACAACTTCAAGCAGATCGTGCCGCGCATTGTCCGCACGTGGGTCCGGCAATCGCCGGAAAACTCTCCTGAAAGCCTTCATCCGACACCTCCCGATGGTCAGGAGATATCTTCAGAATCCAAATCGTTAGGCTGCGCAATATGGAGTAAAAATCCATATGCGATTCCCCTGCCCTCCAGGGCAGGGGAATCGCACGTCCGATGGGCCAAGCTATTGCGCTGGAAGGAAAATTTGATTCTGAGAGTGTCTCCTGATTCGAGAGGAGCCTGTTTTGGACCGCTTTGCAGAATGCTTTTTGCCGTTGGCCGATCCTCGGAAGAATCAAGCTCAGCACGATCTGACCGAGATGCTGTTCATCGCGCTGCTGGCCACGCTGTGCGGTGCCACGACGTGTTGCGACATCGCGCTGTTTGGGCGGTCGAAAGAAGCGCTGTTGCGCACAATTCTGGTGCTGGAGCACGGGATACCGAGTCACGACACCTTCAGCCGTGTCTTTCGCATCCTCGATCCGGACAGCTTCGAGAAGGTCTTTCGGCGCTTTACCAAGGCGTTCGCGACGGCGACCAAAATCAAGGGAGTGGTAGCTCTCGATGGCAAGGCGCTGAGGAGAGCCTACGAATGTGGCCAAAGTCACATGCCGCCAGTGATGGTGACGGCGTGGAGCTCCATGACCCGCATGGCGCTCGCCAATGTGCTGGCGCCTGGAAACAACGAAGCGGCCGGCGCTTTGCATCTCGTCGAGCTTCTTCAGCTGAAGGGCTGCGTCGTCACGGCGGATGCGCTGCACTGTCATCGCGGGATGGCCAAAGCCATCGTGGGGCGCGGCGGAGACTACGTCTTGGCGGTAAAGAACAACCAGCCGGGCTTGCTGCGCGATGCCAAGGCCGCGATCTCTGCGGCAGAGCGCAAGAAGGCCAAACAAGCCACCACCAAGGACGCCGATCACGGGCGCAAAGAAACCCGAACCGCGATCGTTACTTCCGTCAAGGACATGGCCGAAAAGCACAACTTTCCAGGTCTCAAGGCCGTCGCTCGGATCACCAGCAAACGTGGAAGCGACAAGACCGTCCAGCGCTACTTCCTTCTGACCCAGCGCTACACGCCCGCAGAACTGCTGCGCATCGTTCGCGAACATTGGGGCATCGAAAACGTCTTGCACTGGACGCTCGACGTCGTTCTCGACGAGGATCAGACGCGAAGCCGAAAAGACCATGCTCCCGCCAACCTCGCCGTTCTGCGGCGACTTGCCCTCAATATTGCTCGTGCTCATCCCGATACAAAGACCTCCTTGCGAGGCAAGCTCAAACGCGCTGCCTGGGACGACATTTTCCTCGTCGATATGCTCTTGAACATGCGATAGCCCTGCCCTCCAGGGGAGGGTGAAGAAGAGGCGGCGCCCCGCAAAATCCTGTACACTCCCACCATGGAATGGACCGACGAAGGCATCGTGCTCGGGGTGCGCAAGCATGGCGAATCATCCGCCATTGTCGAATTGCTGACCCGCGGCCATGGCCGCCATCTCGGTCTGGTGCGCGGCGGCGCAAGCGCGCGTTTGCGGCCGCTGCTGCAGCCCGGCAACAGCGTGCGCGCGGTGTGGCGTGCGCGGCTCGATGAACAGCTCGGCTACTACCTGATGGAGGGCACGCGGATGCGCGCTGCCACCGTGCTGGGATCCTCCCACGCCGTCTACGGCGTCACCCATCTGGCCTCATTGGCGCGGCTCTTGCCGGAGCGCGATCCGCACGAAGACATCTACGAGATGCTGGAGCGCATCCTGAACGACTTTGACGATGTCAGCGAAGCCGCCATCCATGTGATCAGGTTCGAACTGGCGATGCTGGCCGAACTCGGTTTCGGGCTCGACCTCGAACATTGCGCCGCCACCGGCGCCACCACCGAGCTGATCTATGTCTCGCCAAAATCCGGCGGCGCGGTGTCACGGCAGGCCGGCGAACCCTGGCGCGACCGTCTGATGCGGCTGCCGCCGTTTCTGCGCGAGGATGGCGGCAGCGACCGCCGCAACAGCTGGTCGGACCAGGACCTGCAGGACGGGTTTGATCTGACCGGCCGCTTTCTGCTCCGCAACGTGCTGGAACCGCGCGGGCAGGGGCACTCAGACGCCCGCGATGGCTTCATCCATGCGGTGACGAAGCATCTGGCGCGGATCACATCGGTCTCCTGAAGCGCAGTTCGATGTTGGCGGGCTCCGGATTCGCGTCTATGGTTGGCCGGTTGACTGAGAAATCGAGAGATATCGCATCCGGATGCTGGTCCGTCTTACCAGAGTGCAGCGGCTGAAAGCAGGGTGGATCGTCGCCCTGATCTATCTGCTGTGCGTGTTGGCGCCGACGATCTCCTATGCATTGCCTGGAGAGCATTCCATCGCTTCGTGCCTGACCGGCGAAAGCTACATGTCCGGTATGGTCCACGTTCGCAGTGACGCGCCGGTACAGCATGTGCATGGCGATGGCCATGTGCATGACCACTCGGCGGTACATTCCTCCGCGCAATCCGACGGTGACCATCGATCGATGTCGATGGCGCTGAACGGTAAATCGGTTCCCGAGGAAACTACCAAGAAAGCTCCGCATTCGTCCGATGGGCAATGCTGCGGGTTGATGTGCGTCTCTGCGCTTCCGGCGACGCTGATCGATATCGGGACGCCTTCCGCGCCGACGGCCCTTTGCGAGATCGAAGGCTCCCGCAAGGTGACCGATAACGCGCCCTCCCGGCTCTATCGTCCCCCGATTTCCTGACCTGAACAAAACGACGCGGTGCCGCGCCCGTTGAGGGCACGCGCGCCTGTGGTCCATCGTCATTTCAGGAAAATAACATGCTTGCGCAGCTTGGGGCGAAGCTCGCCGCCGTTCGTTCGGCGGTCGAGAACCTGTCCGATATCAGATTTCGAACATTCGCGGGGATGACCGCGGCGGCGTTGACGCTGGGAGCGTGCATGCCGACGACCGTGCCGCTCACTGGCGCAGATCCTGCCGATCCCGGCGCAAAGGTCGCTGGCGTTGGCTATCGATCCACCATTGCTCCCTACAGCAGCCTTCGACCGACGGCTCCGTCGTCATGGCGAGAGCAGAACGATCGCGTCGCCCCGGCGCCGAAGTCCGGCCAGTAGGAGCGAGCGATGTACAAAAAGCTCCAAATGCAAAGTGGCGCAGCAAGCCGATCCGGGCCGAGGCACGCTGCGGCCAGCGTGCTGCTTTCGGCCCTGCTTCTGTCGGGATGCGCGACGTTCTCGCCGGACGGAGGGATGAACGTCGTCTCCAGCGTCGCCGGGGAAACCATCAAGAAGGACGTCGTCTCCATCCGCACGCAGGATGATGCACAGCGCGCCAAGGCCTCTGTTCAGGCGCTTCTGCGGCGGGGCTTGACGGTGGACACCGCGGTCCAGATCGCGCTCCTCAATAATCGCGGCTTGCAAGCCGCTTACAATGAACTGGCGCTTGCCGAAGCCGATCTCGTCGGCGACAGCCTGCCGCCGAATCCGACCTTCTCGATCTCGCGGATTTCCGGAAACGGAGCGCTGGAGATCGAGCGCCAGGTAGTCGGTGACATCCTGGCCTTGGCCACGCTGCCGTTCCGGTCGGAGATCGCCCGCCAGCGTTTCCAGAAGGCGCAATTGCGCGCCGCCGAGGAGACGCTGCGTCTCGCCGCCGACGTCAGGCGCGCCTACTATCGCGCCGTCGCAGCCAACGAACTTGTCGGGCTGCTGACCGATGCGAAATCCACCGCGGAATCCACCGCCCAGCTTGCGCAAAAGCTGGGGCAGACCGGGTCGCTGAGCAAGCTCGACCAGGCTCGCGAGCAAGTGTTCTACGCGGAGACGACCGCGGATCTGGCGACGCTCCGCCAGGAGGCGACGAGTTCCCGCGAACGATTGATCCGGTTGCTCGGACTTTGGGACGCAGACATCAACATCCGGCTGCCGCAGAAGCTGCCGGTCCTGCCGCATCGGCCGCTGTCGCTGCCACGCATCGAGGTCGACGCCGTCGAACATCGCATCGATCTGCAGATCGCCCGCATCGAACTCGGTGCCCTGGCTAAATCGCTGGACCTCACCGAGGCGAGCCGCTTCGTGACGATGCTCGACGTCGCCGGCATCGACCGCAAGACGCGCGATCCCGAAGGGCCGCCGTTCCGCGAACGCGGCTTCGACGTCCAGTTTCGGATCCCGATCTTCGACGGCGGCGAAGTCCGCGTCCGGCAGGCCGCCGAGACCTACAATCAGGCCTTCAATCTGTTGACCGAAAAGGCGGTGAACGTTCGGTCCGAAGCGCGCGATGCGTTCAGGGTGTACCGCTCGACCTACGACATCGCGGGCCACTATCAGCGCGAGGTCCTTCCGCTTCGCAAGATCATCTCGGAGGAGATGCAATTGCGCTTCGGCAGCATGCAGGTCGACGTGTTCGCTTTGCTGACCGAGGCGAGGCAACGCATTGCGGCGTTGCGGGCCGCCATCGAGGCCAAGCGCGATTTCTGGCTCGCGCAATCCGAACTGCAGGCCGCGATCAACGGCGGCGGCCGCGGCGATACGCCATCCGAAGCAAAATCCTCGACGACCGCCCAGGCAATCAGCGGCGGAGGGCATTGAAATGGAGAAACCGATGTTGTCCCGAAGAAACTTCCTCGGCACCGCCACGGCGCTCGCCAGCGCGGCCGCGGTCACCGGCCGCGTCCAGGCGGCGAACATTCCGGAAGCGCCGATGATGGAGAAGGTGACCATGCAGCCGCCGCTGCATCCGTCGAGTGGCCCCGACTACAATCCGGTCGTCACGCTGAACGGATGGACGCTGCCGTGGCGCATGAACGGCGACTGGAAGGAGTTCCATCTCGTCGCCGAGCCGGTCGAGCGCGAGTTCGCCGAAGGCATGAAGGCCTATCTCTGGGGCTACAACGGCCAATCGCCGGGCCCCACGATCGAAGCCGTCGAAGGCGACAAGGTCCGCATCTTCGTCACCAACAAGCTGCCGGAGCACACGACCGTCCATTGGCACGGCGTGATCCTGCCGAGCGGGATGGACGGCGTCGGCGGACTGAACCAGCCGCACATCAAGCCGGGCAAGACCTTCGTCTACGAATTCGAGATGAAGCACAGCGGCACGTTCATGTATCACCCGCACTCCGACGAAATGGTCCAGATGGCGATGGGCATGATGGGCATGATCGTCGTGCATCCGCGCGACAGGGCGTTCCGCCCCGTCGATCGCGACTTCGTCTTCATCATGAGCTCCTATCTCATCGACCCCGGCACCTATCTGCCGAAGGTCACCGAGATGACCGACTTCAACATGTGGGCGTGGAACAGCCGCGTGTTCCCCGGGATCGATCCGCTGCCCGTGCGGCTGGGGGACCGCGTGCGGGTGCGCGTCGGCAATCTCACCATGACCAACCATCCGATCCATCTGCACGGCCATAAGTTCGCGGTCAGTTGCACCGACGGTGGTTGGGTGCCTGAAAGCGCGCAATGGCCGGAAGTCACGACCGACGTGCCCGTGGGCGCGGTACGCGCATTTGACTTCACGGCCGACAATCCCGGCGACTGGGCGTTCCACTGCCACAAGTCGCATCACACCATGAATGCCATGGGCCACGATGTCAGAAATCTGATCGGCGTGTCCAAGAAGGATCTGGCGAAGGCGATTGGAAAGCTCGCTCCGGACGCGATGGTGATGGGATCCACCGGTGGCGCCATGGGCGAGATGGAGATGCCGATGCCCGACAACACGCTGCCCATGATGATGGGATCTGGACAGTTCGGCCCGATCGAGATGGGCGGAATGTTCACCGTCATGAAGATTCGCGAAGGGCTTGCGCGGGACGACTACAGGGACCCCGGTCCTTACGAGTTTCCCAAGGGCACGGTCGCCTATGAGATCGAGGCGCCCCAGAGCGAAGCTCCACGACAGACGGGCGTGAAGGACAAAACCATAAAAGACCAGGGAGTGAAGCCGATGGAAATGAAGAAGGGCATGAAAATGAAGGGGATGTAGGGACAGGGCCGTACATCGTCATCACAGACAACAAGCAACATGGAAAACTGAAATGAACAAGATTCGAAAATACATCGGTTGCGGCTTCATGCTGGCCGCGATGACTTACTCGGCCGCTGCGGTGGCCCATGACAGGCATGGAGGATATTCGGCCGGCGAACCCGGCGATCCCAAGAAGCCGGCGCGGGAGATCGTCGTCAGCATGAGCGAGATGGACTACTCGCCGTCCGTCATCGAGGTAAAGCGCGGCGAGCAGGTTCGCTTCATCATCCGCAATGCAGGGACTGAAGCGCATGAATTCCTGCTGGCGACCACGGCAGAAAACCTGAAGCACGGCGAAGCGATGAAGAAAAATCCCGACATGGAGCATGACGAGCCCAACGGCCTGCGTCTCGCCGCCAAGAAGTCCGGAGAAATCCTGTGGAAGTTCTCGAAGGCAGGGACGTTCGAATATTCGTGCCTGATCCCGACGCATCGCGAGTTCGGGATGATCGGCAAGGTCATCGTGAAATAGCCCGATACAAACAGCTCAATCTCAAGCAAAGGACTGCACTATGAAGACCAATGGATTTATCGCACTTGTGACGTTTGTTGTGCTCTCGATGTTCTGTGTCGCGGGTTACGCGCAGGATGCTGCGGTGCGCGGAGAGGTGAAGAAGATCGATGAAGCGGCAGGCAAGATCACGCTGAAGCACGGTCCGATCAAAAGCCTCGACACGGATGAAGACGGCATGACCATGGTCTTTCGGGTGCAAGACCCCGCGATGCTGAAATCGGTCAAGGTCGGCGACAAGGTCAAGTTCGCCGCCGACCGCGTCAACGGACAGATCACCGTCACATCATTGCAGAAATCGAAATAGCCTCGGGACGCAAATCGAGACCGCAGACGGGGCGCCTCATAAGATATGTCGCTCGGGCGGCCCCGTTTTGGGGCCGTTCCGGTGATTGCCGGGCGCCCCGGAGGACCGAAATGTGATCGATGATCCAACGATTCATTTCTTGCCCGATCGGCCGTCAGGCGCTAACCCCTGCCCATGGGAAAACGACTGATTCCGCCGGAGCCGGCTGAGATCCACGAGGTGATGCTGCGAGATGCGCTCGAGGAGCGCTATCTCGCTTATGCGCTCTCGACCATCATGCACCGGGCGCTGCCCGACGCGCGGGACGGCCTGAAGCCGGTGCACCGCCGCATCCTCTATGGCATGCGCCTGCTGCGGCTCGACCCCGGCACGCCGTTCAAGAAATCCGCCAAGATCGTCGGCGACGTGATGGGTTCGTTCCATCCGCACGGCGACCAGTCGATCTACGACGCGCTGGTGCGCCTGGCGCAGGACTTCGCTTCGCGCTATCCGCTGGTCGACGGGCAGGGCAATTTCGGCAATATCGACGGCGATAATCCCGCCGCCTACCGCTACACCGAAGCGCGGATGACCGAGGTTGCCCGCCTGCTGCTGGAGGGGATCGACGAGGACGCGGTCGAGTTCCGCCCGAACTATGACGGCCAGTCCAAGGAGCCGGCGGTGCTGCCCGGCGGCTTCCCGAACCTGCTGGCCAATGGCTCGCAGGGCATCGCCGTCGGCATGGCCACCGCGATCCCGCCGCACAACGCCGCCGAACTCTGCGACGCCGCGCTGCATCTGATTGAAAAGCCGGACGCCAAGTCGAAGGCGCTGCTGCGCTGGGTCAAGGGGCCGGACTTCCCGACTGGCGGCATCATCGTCGATTCCAAGGAAAGCATCGCCGAAGCCTACATGACCGGGCGCGGCTCGTTCCGCACCCGCGCCAAGTGGCACCAGGAAGAGGGCGCCCGCGGCGCCTGGACCGTGGTCGTCACCGAAATTCCCTGGCTGGTGCAGAAGTCGCGGCTGATCGAGAAGATCGCCGAACTGCTCAACGACAAGAAGCTGCCGCTGCTCGGCGATATCCGCGACGAATCCGCCGAAGACGTCCGCATCGTCATCGAGCCGAAGTCGCGCACCGTCGATCCCGAACTGGTGATGGAATCGCTGTTCCGGCTCACCGAGCTCGAGAGCAAGATTCCGCTGAACCTCAACGTGCTGGTCAAGGGCCGCATTCCAAAGGTGCTCGGCCTTGCCGAGTGCCTGCGCGAATGGCTCGACCATCTGCGCGATGTGCTGCTGCGCCGCTCCGAATATCGCAAGGGCCAGATCGAGCATCGGCTCGAAGTGCTCGGCGGCTATCTGATCGCCTACCTGAACATCGACAAGGTGATCAAGATCATCCGCACCGAGGATGAGCCGAAGCCGGTGTTGATGAAGACGTTCACGCTGACGGAAATTCAGTCCGAAGCGATCCTCAACATGCGGCTGCGCAGTTTGCGCAAGCTGGAAGAATTCGAGATCCGCACCGAGGACAAGAACCTCCGCGCGGAGCTGAAGGGCATCAACGCGATCCTGAAGTCCGAGACCGAGCAGTGGGCCAAGGTCGGCGAGCAGGTGCGCAAAGTGCGTGACCTGTTCGGGCCGAAGACGCCGCTCGGCAAGCGCCGCACTATTTTTGCAGATGCGCCTGAGCACGATCTCGCCGCGCTGGAGGAGTCGCTGGTCGAGCGCGAGCCGGTGACCGTCGTCATCTCCGACAAGGGCTGGGTACGCACGCTGAAGGGCCAGGTCGCCGATCTCTCTGGCCTCGTCTTCAAGACCGATGACAAGCTCGGCCAGGCGTTTTTCGCCGAGACCACCTCGAAGCTGATGCTGCTGGCCACCAACGGCCGCTTCTACGCGCTCGATGTTGCAAAACTGCCGGGCGGCCGCGGCCATGGCGAGCCGATCCGCATGTTCATCGACATGGAAGGCGATGCCGCCATCGTCTCGTTGTTCGTCCACAAGGGCGGTCGCAAGTTCCTGATCGCCAGCCATGACGGCCAGGGGTTTGTGGTCAATGAGGACGACTGCGTCGGCAACACCCGCAAGGGCAAGCAGATCATCAACGTCGAGATGCCGAACGAGGCGAAGACGCTGACGGTGGTCGGCGAGGGCAATGACAGCGTCGCCGTGATCGGCGACAACAGGAAGATGCTGATCTTCCCGCTCGACCAGGTGCCGGAAATGGCGCGCGGCCGCGGCGTGCGCCTGCAGAAGTACAAGGACGGCGGCCTGTCCGACATCGTCACCTTCACCGCCAAGGAAGGCCTCAGCTGGCGCGACGGCGCCGGCCGCGAATTCAGCGCGACGATGAAGGAACTCGCCGAGTGGCGCGGCAGCCGCGCCGACGCCGGCCGCCTGCCGCCGAAGGGCTTTCCGAAGTCGAACAAGTTCGGCAAGGCGATCGAGTAGGGGCGGGCTTCGGCAAGCGGGGGGCTCGATTGAGCTACGTCTGGATCACGCCCGCCAGATGCAGCGCAACCCCGGCGAGGCTGCAGCCGGCGAGCACCGGCAACATGCCGGCCTTGAAGCGAAAGATCGCGGTCGCCGCGAGAACCGCCAGGATCAAGGCGGCTCCATCGACGCTGGACAAAACGGGCGCATCGAACGACAGCCCGTACGAACGGATCGGCGTCACCATGCGAAACAGCGTGTGCATCGCGAACCAGATCGACAGGTTCAGGATCACGCCGACGACAGCCGCCGTAATGGCGGTCAATGCGCCCGCGATCGCCTTGTTGCCGCGCAACGCCTCGACGTAGGGGGCACCGAGAAATATCCAGAGGAAGCAGGGCGTGAACGTCACCCAGGTCGCCAGCAGGCCGCCGAATACGCCTGCCATCACCGGCGACAGCGCGCCGGGATCGCGAAACGCGGCCATGAACCCGACGAACTGCAGCACCATGATCAGCGGACCCGGCGTGGTCTCCGCCATGCCCAGCCCGTCGAGCATTTCACGCGGCTGCACCCAGTGAAAATTCTCGACGGCCTGTTGTGCTACATAGGCCAGCACCGCATAGGCGCCGCCAAACGTCACCATCGCCATCTTGCTGAAGAACACCGCGATCTGGCTGAACACATTGGCCGGACCGAGCAGCGCGAGCAAAAGGACCACCGGCGTCAGCCACAGCATCAGCCAGAATACGCCGGTCCCGACCGCGCGGGCGGCATCTGGTCGAATATGGTCGGGCACGTCATCGCCGAACAGGCTGTCGATGACCGCTGAGTCTCCCGAACCGCCATGCGCGGCGGCAGCGAATTCGGGGCGGCCAAGTTTCGCGCCGACATAGCCGATCAGACCGGAAAGCAGGATGATGATCGGAAACGGCACGGCAAAGAAAAAGATCGCGACGAAGGCGATCGCGGCGAGAGCGACCATCACGGGATTGCGCAACGCCCGCTTGCCGACGCGAAAGACCGCTTGAATCACGATCGCGAGCACGGCGGCCTTGAGGCCGAAGAACAAGGCCCCGACGATTCCGACGTTGCCGAACAGCGCATAGATCACGCTGAGCGCCATGATGCACACGACGCCCGGCAGAATGAAAAGAATGCCGGCCATCAGGCCGCCGGCCGTCCGGTGCAACAGCCAGCCGACATAGGTGGCAAGTTGCTGCGCCTCGGGGCCGGGCAGCAACATGCAGTAGTTCAGCGCATGCAGGAAACGGCCCTCTGAAATCCAGTTCTTTTCCTCGACGAGGATGCGGTGCATTACCGCGATCTGTCCGGCGGGCCCGCCGAAGCTGAGCAGCGCGATGCGCAGCCAGACGCCAAATGCCTCGCGGAAGCTGATGCCGTGGCCGCCCGCATACGACACGGATTTCGCATCCGCCGGAATTTCGCTCATTGCTTCGCCCGATTGGTTGGCCAGTTGTGGGTTTCGCCGGTCGCATCCCGGCACCAGCGATAAAACGCATCGTAGAGCGCGATGCCAGCCTCAAGCTGTTCGAGATCGTCGTTATACATGCGTGACAAGCCGAGCGAAGCGGCCAGCAGGCCGGGGGCTTCGGGAGAGAGCTCCAGCCGTCCGGTATCCGCCGCCCGTACCATTGTCGCCAGCCGAAGCAGCGGCGGTGTCGCCAGGCCGAATTCCTCCACCATGACATCGAAGGTGCACAGCTCGCCGCGATGGCTCCAGAACACATTTTCGATATCGAACGCCGCGGTATGGAAACGCTCCGCCACCGCTTCGACTTCCGAGGGCGCAACGAACAGAAACACCGCCTGCGGATCGACGAAGCGGCGTATCAGCCAGGGGCAGGCGATGCGGTCGATCTTCGGACGCGCACGGGTGACCCAGACGGTCCTGCCGCGGGCATCGCCTGCCGGCAACTTGGCAACCGGGACCAACGGAAGCTTGGCATCCGACCAGCCCTCGTATCCGCCATCGAGGGATTCCGCTGACATGCCGAGGTGCCGCAGCCATGCGGCGACGCCTTCAGACAACTTGTGACCGCGCTGACAGATGACGATCACGCTCTGTCCGCGGAATTCATCGGCCCATTCAGCGATCTTTCCGTCGTCGCGGCGAACCGAGCCGGGGATAAGCCGCGGGTCGGCGGCGAAGTCCTCGGCGACGCGAACGTCGACCAGCGCTGGTGTATGCGGTGTGCCGATCAGGCGGGAAAGTTTATCAACGGCAATGGATGTGTAGGATGACATGGCTGCGCCCTCGGAGGATCGGGACGCGATACTTGGGCATGTCGCCTCGTGGGGAGATCGCCTAACCCCATGCAGGGACTACAATGCAGCTTGTGGGGTTTGTCAACCGCCTCCGCGCTGCCTGGCGCGCCTTATCCCAGCGCCGCTTCTTCCACCGGGCTCGCCAGCACCTTGTCGATGCGGCGGCCGTCGAGATCCACGACCTCGAAGCGCCAGGCGTGGGCGATGATCTGGTCGCCGACATCGGGGATCTTGCCGAATTCCTGCAGCAGGAATCCGGCAAAGGTCTGGTACGGCCGCTGCTGCGATGGCAGCTCGATACCGAGCAGGGCCGCGAATTCCAACGCGGGCATCCAGCCGGAGATCAGATAGGAGCCGTCTTCGCGCTTGAAGAATGCGGGTTCGGCCGGGCCGTCCTCTGTATGAAACGAACCGACGATGGATTCCAGAATGTCCGCCGACGTCACCACACCCTGGAACACGCCGTACTCGTCGTGCACGAGACCCATATGCACCGGCGAGTCCCGGAGGATCGCGACAACGTCGCGGGCATCGACGGATTCCGGAATCACCGGCGCCTCGCGCACCAGCGCGCGGAGGTCCGGCGTCCTGCCGGTGAGGTAGGCATCGAGCAAGTCCTTGGCCTGGATGATGCCGATGGCGGAATCGCGGTTACCGTCGAATACCGCGAAGCGCGAGTGATTGCTGCCAGCCAGTTCCGCATGGATTTCCTCGATCGGATCGGCGAGATCGATCATCGCCACCTCGTGGCGCGGCGTCATCACCGCGCCGACGGGGAGATCGCCAAGCCGCATCACGCCGGCGATCATTTCCTTCTCGCCGGGCTCCAGCACGCCGGCGGTTTCGGCCTCGGTGACGAGAGTGCGGATTTCATCCTCGCTGACCTTCTCTTCGGCGTCGCCGCGGTGGCCGAGCAGCCACAGCAATGCCTTGCCGGAACGATCCAGCAGCCACACCAGCGGCAGTGAAATCTTGGCGAGCAATACCATCGCCGGCGCGACGCGCACTGCGACCGCTTCGGGATCGCGCAGCGCGATCTGCTTCGGCACCAACTCGCCGACGATCAGGGACGCATAGGTGATGACGCTGACCACGACGCCGACGCCAAGCGCATCGGCGAGTCCTTTCGACAATCCGAACTCGAGCAGAAAGTCGGTCAGCCGCAGCCCCAGCGTGGCGCCGGAGAACGCGCCGGACAGCACCCCGATCAGGGTGATGCCGATCTGCACGGTGGAGAGGAACTTTCCGGGATCGGAAGCCAGCGCCAGCGCGCGGCGAGAGCCCTTGACGCCTTTTTCGACGAGGCCGGCGAGCCGGGCGGGGCGGGATGACACGATCGCCAGCTCGGACATCGAGAGCAGGCCGTTGACGACGATCAGGACCGTGACGATCCCGAGTTCGAGAGATAACACGCTTTATCCTTCTTGGACGAATGCGTGTACCATAGCCTATCCGGATGCTGCACACCATCGCAGCAGGCCCCAAAAACCCGCTCCAGGATTCCGCGCGTCAATCTGCCCGATGACTCCTGCGACCGTGATGCTGCATGCACGTGGTGATGCGATGCTCAATGTCGGCCACGGCTTTGCCGGCCGCGATGCAGCGAATGCCGCGGTGAACTGGATCAGCGAACGCTTCGCCGGCAATCCGGCACCCAGCGATTGCGGCAGGAGTTAGGTTCACCGCTCGGCTTGCGTGCGTCAATACAAGAAAATCGCCACGGCTATACACTTGTGTGATCGCGACGCACCGCGTTGCAAAATATTTCCACTTGAAGCCAAGTTTAGATGTACCATTATTAATGTTGGTCGTTCGTGCTTGCCGTCGTGGGGATATTGTTTTGAATCATTTGCAAAATTTGTCTCGGTTTTGTGACGTCATCGCAAGCCGTCCACGCCGTTCGTTGCGCGCAGCACCGTTGCTCGCGCTGCTGATGTTTGCCGGCTGCGGCAAGAAGGAAGAGGCCGCCGCACCGCCGCCGCCCCCGGTCACGGTGGCACAACCGACCAAGCGCACCGTTACCGACTGGGATGAATTCACGGGGCGTTTCGACGCCATCGAACAGGTGCAAGTTCGCGCCCGTGTCACCGGCTTCGTCACCAAGGTCGCCTTCACCGACGGCGCCATGGTGAAAACAGGCGATCTGCTGTATGAGATCGATCCGCGCCAGTATCAGGCCGCCGCCGAACAGGCGCAGGGCCAGCTCGACGACGCCAAGGCCAAGGTCGTGCTGGCACAGCGCGAACTCGATCGCGCCACCACGCTGATCAAGACCCAGGCGATTTCCGAAAACATCGTCGACCAGCGCAGCCAGGCGCTGGCCGCGGCAGAGGCTGCGACGCTGCAGGCCGAAGGCGCGCTGAAGCAGGCCCAGCTCAACGTCGAATACACCAAGGTGGTGGCGCCGATTGACGGCCGCGCCAGTCGCCATCTCGTTACTGTGGGCAATCTCGTGCAGGGGAGCGAGAGCGGCGCGACGCTCTTGACCTCGATCGTGTCGCTGAATCCGATTTACGTCTATTTCGACATGGATGAATCGATCTATCTCCGCAACAACCGGCTCTGGTTCGAAGGCAAGCGGCCGAGTTCGCGCGACACGCCCAATCCGGTGCAGGTCACGCTGACAGGCGAGACCAAGCCGTCGCATGACGGCAAGGTGGATTTCCTCGACAACCGGCTCGACGTGGGCACCGGCACGTTGCGTGGCCGCGCACTGGTGGACAACCACGACCTGTCGATCCTGCCGGGCCAATTCGCGCGGGTCCGCGTGATCGGCAGCGCGCCCTATGAAGGCCTGCTGTTGCCCGACGTCGCGATCGCCACCGACCAGTCGCGAAAAATTGTATTCGTGGTCAAGGACGACAACACCGTGGAAGCGCGACCTGTGGTGCTCGGACCGCTCGACGATGGTCTGCGCGTCATCAGGGAGGGCCTGAAGCCTGAGGACAAGGTGATTGTCGAAGGATTGCAGCGCGCCCGGATCGGCGCCAAGGTGACGCCAAAAGCGCTCGCCGCGGCAACTGGCGCCAAGCCATGAATCTCGGCAGCCTCTCCGTCAACCGCCCCATCCTGGCGATGGTGCTGTCCATCGTGCTGCTGATTGTCGGCGCGATTGCCTACACCACGCTGCCGGTGGCAGAGTATCCGCAGGTCGCGCCACCCACCGTGGTCATCACCACGCAATACCCAGGCGCCTCCGCGCAGACGGTGTCGGACACCGTGGCGACGCCGATCGAGCAGGAGATCAACGGCGTCGAGGACATGCTGTACATGTACAGCCAGGCCACCTCGAACGGCCAACTCAACATCACCGTCACCTTCAAGCTCGGCACCGATCTGGATAAGGCGCAGGTGCTGGTGCAGAACCGCGTCGCCATCGCGCAGCCGCGGCTGCCGGAAGAGGTGCAGCGCGTCGGCGTCGTCACCCGCAAGAACAGCCCCGACCTGCTGATGGTCGTGTTCATGCTGTCGCCCGACGACACCTACGACCAGCTTTATATTTCCAACTATGCGCTGCGCCAGGTCCGCGACCAGCTGCTGCGGCTCGATGGCGTCGGCGACATCACCATTTTCGGCGCTCGCGATTATTCGATGCGGCTATGGCTCGACCCCGACAAGATAGCCAACCTAGGCATGACTGCCGGCGAAGTGATCGCGGCGGTGCGAGCACAGAACCTTCAGATTGCTGGCGGCCAGATCGCCGAGCCGCCGATCACCGACCGCGCCTTCGCGCCCAATCTCACCTTCACCGGCCGCCTGAAGGGCACCGCGGAATTCGAGAATATCGTCATCAAGGCCGGCACCGACGGCCGCACCACGCGGCTGCGCGACGTCGCCCGCATCGAGCTGGGTGCGCTGGCCTACACCACCAACAGCTTTCTGCTGAAGAAGCCGGCCATCGGCCTCGCTGTCTCGCAGCGTCCGGGCTCCAACGCGCTTGGCACCGCCAAGGCCGTGTCCGACACCATGGCGCGGCTGAAGAAGGATTTCCCGAAAGGCCTCGAATACAACATCGGCTACAATCCGACCGAGTTCATCGCGCAATCGGTGAACGAGCTGATCAAGACCATCTATGAAGCGATGGTTCTCGTGGTCATCGTCGTGCTGGTGTTCCTGCAGGGCTGGCGTCCGGCGATCATTCCGATCATCGCCATTCCGGTGTCGCTGGTCGGCACCTTCGCCGTGATGGCGGCGCTCGGCTTCTCCGTCAACAACCTTACTCTGTTCGGCCTCGTGCTCGCCGTCGGCATCGTTGTCGACGACGCCATCGTCGTGGTCGAGAATGTCGAGCGGCATCTCGCCGAGGGCAAGAGCCGGCGCGACGCAGCCTTGCGCACCATGGAAGAGGTCGGCGGCGCGCTGGTCTCGATCGCGCTGGTGCTGTGCGCGGTGTTCGTGCCCACCGCCTTTATCGGCGGCATCTCCGGGCAGTTCTTCCAGCAATTCGCCATCACTATCGCGGTCGCCACCGCGATCTCCTGCTTCTGTTCGCTGACGCTGTCGCCGGCGCTGGCTTCGTTGATCCTTGAGCCGCACCACGAGAAGAAGCCGCCGGCCAGATGGAATTTCGTCGCGCGCGGCTGGGGCGCTTTCACCGGCGCATTCAACCGCAGTTTCGACAAGCTCTCGCACGGCTACGGTAGTGCTGCTGATTTTGTGATCCGGCATTCAACCCTGATGCTTTTGCTCTACGCCGTGCTGATCGGCTCCGCCGGCTGGCTGCTTTACACGACGCCGCAGGGTTTTATCCCGGCGCAGGATCGCGGCTATGTCATCGTCGTCGTGCAGTTGCCCGGCGCCTCGTCGCTGGATCGCACCACGGAGATCGTTCGCGAGATCGAACGCATCGCGCTGGAGGTGCCGGGGGTGGTCCGTGTTCCGTCCTTTGCCGGTTTCAATGGCGCGACCCGGACGCAGGCCAGCAATGCCGCGGCGCTGTTCCCGGTGTTCGACGAACCGGAAGAGCGTGCCAAGCACGGCATCACCGCGAACGGAATCACCGCCGAACTGCGCAAGCGCCTGTCCAGCATCGAAGGCGCGATCGTGATCGTCGTGCCGCCGCCCGCGGTGCCCGGCATCGGCACCGGCGGCGGTTTTGCAATGCGCATTCTGGATAGTCAGGGCAGGGGCCCGGATCTGCTCGCAGCTGCGACGGACGAACTCGTCGCGGCGGCGCGCAAGGCGCCGGGCCTGACAGCGGTGTTTTCTCCCTTCAGCGCCAACACCCCGCAGGTGTTCGTCGAGATCGACCGTCAGAAGGCGCAGATGCTCAGCGTGCCCGTCCAGAACGTCACTGACGCGATCGAAACTTATTTCGGCTCGTCCTATGTTAACGACTTCAACATTCTCGGCCGCACCTATCACGTCACGGCGCAAGCCGACTTGCCGTTCCGCAAGGAGACCACCGACCTGGCGAGGTTGCAGACCCGCAACACCGCCGGCGACATGGTGTTGCTCGGCAGCGTGGTGAATTTTAGGGACACTGCGGGCCCCGATCGCGTGCCGCGCTACAACCTGTATCCGGCATCCGAGATCCAGGGCGACACCATTCCCGGCACCAGCTCGGCGACGGCGCTTGCGACGATGAAGAAGCTCGCCGACGAAACCTTGCCGAGCGGTTTTACGTTCGAATGGACCGACCTGTCCTATCAGCAGGTGACCGGCGGCAACTCTGGACTCTACGTGTTTCCGATCTGCGTGTTGTTCGTGTTCCTGGTGCTGGCTGCGCAATATGGCAGCTGGAGCCTGCCGTTCGCGGTGATCCTGATCGTGCCGATGTGCCTGCTTGCGGCGACGATCGGCGTGCGCATCATGGGACAGGACATCAACATCCTCACCCAGATCGGTTTCGTCGTGCTGGTCGGCTTGGCTGCGAAGAACGCGATCCTGATCGTCGAATTCGCCCGGGATATCGAGCATGAGGGTCGCGGCCAACTCGACGCCGTGATCGAGGCCTGCCGGTTGCGTCTACGTCCGATCCTGATGACGTCGTTTGCGTTCATTTTGGGCGTGCTGCCGCTGGTGATCTCGTCGGGCTCCGGTTCCGAGATGCGCCAGGCCGTCGGCGTCGCGGTTTTCTTCGGCATGCTCGGCGTGACGCTGTTCGGCCTTATTTTCACGCCGATCTTCTACATCCTGATCCGGCGCCTGTTCCCGGGTTCGGTCATTGTTCCCGGCGGAGATCGCGGCGCGAATATTTAGCGGCCACGACGAACGATCAGGTTTGTTTTCGGCGTCAGCTCTCACCGACAAGTGAGTTTGCGAACGCGCGCAAACGGCTAGCTTGCGCCGATCATCCTGAGGAGGCCCCCCATGGCGACTTCGATCAATCTCAACGTCAATGGACGCACTACGTCCGTCAGCGTCGATGACATGGACATGCCGCTGCTCTATGCGCTGCGCAACGATCTCGGTCTGCACGGGCCGCGCTTCGGCTGCGGGCTTGGTCAGTGCGGCGCCTGCACGGTGCATATCAACGGCGAGGCGGTCAGGTCCTGCATCACGCCGATCTCGGCGGTCGGCAGTGGCCGCATCGTCACGCTGGAAGGGCTGGGTACGCCGGAAAAGCCGCATCCGGTGCAGCAGGCCTTCATCGACGAGCAGGCGGTGCAGTGCGGCTACTGCATCAACGGCATGATCATGCAGTCCGCGGCCTTTCTCGCCAAGAGCAGCAAGCCCAGCGATGACGAGATCACGCAGGAGCTCGCCAACAATCTCTGCCGTTGCGGCACCCATGTTCGCATCCTGCGCGCCGTGAAGCGCGCCGCCGGCACGATTTGAGGGAGGTCGCCATGAACATTCCGACCCATCGCCGCGATTTCCTCAAGGGCACCGGCGCCCTCGTCGTCAGCTTTTCGCTTCCCGCACTTCGTCCTGCGCGCGCGCAAGGCGGCGCATCCGCCGCGAAGACCGTGTCTGCCGATGAAGTCGACGGCTTCATCCGCATCGATCACGACGGCGCGGTGACGCTGTATTCCGGCAAGGTCGATCTCGGCACCGGCGTGCGTACCGCGATGACGCAGATCGTCGCCGAAGAACTCGATGTGCCCACCGGCGCGGTCAGCGTGATCGAGGGCGACACTGCGCTGACGCCCGATCAGGGCACCAGCTCCGGCAGCAATTCGATCCAGTTCGGCGGCGTGCAGATCCGGCTCGCGGCCGCCACCGCGCGTCGCGCGTTGTTGCAGCAGGCGGCGGCTGCACTGAAGGTTGATATCGGCGACCTCACGATCACCGACGGCGTCGTGACCTCGAAATCCACCGGCAAGACCGTCAAGTTCGGCGAGCTGATCGGCGACAAGGCGTTTGCGCTGAAAGTCGACAAGGCTATCACGACCAAGACCCCCGCCGATTTCAAGATCGTCGGCAAATCCGTCGCGCGGCTCGATATTCCCGCCAAGGTGATGGCGCAGTTCACCTACATGCAGGACTATAAGATGCCTGGCATGCTGCATGGCCGCGTCGTGCGTCCGCCCGGCATCGGCGCGACGCTGCAAAGCGTGGACGAAGCGTCGGTCAGCGCCATTCCTGGCTTCGTCAAGGTGGTGCGGGTCGGCAATTTCGTCGGCGTCGTCGCCGAGAGCGAGTGGGGTGCCATCAAGGCGGCCCAGCAACTAAAGACGGTGTGGTCGAAGTGGGAAGGCCTGCCGGATCAGGCCGCACTGTGGGACCACGTTCGCAATACCAAGATCGTCAAGGACGATGTCACCAGCAATATCGGCGATGCGTCGGCGGCGCTGGCGCAGGGCGTCAAGCGGCTGAAGGCGACCTATGATTTCGCCATCCACACCCATGGTTCGATCGGGCCGTCCTGCGCGGTGGTCGAGATCAAGGATGGCAAATTGACGTGCTGGACCGCGTCGCAGGCGACGCACAATCTGCGCAAGCAATTGTCAGCGATGCTGTCGATGCCGGTCGATGACGTCCGCTGCATATATATCGACGGCTCCGGCTGTTATGGACGCAACGGCCATGAGGATGCCGCGGCCGACGCGGCGCTGATGGCGCGCGCTGTGGGTCGCCCAGTGCGCGTGCAGTGGATGCGTGCCGACGAGCATGGCTGGGATCCGAAGGGTCCGCCGACGCTGGTCGATCTCGAAGCCGCGCTCGATGCGTCGGGCAATATCGTGGCGTGGTCGTCCTCGTTCTTCCACCCGCAGGGCGTCAGCGGCACGGTTGAGCTGGTGGGCGCGGATCTGGCCGCGCTGCCGCACGAAAACTATCTGGCGCCGGGCGGCGTCACCGGCAATTCGGCGCTCGGCTATACGCTGCCCAATGTCCGCACCGTCGCCCATCGGCTGGAGACCACCCCGTTCAAGCCGTCCTGGATCCGGACGCCCGGGCGTTTGCAGAACACCTTCGCCAATGAGGCCTTCTTCGATGAACTGGCCTCGGCGGCCGGCGTCGATCCGCTGGAATATCGGCTGCGCTATCTGAAGGACCCGCGCGGCATCGAGTTGCTGGAGCGGCTCGCCAGGCTGGCGAAGTGGGACAAATCGGCGGCGAAGCCGGCCGCCAATGGCGACGTGGTCAGCGGTCGTGGCATCTCCTACGTGAAATACGAACTGGTGCGGACCTATGTCGGCGCCGTCGCCGACGTCGAGGTCAACAAGGTCACCGGCGCCATCAAGGTCAGGCGTATCTTCGTGGTGCAGGACTGCGGCCAGATCATCAATCCGGACGGCGTCCGGAACCAGATCGAGGGCAACATGGTGCAGACCCTGAGCCGCACCTTGATGGAGCAGGTCACCTTCGACCGCGCCAATGTCACCAGCCTGGACTGGGGCAGCTATCCGATCATCACCTTCCCGGATGTCCCCGAGGTCGTGATCGACCTGATCGACCGGCCGAACGAGAGGCCTTGGGGCGCCGGCGAACCGTCGGCCTCGATCGTCCCGTCTGCGGTGTCGAACGCGGTGTTCGACGCCGTCGGCGCGCGGCTGCGCTCGGTGCCGTTCCTGCCCGACAAGGTCAAGACCGCGATGCGCCGGGCCTGACGCGGGGCGTTTCTCGTCGTCATGGCAGCGCGCTGCAAGCGACCGGTTGGCTCGACCGGTCGCACGCGCTAGATTGAGCCATGGACATCTCACCACGACTGAAACTGATGAGCTGGCTGGTCGGCGAGGGGCTCACCGGTCTGCCGGAAAACGACCTGATCCGCGGCTTCTGCGAACGCTGTCGCGACGGTGGGCTCGAGCTGTCGCGCGGCCTCGTTTTCATCGACACGCTGCACCCGATCTTCGAGGGCCGCGGCTTCCGCTGGAACGACACCGAGACCAACGAGAGCGATGCGTTCGAATATGGCTCGACCGAGCAGGGCGAGGCGGCCACCAACTGGCGACGCTCGGCGTTCTTCCACATGCTCGAGCACGGCCATGACGAGATGCAGATCAACGTCGCCGATACGCAATCCCACAATTTCTCGATGATCGGCGACCTCGCCAATAACGGCCACAAGCATTGCATCGCCTTCGTGCACCGCTTCGGCGAGGCCGGCACCATGGGCCAGATGGATTGCCTGTATTCCTACTGGGCGACGCGCCGCGACGATGGCTTCAACGCACAGGAACTGGACGCGCTGCGCGATCTGGTGCCGGTGCTGGGCCTCGCGATCAAGTCGGCGGCGCAGGTCGAGATCGCGCGCACGCTGGGCCGGGTCTATCTCGGCCGCGACGCCGCCGAGCAGGTGTTGCGCGGGCGGATCACGCGCGGTGTCACCGAGCGCATCAAGGCGGTGCTGTGGTTCTCCGACCTGCGCGGCTCCACGGCGATCAGCGAATCCATCGGTCCCGACGAGATCATCCCGTTCCTCAACGACTACGCCGAAGCCTCGATCGCCGCGATCCACGATTCCGGCGGCGACGTGCTGAAGCTGATCGGTGATGGTGTGCTGGCGATGTTCACCGGCGACGACATGGCCAAGGCCAAACGCTCCGCGCTGCGTGCCGAGCATCAGTTCCGCAAGAACATGAAGGTACTGAACGCGCGCCGCTCCGCCGCCGGCCGCCCGGTGACATCCGCCTATGTCGGCCTCCATGTCGGCGAAGTGTTCTATGGCAACATAGGCAGCGACGAGCGGCTCGACTTCACCGTGGTCGGCCCGGCGGTCAACGAAGTCAGCCGCATCGCCTCGATGTGCTCGTCGGTCGATCGCGAGCTGCTGGCCTCGACCGCGTTTCAGTCCGGCCTCGATGCCGCCGGCCGAAAGTATTTCGTCTCCACCGGCCGCTTCGCTTTGCGCGGCATCGGCCAGGCGCAGGACCTGCACACGCTCGATCCCGACATCGCCGCAGACGAGGTCGTGGCCGGAAAATACGAGCGCTATCTGGCGGGCTAGGGTTCGGCGGGCTGGCTTTCGCGCTCCGCCACGACCGGCGCCACCACCGGCGGCGTCCTGTGCAGCAGGGACAGTGCGAGCAGGGCGGACAGGCTTAGCGCCGACGATACGATCAAGACGCGGCTGCCGATGACATCGATCAGCAGGCCAAACGCCAATGGCGCCGCCGCCTGCGCCATTCGCGCCGGCGCGCCGAGTAACCCGAGGCGATAGCCATAATTTTCGGGGCCGAAGATGGCGAGCGGCAGCGTGCCACGCGCAATGGTCAGGATGCCGTTGCCGGTGCCGTGAAAGATCGCGAACAGGCCGGCGGCGCCGCCGCCCGCCAGCGCGAGAATGCCGGCGCCGATCGGATGGGTCAGGCACGCCAGCCGCGTCGACAGCAGCGGATGATAGCGGCTCAGGAAGCTTGCCTCGAGAATCCGCGCGAACACCTGCGCCGGGCCGATCAGCGCGCCGGCGGTGATCGCCTGCAGGCTGGTGGCGCCGGCCGCTTCCAGGATGCGCGGCAGATGCGCCGCCATCGCGCCGGTGACGCTCCAGGCTGCAGCAAAGGCAAAGGCCAGCAGGATCATGGTGCGGTCGATGGGCAGGTTCGGCTTCACTGCGGCGACGGCGGCGGCCTTGGCGCCTGTCACCGACGGCAGGAAGATCAGGTTCAACGGCAGCCCGATCACGATATGCGCGGCAGCCCAGGCAAAGCAGGTGTTGCGCCAGCCGATCGTCTCCAGCCCCCAGGCGGTCAGCGGCCAGCCGATGGTGCTGGCGAAGCCGGCCAGCAGCGTGATGCCGGTGATCGCCCGGCGCGCTTTATTGCCATAGATGCGGCCGAGCGCGCCAAAGGCGGCGTCATAGAGGCCGAACCCCATGCCGACGCCCAGCAGCAGCCACGCGCCGATCAGGGTCGGGATCGAATGAGCGAAGCCGAGCACGGTCAATCCCGCGGCCAGGATCAGGTTGGACGCCGACAGGATCTGCCGGCCGCCGAACAGATCGATCTGGCGACCGACGCGCGGGCCGAGCAGAGCGGAGATCACCAGCGACGCCGAGAATGCCGCGAACAGCCAGTTGCTGGAGATACCGAGATCATGGGCGATGGGATCGGCGAGGATGGCGGG
This sequence comes from Nitrobacteraceae bacterium AZCC 2146, assembly GCA_036924855.1. Taxonomy (NCBI): domain Bacteria; kingdom Pseudomonadati; phylum Pseudomonadota; class Alphaproteobacteria; order Hyphomicrobiales; family Nitrobacteraceae; species Nitrobacteraceae bacterium AZCC 2146. Next base: position 522,611 of record JBAGRP010000001.1, read on the forward strand.
GAGGTAGTAGCTGGAGGCCCAGGCCAGGGTCTGCGTGGTGCCCAAAGCGAGGATGATGGGAAGTTGACGCTGGCTCATCTTGTAAACTTCATCGTCAAGGACATCTGCAGCCGGGTTCTTTCTTTTGTTGTGCCGCCGTCGAACTGCCGCAGCAAGCGCTAACCGCGATGGCTGCTGTCACGCCAGAGCATTGGTCGGCGGGCGAGGCGGTGCGAGTGCAGACGCCAGTCTCCGGTAGCACCAGCTCGACGCGCGCGGCAGCCGCGTGGTCGCCGGCAATGTCCGCCGCAATCGAGCGCACCTGTTCGTAGCCGGTAATCATCAGGAATGTCGGCGCGCGGCCGTAAGACTTCATGCCGGCGAGATAGAAGCCCGGCTCGCTCTGCAGCAGCTCGCGTGCGCCATGCGGCCGCACCGTGCCGCAGCTGTGCTCGTTCGGATCGATCAGCGGCGCTAGCGCCAACGGGCATTCGATGGCGGGATCGAGCTGGATGCGCAATTCGCGCGCAAAGCTGAGGTCCGGGCGAAATCCTGTCGCCACGATCAGCTCATCGACGACGATGTGGCGTCCGATGCATGTCGTGCCCGAGGCGATACGCAGTTGCATGCCTTCGCGATCGATTTGCGAAACCCGAAATCCTGTTTCGACCTTGATCGCGCTCGCTGAGACGAGGGCGGCGAAGGCGGCGCCGAGTTCGCCCCGGGCGGAGAGCTTGTCGTTCGTACCGCCGCCGAAGGCCTTGGCGGGATCGTCGCCGCGCAGCAGCCAGATCGGCTCGGTGCCGGGCGCGTCCTGCCTGAGCCTTGCGAGTTCGGTCAGCGTACCGATCGCCGAATGTCCGGCGCCCAGCACTGCCACGGTCCTGCCGGCGTAGCGTTGGCGATCCCGTCCCAGCACGTCGGGCATCGCATAGGCGATCCTGTCGGCCGCTTCCTTCTCGCCGATGGCCGCGAGGCCGTTGGCGCCTGCCGGGTTTGGCGAGTGCCAGGTGCCCGACGCATCGATCACCGCGTCTGCCCGGATGGTCCGTGAACCCTGACCATTCTGGTAGCGCAGCTCGAACGGCGCGATTTCGCGGCCCTTGGTCTTGAGCTTGTCGAAGCCGACGCGGCTGATGTCGGTGACGCGGCTGGACGTGTGGATCAAGGGAGCCAGCATCGTCTTGGTCGCCAGCGGCGCGAGGTAGCGTTCGACCAATTCGCCGCCGGTCGGATAGTCGGCGGGTTCGGGCGAATTCCAGCCGGTCGCCTTCAGCAGGCGGGCGGCGGCGCGGTCCACATTGTATTCCCAAGGCGAGAATAGCTGGACGTGGCCCCACTGGCGCACGGCATGCCCAATCTCGGTGCCCGCTTCCAGCACGATGGGCGTGACGCCCTGTTCCAGAATATGCGCGGCGGCGGCGAGCCCGACGGGGCCGGCTCCGATGATGGCGACGGTCTTTGCTTCACTCATTTCGTTTTCCCATAAAACTAGAATGATCGAAATTTAAGGCAAACAAATCAGGCTGTCGTTTCGGTGGTCTTATATTCGACGGCGTCGGCGCAGCATTCGGCGACGAGGAAGTCCACGAGGCCGCTCATGACGACGTAGTTGGCGTGGCAGACGAGGGTGGTGGCGTCGCGGACCTGGGTGATCAGCCCGGCGACGACCAGCGCCTTGATGTGATGTGACAGCGTCGAGGGGGCGATCTTCAACTTGTCCTGCAACCGCCCAACGGCAAGACCAGCGGCACCGGCGCGGACGAGGGCGCGATAGATCTTGAGCCGGGTCGGGTTGCCCAGGGCTTCGAGTTTGGCGGCTGCGTCGTCGATTTTCATGGCCATAATCTGTCAAGCGAAAGCCAAACCGTCAAACGATATTTCCAGAATATTAGAAATAATGTCTGGTCGTCTTGACAATGCACAATATATCGATAATTCTCGATATATGGAATCGGAAGCAGCCATTCTCTCCTTCGCCGCGCTGGCGCAATCGACCCGGCTCGATGTGTTTCGCCTGCTGGTGAAGCATGAGCCCGAGGGGCTTGCGGCGGGCGAGATCGCCAGGGCGCTGGCGGTGCCGCAAAACACCATGTCGTCGCATCTGGCGATCCTTGCCCGCGCTGGACTAGTGGTGAGCGAACGTCACAGCCGCTCCATCGTCTACCGCGCCGACCTCACGCAACTCGGCGGCGTCATGCAGTTCCTGTTGCAGGATTGCTGCGGCGGACGCGCTGATCTTTGCGCGCCACTGATCGAAAGCCTGGCACCGTGCTGTCCGCCAAAATCAAAGAGGAAAGCCCATGTCTGACCGAATCTACAACGTGCTGTTTCTCTGCACCGGCAACACCGCGCGCTCGATCCTCGCGGAATCCATCCTGCGCAAGGATGGCCAGGGCAAATTCCGCGCTTTCTCCGCCGGCAGCCAGCCGAAAGGCCGCATCAATCCGTACACGCTTAAGGTTCTTGAGAGCTTCCAGTTTCCGATCGACGGTCTGCGCTCGAAGAGCTGGCAGGAATTTGCCGCGCCTGATGCGCCGGTGATGGATTTCGTGTTCACCGTCTGTGACAATGCGGCTAGTGAAACCTGCCCGGTATGGCCGGGCCAACCGATGACGGCACATTGGGGCATCGAGGACCCGGCTGCCGTTGAGGGCACAGACTTTGAAAAGGAAGCCGCCTTCGTCGCCGCGCTGCGCTACCTGAAGAACCGCATCAGCATTTTTGCCAGCCTGCCGCTCGGCAGCATAGACAAGATGTCGCTCGGCACCCGGCTGCGCGATATCGGCCGCACTGAAGGTTCGACCTCAGGCCAGGAAAAAGCCAGTTGAACTCCGCATTTGACCTGAGGCGCCGTCTGGTCGCCGAGGCGCTGGGCACCGCGCTGCTCGTTGCCACCGTGGTCGGCTCCGGCATCATGGCGGAAAACCTGACCAGGGATGTCGCGCTTGCGCTGCTCGGCAACACCATCGCCACCGGCGCGATGCTGGTGGTGCTGATCAGCATGCTGGGGCCGATATCCGGCGCGCATTTCAACCCGGTGGTGACGCTGATATTCGCGCTCAGGCGCGAACTGCCGCCGCGCGATGCGCTGCTTTACGTCGCAGTGCAAATAGCAGGCGGCATTGCCGGCACGATGATCGCGCATGCGATGTTCGAATTGCCGTTGCTGCAGGCTTCGCTGAAAATCCGCAGCGGCCACGCGCAATGGCTCGCCGAAGCCGTCGCGACGTTCGGGCTGATCGCCATCATCCTTGCCGGGCAGCGCTTTGCCCGCGCCTCGCTGCCGATGCTGGTCGGGCTCTACATCACCGCGGCCTACTGGTTCACCGCGTCGACCTCATTTGCCAATCCGGCGGTGGCGATCGCGCGGTCGCTGAGCAACACGTTTTCCGGCATCCGCATGCAGGACGTGCCAGGCTTCGTCGCCGCGGAATGTGGCGGTGCCCTGATCGCGCTGGCGCTGATGGGCTGGCTGCTGCGTGAAGAAGAAGCTGCCGTCATCAAGGAGGCCAGGACATGACCGTCACGATCTATCACAACCCCGATTGCGGCACCTCGCGCAATACGCTGGCAATCATCGAGGCGAGCGGCGAGACACCTGTCGTGATCGAATATCTCAAGACGCCGCCGGACCGCGCGCGACTGCTCGAACTCATCAAGGCGATGGGCATCTCGGCACGCGCGCTGCTGCGTGAGAAGGGCACGCCTTTTGCCGAGCTTGGCCTCGGCGATGTCAAATGGAGCGACGATGAACTGATCGGCTTCATGCTGGCGCACCCGATCCTGATCAACCGGCCCATCGTCGAGACACCGAAGGGGACGCGGCTGTGCCGGCCATCTGAACTCGTGTTCGATCTGCTGGAGCATCCCGTCGACTCCTTCGTCAAGGAAGACGGCGAGGTGGTCACCCGACCGGCGCCCGCGCATGGCTGATCTTCCGAATATCGATCGCGGCTGCTTCGCGATCCCCGACGTGGCCACGTTGCGTCCGCCGCTGTCGTCGCATCGCCCGCGCATCCTGCTGCTCTATGGCTCGCTGCGCGAGCGCTCGTTCAGCCGGCTGCTGACACAGGAAGCCGCGCGGCTGCTGGACGCTCTGGGCGCGGAAACAAGGATATTCAATCCGTCCGGTCTGCCGCTGCCGGATGATGCACCGGTGGATCATCCCAAGGTGCAGGAGCTGCGCGCGCTCTCTGCATGGTCGGAAGGCCAGGTGTGGTCGAGCCCGGAGCGGCACGGCGCCATGACCGGGATCATGAAGGCGCAGATCGATTGGATTCCGCTGGCGCTCGGCGCGGTCCGGCCGACGCAGGGCAAGACGCTGGCGGTGATGCAGGTCAGCGGCGGCTCGCAATCCTTCAACGCCATCAATCAGCTGCGCGTGCTCGGCCGCTGGATGCGGATGATCACGATCCCCAACCAGTCCTCCGTCGCAAAGGCCTATGAGCAGTTTGACGACGACGGCCGCATGAAGCCGTCGGCCTATTACGACCGCGTCGTCGATGTCATGGAAGAACTGGTCAAATTCACGCTGCTGACGCGCGATGCCTCGACCTATCTCACCGACCGTTACAGCGAGCGCAAGGAAAACGCGATCGAGGCGTCAGCACGGATGCAATTGAACGCGCATTGATCGATCGTGGAGGTCAGCTCACCTTCGCCCGCATCGCGTACAGCACCAGCGCCAGCAGCGAGGCCAGCACCAGCACGAGGCCGAGCGCCAGCATCGCCTGTGGCGCGATGGTGGATGCCAGCAGCACGCCGAGCGCGGCGCCCATCATCTGCCAGAAGCCGAGCAGCGCGGAAGCCGCGCCGGCATGGGTGCCAAACGGCGACAGTGTCTGCGCGGTGCCGAGCGGATTGACCACGCCCATGCCGAGCAGGAACACACAGACCGCGCCGATAAAGCTGATCACGCTGCCGTTGAAATACGCGACAGCCAGCACCGCGAGGCTGCCGGCGCAGGCCAGCCACAGCCCGATGCGGATCGCACGGTCGAGCCCGATGCGCGGCGCCAGCCGTGCGGCCAGCATGCCGGAGCCGAACACCATCACCACGCTGCCGGCAAAAAACAGTCCGAGCATGATCGGCGTGAACGCAAAGCCTTCGATCAGGATTCGCGGTGCCGCGGAGAACATCGAGAACAATCCGCCCATGATCAGTGCGACGGTCGCCGCCGGCACCAGGAAGTGGCGGTTCGCGGAGAGTTTGAGATAGGTCTTGCCGATCGCCAGCGGATTGAGCGGGATCCGCGTCGAGTTATGAGTTTCGCCAAGCACCAGCGCGAACGCCACGGCCGACAGCAGGGCGAACACTCCGACAAAGACGAAATCGGCACGCCAGCCGAAATAGTAATCGAGCCCGCCACCAAGCAGCGGCGAGAAGCCCGGCGCCGCCGCCATCGCGATCATGATCAGCGTCAGCGCGCGCGCCAAGGCAGGGCCGGTGAACAGGTCGCGGGCGATGGCGCGCGACAGCACCGAGGTGGCGCAGGCGCCGGCGGCCTGGATCGCGCGGCCGATCAGCAGCGTCGGCAGATCATTCGCCAGTCCGCACCAGATACTGCCGGCGATGAAGACCGCAAAACCGGCCAGCACCGGAATCCGGCGGCCGTAGCGATCCGAGATCGGACCGACCAGAAGCTGGCCGAGCGCGAACACCAGCAGGAACACCGTGATCGACGCGGTCACCGCCGGCGTCGTCACGTTCAAGGATACCGCCATCTGTGGCAACGACGGCAGCAGGATATTGGTGGCGAGCGTGCCGATCGAGGACAGCGCGGCCAGCACCGCGATCTGCAATGCGGTGGAGGAGGTTTGCGGCGGCGCGGCGTCGGCGATGGCGTCGATGGTTCGGTCGGTCATGATGCACCCCGCGGATTTATCAAATGATGTACATCATATTAAAGGGCGTGAAAAGATAGGAACCGGGGTCCGCCAGCGATTTCAGGGGAGGGCAGCGGTAAATCGGCGGTGCGGCGGCCGCCATGCGTTGCCACCAGTTTGCCTCAAGCCTTTTGCCTTAAATGGCGGCCTCGCCGACCATCTCCGGCTGCGCCTCCAGCGCCACTGCGGGGGACATCAGAATCACCAATGCCTGCCAGGCGAAGCCCAGAACGGCGAGATACAGGCAGGCTTCCGCATGGTAGAGCCCGCCGATCAGCGCCGCGATGCCGGTGCCGATCGGGCGGGCGCCGTAGCTCAGAATGTTGATCGCCGAGACCCGCCCGAGCAGGCTCGGCGGTGTCACCGATTGCCGCAAGGTCACGGTTGATATCACCCAGATGATCGGACCGACGCCGAACAGGAAGAAGCTGAGACCTGCAAGCAACGGCGAGGGGATGAATGTCGTCAGTGCCATCACGATGGATGCGACGAAGCCGGTGACCGGCCCGAGCGCAATCACGGTGCCGAACGGCAGCCGCTTCATCACCCGCGTCGCGACAAGCGCGCCGACCACCATGCCGACGCCATACATCGCCAGCGTCGCGCCGACGCCGGATGCGCTGAGACCAAGATGTCTCACGGCATAAGGCACGAACACCGCCAGGACCAGAAACGACGCCGCGCTGAAGATGAGCTGCGTCACGAACACCGGCCGCAACAGCGGATGACGCGCCACAAAGGCCAATCCCTCTGCAATATCCTGCATCGGCCGCCTGCGCTGTACAGGTTTGCGCGCGGGCTCATAGATTCCCGATAGCAGCACCACGGCGATGATCGACAGTGCCGCGGCACATCCGAAGGCCGGTGCTGCGCCGACGAATCCGACCAGCACGCCGCCAAGCGCCGGTCCGCTGGCAAAGGCGACGGTGCGCGCCAGTTCGATCCGCGCATTGGCGGCAGACAACAGCTGCGATGGCACGAGAGACGGCACCAGCGATGGCGCCGCGACACTGTAGACCACGGTGCCGCACACCGCGGCAAAACCGAGCAGCGCCAGCAGCGGTAGGGTCAGTACGCCGAGCCAGATCAACACGAGGATCGTGAGCAATGCGGCGGCCCGTAGCGCTTCCGCCGAGGCCATCAGTGCGCGCCGCGAGATGCGATCGGCGAGCAGTCCGGCGGAGATCGCGAACAGCACGAACGGCAGCGTCAGCGCGGTCTGCAGCAACCCGGTTTGGCCTTCACCGACGCCGAGCAGCAGCACCGCCACGATCGGCGCCGCCGCCAGCGCAATCTGCTCGGCCGACTGCGCCGCGAGGTTCGACCAGGCGAGGCGGTTGAAGGTCGGTGGCAGTCGTTCGATGGACGAGCGGGACATGGCGATTCCTATCTGTGACGGCCACCATGGCGTCCAGACGAGCGCGCAGCCACCCGATTACCGAGAGCGCTGCCGTGACAGGGCAGCGCTTTAACCAACTGACCAGATGCAGTTGCAAGTGAGTTGCAACAAGCGGAAGATTGATCTATGTAATTCAAATGGATGCATTTTCGCCGAAAACCTCGCTCGATTCGTCAACGTCTCCGATCCCCGGCAGCGTTCCAGACGCGCCCGGCTGGCGCTCCGGCCTTGGCGCGGATTTCCGGCGCAGTCTTTCGGAAGTCAATTCGTCGATCCCGGTTCCGATCGGTGGCCACTGGTTTCGCCGGCTGCTGGCGTTCGCCGGACCGGGTTACATGGTCTCGGTCGGCTACATGGACCCCGGCAACTGGGCGACCGATCTCGCGGGTGGCTCGAAATTTGGCTACACGCTGCTCTCGGTGATCCTGCTGTCGAACGTGATGGCGATCCTGCTGCAGGCACTGGCCGCGCGCCTGGGCATCGTCACCGATCGTGACCTGGCGCAGGCCTGCCGCGACAGCTTTTCCCGGCCGGTCAACATCATGCTGTGGCTGGCCTGCGAGACGGCGATCATCGCCTGCGATCTGGCGGAGGTGATCGGCACCGCGATTGCGCTGCAGCTGCTGTTCGGCATTCCGCTGATCGGGGGCGCGCTCGTCACCGCGCTGGATGCCTTTCTGCTGCTGTTGTTGATGAACAAGGGTTTCCGTTTTCTCGAAGCCTTCGTGATTGCGCTGCTCATCGTCATTGCGATCTGTTTCACGGTTCAGATCGTCGCTGCGGCGCCGCCCGTGGCAGCGGTACTGGGTGGCTTCCTGCCGTCCACCGCGATCGTGACCAATCCCGAAATGCTTTACATTGCGATAGGCATCATCGGCGCAACCGTGATGCCGCATAATCTCTATCTGCATTCATCGATCGTGCAGACCCGTGACTATCCGCGCACCGATGAAGGCCGTCGCGACGCGATCAAATGGGCGACGGCGGACAGCACCATCGCGCTGATGCTGGCGCTGTTCATCAACGCGGCGATCCTCATCGTCGCCGCCGCGACGTTCCATACCAGCGGTCACGCCGACGTGGCCGAGATCGGCCAGGCCTACGAGCTGTTGTCGCCGTTGCTCGGTCTCGGTATCGCATCGACGCTTTTCGCGATCGCGCTGCTGGCATCCGGTCTCAACTCGACGGTGACGGCGACGCTGGCCGGTCAGATCGTGATGGAGGGCTTTCTCCGGCTGCGCTTGCCGAACTGGGCGCGCCGGCTTGTGACACGCGGCATCGCGATCGTTCCGGTCGTGGCCGTCACCGCGCTCTATGGCGAACGCGGCACCGGACAACTCCTCGTCTTCAGTCAGGTCATCCTGTCGATGCAGCTGCCGTTTGCGGTCATCCCGCTGGTGCGGTTTGTCTCGGATCGGCGAAAGATGGGTGACTTCGTGATTTCGCGGTCGGTAGCCACGGCGGCATGGATCATCGCCGGCATCATCGTGATCCTGAACTGCAAGCTGCTTTACGACACCTTGTTCGGCTGAAGACCTGAAATCCAGGACGGCTGATGATGCCGAGGGCGGATCGTCAGTCGTCGTTAGCTAGCTGGGGTGTGGACCCATTAGCACGTAGCCAGATACGGATTGATGCGAGTTTGATGAAGGCGAGATAGTTGGCCTCATCGCAGCCCGTTCAAGGTCAGTGAGTTCGTGACGCATGATTCAATGCCCTGGTTAGGCGTTTGAATAGCCTAAATGAACGGTGGCGGCTTTTATCTTCAGGCCCGTAAGGTGAGCCCCGTATGGGCTATCCGCACCTTGCGTCGCGCACACAAAAGTCCAGAATACCTGAATAGGAGGAATGTCGGCCAACGATTTGGGAGGGTGCGATGAATAGATTTCTGATTTTGTCGATCTTGTCAGTCGCGTCTACCTTTGTTCCCGGGGCAGTTGCGCTAACCCAAGAGGCACCGCCGCCGTGGGCCTATCCGGTCAATCCCCCTGATTTCAAGCCGCCACCCGATGACGGCACGTTGCGCCGTGTTCCCGACAGCACCGCAAGCATGACGCTTACGCAAGTACGCGACCTCTTCTCTGCGCCGGATTGGCATCCTGGCGATCATCCGCCGATGCCCGAGGTGGTTGCGAGTGGCAGGAAGCCAAACGTATTCGCTTGCGGAGTTTGTCATCGAGCCGACGGGCCGGGTGGGCCGGAAAACGCGTACCTCATGGGCCTTCCGGCGGCCTACATCGTGCAGCAGCTCGCCGATTTCAAGAGCGGCGCTCGCAAGAGTTCGGTACCGGACCGCATTCCAACCAAGCTCAAGACTACGCTCGTGGCGAACGTTACTGACGCCGAGGTGCAAGCCGCCGCAGCGTACTTCTCGGCCCTAAAGCCGCGAGCGGTGATACGGGTTGTTGAAGCCGAAATGGTGCCCAAAACCATCGTGAGCGGCTGGTTTCTAACGGCTTTGAATACCGGCGAGAAGGAGCCAACCGGTGAGCGTATTATTGAGGTGCCGGAAAATTTCGAACAATTCGTCAGCCGCGACACGCGATCCCGCTTCATTGCCTATGTTCCGACCGGAAGTATTGAAAAGGGCCGAGCCCTCGCGGCGAGCGGCGACCAGCCAGTACGGTGCGGAACCTGTCATGGCCCCGATCTCAAGGGACTCGGAGCGGTTCCCGGCATCGCCGGGCGTTCGCCGAGCTACATCGTTAGGCAGTTGTACGACTTTAAACACGGCACGCGCGCAGGAGCCGATAGCGCGCAGATGAAGCCATCCGTGGAGAAGCTGTCGATCGGGGACATGATTTCTCTTGCTGCCTATGTGGCGTCATTGGCACCGTAGCTCGCACGGCGATAGGCATACTGCCCCGGTTGCCGGCCGGAATCTTCCTCGGCACCGCGAGCTCGGCCACCTGCGAGGCGGCGTGGCGGCGGAGATTGCCGTCGCTCACGCCAATGCAAGTTGAGGTCTTACGATCCTCATGACCGGCAGAATGTCCTTTGACTTTAATGTCCGGGGCCGTCAGTCCGATCGGCGCATTTATGGGGCCACGGCCTGCTAATCCTGCGGCTCGGTCGCCGTCTCTCCCGCGGCGTCGATGCGCAGCCATCCGCTCGGCGCGAGACGCTGCTGCGGCAGGTAGCGGCCCTTGTAGTCCATCTTCTTGGAGCCTTCGATCCAGTAGCCGAGATAGACGTAGGGCAGGCCGAGCCGGCGCGCGCGGGCAATGTGATCGAGGATCATGAAGGTGCCGAGCGAGCGGCTCTCTTCCCCCGGCTCGAAGAACGAATAGACCATCGACAGTCCGTCCGACAGCACGTCGGTCAGCGCCACCGCGACCAGATCCTCGCCGCGGCCGGTAATGCCGCTGTCCGGACCGCGGCGGCGGTATTCGATGATGCGGGTTTCGACGTGGCTGTCTTCCACCATCATCGCGTAGTCGAGCACGGTCATGTCCGCCATGCCGCCGTGGCGATGGCGCTGATCCAGATAGGCGCGGAATACCGAATATTGTTCGGAGGTCGGCACGGCGTTGCGCTGCTCGCCGATGATGTCGGCATTGCGCGCCAGGACTTTCTTGAAGTTTCGCGAGGGGCGGAATTCGTTGGCGATGACGCGGACCGAGACGCAGGCGCGGCACTGGTCGCAGGCGGGCCGGTAGGCGATCGACTGGCTGCGCCGGAAGCCGCCATGGGTCAGCAGGTCGTTGAGATCGCCGGCCTTGTCGCCGACCAGATGGGTGAACACCTTGCGCTCGTGCCGGCCCGGCAGATAGGGGCACGGCGACGGCGCCGTCAGGTAGAATTGCGGAGTGTCGCGCGAGTGCTGGGTCACGGGATCTGGTCAGTCTCCGAAGCAGTTGAAGCGTAGCATCGCGCCACCCGGGCAAACGGTCAATCCATTAGCCCGGCTAATGGTCAATCCATTTGCTGGGCTGACGCCCAATCCGTTAGCTCCTTTGTCAAAAAGTTCTTCCGGCCGGCTGCGCCATCTGGGTACGGACCGAATTGTTGACCACCACGGTGCCCAGCACGAGGTCGTGCAGCAACTGGCGGCGGCCGGTGAGCAGGCCGACCACCAGCACCAGCGGCGTCAGGAACGAGACCGAAGCCCAGAACAGCACCGCGTGGGCACAACCGAGGACAAAGTAGCCGGGCGTGCCGGCGAAGGTGCGCATCTGCAGGTCCATCATCCGCATGCCCCAGGTGGCCGAATGCGGCCCGCCAAGCGACATGCCGTAATAGACGATCGGCCAGATCACCGTCGCCGGCGATACCAGCCAGAACAGGCCCCAGCCGAGACCAAGGGTGACGAGGCCGAACACAAAAATGAAGATCACCGCAAGGATCACCGGAATCGAGATCACCACGAGGTCGATCAGGAAGGCGAACACCCGCCGTGTCAGCACGCCGCGAAACAGTTCCGGCTGCTTCCAGGGATCATAGGCCGGCGGCTGCGCCGGACCGCCGCTGCGCCAGGTTGCACCGCTGTTTGAACTGCTATCAGACATGACGATTTTATCCCTGTATCCTCACCGAGTAGCACATGGATATCACTGAACCCGGCTGCAAGTGTCCGGAATCGTTACAGACTAGCAATGACCTGCATCAACCAGCGTCCCGGCGAACGATTTTGGTGGAACCAGCTCGCGTGCAGCGCGTCAGCGCGCCGCCTTGAGAAGTTCTGCAGCTTTCGGCGCGAAGTAGGTCAGCACGCCGTCGGCGCCGGCACGCTTGAAGCCGAGCAGGCTTTCCATGATCGTGCGGTCGCCATCGAGCCAGCCATTGTTGATCGCGCCGGCGATCATCGCGTATTCGCCGGACACCTGGTAGGCGAAGGTCGGCACCGCAAAGGTGTCCTTCACGCGACGGACGATGTCGAGATAGGGCATGCCGGGCTTGACCATCACCATGTCGGCGCCTTCGGCGAGATCGAGTTCGACCTCGCGCAGCGCCTCGTCGGAATTGGCGCTGTCCATCTGGTAGGTGCGCTTGTCGCCGGTCAGCGTCTTGGCCGAGCCGATCGCGTCACGGAACGGACCGTAGAAAGCCGAGGCGTATTTTGCGGCGTAGGCCATGATCTGCACGTCGAGGAAGCCGGCGTCATCCAGGCCTTTGCGGATGGCGGCGACGCGGCCGTCCATCATGTCCGACGGCGCAATGATGTCGCAACCGGCTTCCGCCTGCACCAGCGCCTGGCGCACCAGCACCGCGACGGTTTCGTCGTTGAGGATTCTGCCGTCGCGGATCAGCCCGTCATGGCCATGGCTGGTGAACGGATCGAGTGCCACGTCGCAGAGCACGCCAAGATCGGGAAATTCCTTCTTGATGGCGCGCACCGACTGGCAGACCAGATTGTCGGCGTTGCAGGCCTCGGAGCCGATCTCGTCGCGCAGCGACGGTTCGGTATAGGGAAACAGCGCGATGCAGGGGATGTTCAGCTTCATGGCGCGCTCGGCGTCGCGCACCGCCTGATCGACGCTGAGGCGCTCGATACCGGGCATTGAGGCGATCTCGGCGCGCTTGTTGTCGCCGTCGATCACGAACAGCGGCCAGATCAGATCGTCTGTCGTGAGGACGTTTTCGCGCACCAGCCGGCGGGCCCATTCGGCCTTGCGGTTGCGGCGAGGGCGGGTGATCAGATCGAGCGCCGGGGCGGTCGTGGCGGGCCGGGGAGAGGGGTCGCGCATCTCGATGGGCCGCCCGAATTTGATCGCCATATTACCGTTTCTCCCGACATCGAAGCAGATTTGACCCCTTCTAAGTCTAGCACCTTGACGGTGCTTCGTCACCGCGATCGTGCGATGGCTGGGTGATTGATTTTGCTGGCCCAAAGGCTCACAAAACGCCCCATGAATCGACCCGGCCCCATAATCCCACCCGTCAGATCGTACCCGCATGTCTGAGCAATCGCCGCGCGACCCGTCGTCGCGGGAGAGTGCCATGTCGGTGGCGGCGATCTCGTCGGAGCGGACCCAATCCGACGAGAATGCCTGGACCCGCCGCCTGGTGCTGTTCCTGCGCATCATGGCGGTGCTGTCGATGGCGCAGGGCCTCTATCACTGGGCGCAGGTGACCGGCTTCGTCGGCACCGAGGATGATGCGTTCGAAGTCCAGAGCACGGCCTGGCAGACTGCCACGGTCTATTTCGCGGTCATCGAACTGGTCGGCGCCGTCGGCCTGTGGCTTGCGACGCCCTGGGGCGCCGTTGTCTGGCTGACCACCGTTGTTTCCATGGCGGTGATCGAGCTGATGTTCCCGACCATCTATGGCGGCAATCTCATCATCGTCGGCATTCAGGCCGCGTTTCTCGCCGCCTATCTGGCACTGGCCTGGATGGCCGCGCGCGAACGGCCGCCATAGCGCTACAGTCCGTACGAGCCTCAAAGAAGGCCGCGCAAAATCAGGGAGGATGATTTGAACCAGCTTTATTCCGGCGGCACCGCCGGCAGTCTCATTGTCGGCGCCATCGCCCGCTTCGGCGACCAGCCCGCGCTCGCGGACGGCCATGTCCGCTGGAGCTATCGCGAATTCGGCGACGTCGTCGCGCGCTTCATCACCCTGTTCCGCAGCATCGGTCTGAACAAGGGCGACGCGCTCTCGGTGCTGTCCGGCAATCGCGCCGAATCCTGGGCGGCCATTGCCGCCTGCATGGTGATGGGCCTGCGTTATACGCCGCTGCATCCGATGGCCGCGGAAGACGACCACGCCTTCATCATCGAGGACGCCGAAATCGACGCACTGATCGTCGAGGCCGGCAAATTCGCGCCGCGCGGGCTTGCGATCCGCGACCGCGTCCCCGGCCTCAGGCATCTCTTGTCGTTCGGCGCCGTCGAGGGCGCGCGCGACCTGCTGGCCGAACTGCCCACTGCGCAGCCGGCGCCCCTGGTCGACGAAAGCGCCGTCGGCGACATTGCCTGGCTGGCTTACACCGGCGGCACCACCGGACGCTCCAAGGGCGTGATGCTGCCGCACCGCGTGGTGGTGGCGATGTCGCTGGCGATCTATTCGGACTGGGACTGGCCCGCCGACATTCGTTTCCTCGCGGCGACGCCGATCAGCCACGCCGCCGGCGTCACGCTGTTTCCGGTGATGATGCGCGGCGGGTTCGTCCGGCTGGTGCAGGGCTTTGACGCCGAAGCCTATTGCCGCGTCGTGCAGGAGGAGCGGATCACCGCGACGTTCCTGGTGCCGACCCTGATCTATGCGCTGATCGATGCCCCGGCGTTGCGCGCCAAATACGACCTGACGTCGCTGCAGACCATCGTCTATGGCGCGGCGCCGATGTCGCCCGACCGTCTGCGCGAGGGCATCAAGATTTTCGGCCATGTGTTCGTGCAGCTCTACGGCCAGACCGAAGCGCCGCAGGTCATCACCACCATGCGCAAGATCGACCACGACGATACCAAGCCCGGACGTCTGGGGTCATGCGGCCGCGCCAATCCGATGGTTGAGGTGAAACTGTTCGATGCCGAGATGCGCGAAGCGAAGACGGGGGAACCCGGCGAAATCTGCGTGCGCGGTACCTTGGTGATGGACGGCTACTGGAAGCGGCCGAACGCCACTGAGGAAGCGTTTCGCGGCGGCTGGCTGCACACCGGCGATGTCGCGGTGAAGGATGCCGACGGATATTTCTTCATCGTCGATCGCACCAAGGACATGATCATCTCCGGCGGTTTCAACATCTATCCGCGCGAAGTCGAAGACGCGCTGATGGCGCATCATGCCGTGGCGTCCGCTGCGGTGATCGGAATTCCTGACGACAAGTGGGGCGAGGCGGTGAAAGCCTTCGTTGTGCTGAAGGCCGGCGCCAACAACTCCGCCGCGGAACTGCAGGCGCATGTGAAGGACAAGCGCGGCGCGCCGTGGTCGCCGAAGACGATCGACTTTATCGACGCCATTCCCGTCACCGGGCTCGGCAAGATCGATCGCAAGGCGCTGCGTGCGCCATATTGGGAGGGCAGGACCCGCGGCGTTGCGTAAAATGCTCGAGATATTTTCGCGATTTTTTCGGTAAGATTTGAGTCACCCTAACGCCGCGGTCACTTGTGTTACGCGAACGTTTCAAATTTGAGCGATGCTGTTTCTTAATGCGACAGAATCGGCGGACGAAGCGGGAACATCGACCTCGCAGCGTGAATCAAACGTTGAAAGAAGCCCTTTATTCATGGGCTTAATATGCGATTCACTGTCTGAAATTCATGATCTCTTTATTGTCTTATTTAAGCGGTTCTTCAATCGCTCCCCTTAAGTTGACCCTATCAGGCGGGACACAAGTTTCGTCGAATAAGTCGATAAAAACGACAACAGGGGTTAGTGTCATGATCAAGACCGTCGTATCCGCGGTTGAGAACGTCAGCATCGTGCCGGGCCAGGCGCCGGTACAGCCGCTCTATCTCGAAGCGTTGACTTTGGTGGAGCGTCTGCATCGCCGCCTGCTCGATGTCATCAAGGATGAATTCGATCGCCGCGGCCGCGCTGATATCAACTCGGTGCAGGCACTGCTGCTGTATAACATCGGCGACAAGGAATTGACCGCCGGCGAGCTGCGCACCCGCGGCTACTATCTCGGCTCCAACGTCTCCTACAATCTGAAGAAGCTCGTCGAACTCGGCTTCCTCGACCATCAGCGTTCGCGCGTCGATCGCCGCTCGGTTCGCATCCGCCTCACCGCGCAGGGCCAGGAGATCCGCCACATCGTCGATGCGCTGTACCAGAAGCACGTCAAGACGGTGGAGCAGGTCGGTGGCATTTCCAACGAGGAGTTCGCCACGCTGAACAAGTCGCTGCACCGTCTGGAGCGTTTCTGGACCGACCAGATCCTGTATCGCCTTTGAGAATTTGAATTCGTAGCCCAAGAGGGCAAAGGTGGCGCGAAGGCGCATCGGAGGGCAGGTGGCTCTCACGATGTTCTGCTGATCAACGCCAGCCACGCACCACCCGAAATGCCCCGCTACATCCGTCGTTACCCGGACTGCCCTCCGGTTAAATCGGTCTCTCCGCAAGGAGGGGCCGATTTTGTTTTGGACGGCATGTCGATCGAAGATGCCGTGCCCGCTATCGGGGCCTGAGCAGCGCAGCTGCACGGTAGACGATCTGTAGCGTGATCCATGATCCGAGCACCGTGAAGATCGCCATGCCTGCAGACGAAATATAGAGCAGAGGATGATGCGAGTTCGCGAGCGAACCTTCCAGGTGCGTGAGCGGGCGTATCATATCCATGGCCATGCCAACGAAGCTAACGGCCACGAAGCCGCCAATGACCGAGGCAATGATATTCACGATCCATCCAAGCGGGCCGCGCTTTTTCACCAAGGCCTGTTGAATCCCCACGGCCAGCATGGCGAGAAAAACGATCAGCAACATGGTCATCGGGCCGCCCACGCTCGACTTCGTGCCAATGACGGCTTGCAGTAACATCGCCATCACGGCGAGCAGTGTGATTATCTTCACGGCGCGGAATCCTCATAAATCTGACTGAAAAAACGCGCCACAGGCTCTTCAGTGAGCCAACAGCAGGGCTGCGATCGGAAAGAAATAGGCGGCGAAGCCCAGGAGGAGTCCGACGATGATTGCCGCACGCCCTTTGACCTTCGTTCCCAACCAGGACAGGAGCTCCCCGCTCGTCCGCCGGAAGATCGCGTTCATCAGGTCCTCAGCGAGGATCCTGAATATTCCGAACAGCAGTTCTCCGATAACCTTGGCCATCCGGGCTTCTTCAGACGCGTTTGCGAACTTCTACTTCCTCAGTCGCCCGAAACGGCGCAAGGTTCGCGCCTCATCGTGCAGGGCCAGGAGATCCGCCACATCGTCGATGCGCTGTACCAGAAGCACGTCAAGACGGTGGAGCAGGTCGGCGGCATTTCCAACGAGGAATTCGCCACGCTGAACAAGTCGCTGCACCGTCTGGAGCGTTTCTGGACCGACCAGATCCTGTATCGCCTTTGAGAATTTCGGAAGGTGACGCCAAGGCGCGTCGGCGGGAATGCACCTTCGCGAGATGTTCTGGCCATCAAGGCCAGTCACGCGTCACCTTGCCATGTTGCCCCAAGAGACTGCCAGAACACGCCGGCCAACGGCGGGGAGCTTCGACCTTGATCGGCCTTGCTGGTGACAGCGGGCCGATTTGTCGTTTCATCATGAGGGGAGGGTTGATCATGTCTGACATGCTGTACGGTGCCTGGGGGCTCTCCGAGTTGATCGCGCTGTTGCTGATGAAGCGCGGCACGACGCGGCTGGCGATGGCCGATGTGAATTTTTTCTTCTACGTCCACCCTCGTCATCCCCCGGCGCGCCAATTGGCGTGCCTGAGGGCGCGAGCAGCGTCAGCTGCGAGCGAACCCGGAATCCATAACCACCGCCGGTCGTGGTTATGGACAGACGAGAGGGTGTCGTGGCGCGAATCCCGGATGGCGCTTCGCTGCGTCCGGCTGCGGACAATTTCTAGAATTTCAGTTCGACGCCGAGCGTGCCCTGATGCGATTGCGAATAGGTGCGGAATTTGCCGTCGTAGTTCAGGTACACCCGCGCGGTGTTGGTCAGGCTGAGCGAGGCCGAGGCGCCGGCGTCGGCGCCGTACTGGCTTTCGCCGATACCCTGCACGGTGATGCTCTCGGCGCCGAGGCTGACGGTGACGTCGCTGAAACGCTGCTGCACGTTGTCGACGAATTTGCCGTAGGCCGACAGATCGAAAATCTTCTGGTCGAAGATCCAGTAGCGTCCGACCTCGGCGCCGATCAGGATACGCGAACGTTCCGCCGTGGCGCCGGTCGCCGTGACGGGATCGAGGCCGCCGAATTCCTGCAGCGTGCCGGTGGATGCGCGGGTGTATTCGAACGCGGCCTTCGGCACGATGCGGCTCTGATCGAAACTCCAGAAGTAGCTGAGCTCGGTGAGGGCGCCGTCGATACGGGCATTGTAGCCGGCGGTCGCCAGGCCGAAGCCGGTATCGCGGCGCGAATGGATGTTGCCGAAGCCGTGCACCAGCGCGATCGCCCAGGTCCAGGCGCCGCTGTCGACCGAGGCGTTGACGCCGATCTGGGTGAGATCCATCGTCGCTGATTGCAAGGCGAGGGGCACGTCGATCGCGGTGTGGCTTTGGTCAACGGACAGGCCGACATTGACGCCCGGCATCAGCCGCGCACCGATCCCGGCGACGCCGCCAATGGTCTGGCGCTTGTCGCCGGCGAAATCGCCGATCGCGTCGGTATGGGCGGCGACGCCGTAAATCTCGGCCCAGCTGCGGAACCGCGGCACCTCTGTTGTCTCCGACGCGCCGCCGCCGCCGGGATTGCTCCGCAGCGCCTTGTCGAAACCATACGTCGCCTGGCTGCCGAGGCGGCGCAAAAAATTGCTGCCGAGGTCGGTGATGGCGATCCCGGCGGACATGCTTGAGTTGATATCCGTTCGCGACGGCACCGGCGGCACGACGATCACGGGCGGTGCGGCAGGGGGCGGCGGCGCGGTGGGTGGCGGCGCAGACGGAGGAGGCGTCGTCGGCGGAGCGGTTGACTGTGCCTGCGCCGTCAATGGCGCGAAGGCGAGTGCGGCGACGAAGCCGAATACGAGCGCCCAGGCGAGCATGCGACCAGGCGCGGTATTAGCCGTTCGCGTCGTTCGCGAGTTGTCGCGCATCACTGCTATTCCCAGACCCCGAACGCCAGCACGTCAACGCGTTGGCTGATGCCGAGCATATGCGATCCGCGCTGCGTTGCCTTAGCACGCAGCGCGGATCTGTCCACGATTGACATCGGCTGTTGTGCGATGGCCACAGCTGATTTTCCGTCGCGTTTCATCGGGTTATGGCTTTTCGCGCAGCCGCGGACTCCTCCCGTCGCGCCGAACGATCATGGGGCGGATCAAGCGTTGCGATCGTTCATGCGGCGGTTCCGCCTGATGTCGCCGGGGGCTCAGAGCCGGGGCTCGGAGGCGACACTTGCCTACCCGCAGTTTTCATGTTGGAATTCCCGCACAATCGGATTTAGGCCGTTCGACTGTGCGTTTTGCGACCAGGACATTCAGCAGACTCCGAAAGCCGCTTGTGGCGTGGCACGCATGAAGCGTGGCCGCGTCTTTTTTGTATCTAGATCGGGAGACAGGCGATGCAGAAGGGCACCGTCAAGTGGTTCAACCCAACCAAGGGCTATGGCTTCATCAAGCCGACGGTCGGTGACAAGGACGTGTTCGTCCATATCTCCGCCGTCGAGCGCGCTGGGCTCAGCACCCTCAATGAAAACCAGGTTGTGGAATTTGACCTCGTGGAAAACCGCGGCAAGTCATCCGCGGAAAACCTGAAGGTCTCGTAACTCCGCCACGCTTGCGCCAGCTGGCGCGGGTAATGCAACCCCCGGCGCAAGCCGGGGTTTTTGTTTTCGGGGGTGGCGCGTCGAACTACCCGAGCAGCTTGCGCTCGCGCGCGCGGACGATGCCGACGACGGTGTCGTTGACCGGCGTCGGTACGCCGAGCGGTTTGCCGAGCCGAGGGATCGATCCGTTGATGGCATCGATCTCGCAGCGGCGGCCGGCCTGGAAATCCAGCAGCATCGACGGCCGGGCGTCCGGAATCTTGCCGCCGAGTTTGCGGACGTGCTCGACGGGATCGCCGACGTCGAGCGTCACGCCGGAGGCCTCGGCGACGGCGATGGCTTCCTCGGCGCAGCCGCGCGCCACGTTCCAGGCGTCGATGTCGGACAGGATCTCGCCGATGGTCAGGCCTGTCATGCAGGAGGTGCCGGAGAAGGCGACGTTCATGATCAGCTTCTCCCAGACCATCTGCCGGATGTCGTCGAACAATGCGACCTTGAAGCCGGCGGACTCCCAGATCTTGGCCGAGGCCTGCAGCAGCTGCTTCGGCAACCCGGCGTAGGCGCCGAAGCGGATCATCTCCATGCCGTTGTGATGGACATGACCGGGCCCGCGCATCGAAGCGCCGAAGCCGCCGACCACGCCGACAGCGATCCGGTCGGCGCTGAGAATGGGCGCCGCGATCTCCGGCGAGCCCAGGCCGTTCTGGATGGTCTGGACGATGGTGCCGGGTCCGAGCAGCGGCGTGCAGGCATTGGCGGCGTCTTCGACGTCGAAGGCCTTGGTGGCGATGATGACGAGGTCGCAATGGCCGATGCCGTCGGTGGAGGTGTAGGCGTGGATGGGAACCGTGCGGTCGCCGCTGGCGCCTTCGCAGCGCAGCCCACGGGCGTTCATCGCCGCGGCGTGGTCGGGCCACAGGGTGACAGCATGGACCTCATGGCCGGCATCGACCATCAGTGCGGCATAGACCGAGCCCATGGCTCCGCAGCCGACGATTGCAATCTTCGCCATTCGTCTTCTCCCCGGTGGTCCGGCCGCGCTTGAGCTGCGCTTCGATGGCTCGGATTTCTAAAATATACGCGTAGATGAAGATCAGGCTTTCTTCTTTTTGGCCGCCTTCCTAGCGGGAGGAGCCTCATTGGCGGGAACGGTCTTTTTAGCGGGAAGGGTCTTTTTCGCGGGAAGAATCTCGGCCGCCATGCGCACCGACCTCGCATAGCTGTCCGCGGCGTTGTCGGCAGAAATCAGCAACCTCTTGGCGGCGGCGGCGCCATGCAACATCGTATTCTTTGCGATCTGCTTGTAACGCTCCTTGGCGTCCTTGTCCTTCGCCTTGGCAGCAAGACCGATATATCGATCACGCCGGCCTTTGACGGCGGCCAGGAGGCTTTTATTCTGTTGCTTCGCAATGTTCCGGATTACGACATCCAGATCGGCGTCCGCCATGGTTCATTCCCTTGCTAGATGATGGTCGGTGATATCAGCTCGTCGTCGAGGCTGGCGCCCGCCACGGTCCTGCACATGTCGCCATCGAGCTGCGCGCCGCCGGTGGCGAGCAGGCGCAGCGCCTGCGGATAGATCTTGTGCTCGATCGCCAGTACACGCGCAGCCAGCGTCTCCGCGGTATCGTCGTCGGCGACGGCGACGGCGCCCTGCATCACGATCGGGCCGGCATCGGTTTCCGGAATCACGAAATGCACCGTCGCGCCGGAAATCTTGACGCCAGCGCGCAACGCCTGGCCGTGCGGATCGAGGCCGGGAAACGACGGCAGCAATGACGGGTGGATGTTGAGCATGCGGCCGTACCAGCGCTGCACGAACTCGGCGGTGAACAGCCGCATGAAGCCGCCGAGACAAATCAGGTCGATCTTGTTGTCGTCGAGTGCGGCCTGCAGCACTTTTTCGAAACCCGCACGATCCCCGCCGAACGGCTTGCTCTCGATCACCAAAGTGGCGATGCCGCGTTCGCCAGCGCTGACCAGTCCCGGCGCGTCGGCCTTGTTGGAGATCACCAAGGTGATCTCGGCCGGGAAGCCGTTGGTTTTCGTGGCGTCGATCAGCGCGGTCATGTTCGACCCGCGTCCGGAAATCAGGATGGCGACGTGGCGCATCACGGGGCTCACAGCGCCAGTTCGAGATGCCCGTCATAGACGACGCGCTCGTCGTCCCCGGGGGCGGCGATGACATCGCCGAGCAGGGTCGCGGTCTCGCCGCCCTCGCGCAGGATGTCGATCACCTCTTGGACCGCCTCGCGCTTGACAATGGCGATCATGCCGATGCCGCAATTGAACGTGCGCAGCAATTCGAGTTCGGCGATATCGCCCTGCGCCGCCAGCCATTTGAACACTGGCAGCACGGTGAGCGCGGCAAGATCGATGCGGACGCCGAGATGTTTTGGGAGCACGCGCGGGATGTTGTCGGTGAAGCCGCCGCCGGTGATATGGGCGAGGCCCTTGACGGCGCCGGTCTCGCGGATCGCGCGCAGGCAGGATTTGACGTAGAGCCGGGTCGGGGTCAGCAGCGCGCCGCCCAGCGTCATGACCGGCGCGAACGGCGCCTGATCGGAATAGCCGAGGCCGGAGCGTTCGACGATCTTGCGGACCAGCGAGAAGCCGTTGGAGTGGACGCCGGAGGAGGCGAGGCCAATGACGGCGTCGCCAGCCGCGATGTCCTTGGTGGGGAGCAGCGTGCCGCGCTCGGCGGCGCCAACCGCAAAGCCGGCTAGGTCGTAGTCGCCGTCCTTGTAGAGACCGGGCATCTCGGCGGTCTCGCCGCCGATCAGCGCGCAGCCGGATTCCCGGCAGCCTTCGGCGACGCCGGCGACGATCGCCGCGGCGGCCTCCGGGTCGAGCTTGCCGCAGGCAAAGTAGTCGAGGAAGAACAGCGGTTCGGCGCCCTGCACGACGAGGTCGTTGACCGACATGGCGACGAGATCGATGCCGATGCCCTGATGGAAGCCGGCCTCGATGGCGATCTTGACCTTGGTGCCGACGCCGTCGGTGGCGGCCACCAGCACGGGGTCCTTGAAGCCGGCAGCCTTGAGGTCGAACAACCCGCCGAAACCGCCGATCTCGGCATCGGCGCCGGCCCGGGCGGTGGCGCGGACCATCGGCTTGATGAGGTCGACCAGGCGATTGCCGGCATCGATATCGACGCCCGCATCCGCGTAGGTGAGGCCTTTTTTACGATCGGTCATGCCCGGTTCCCTGGCGTTAAGCAAAGCGGCGTATTTTCGGCTGGTTACGTCGGATTCCGGTCGCGTGCAATGGCTCGCAAGCGGCGTCGGCATGGACTATGTACACCTTAAGCCGGTCGGGGTGGCGAAGCCCGGATTGCAAATCGGACCGGAGCCGGGAAGCGCCGCGTGAGCATACCGAACATCATTACCCTGGGCCGCATCCTGCTGGTGCCGGTTATCGTCTGGGCGATTGCCTCGAACCAGATGGAAATCGCCTTTGCGATCTTCGTCATCGCCGGCGTCAGCGATGCCGTGGATGGCTTCCTCGCCAAGCGCTTCAACATGGCGAGCGAACTCGGCGCGCTGCTCGATCCCCTCGCCGACAAGGCGCTGCTGGTGTCGATCTATGTGGCGCTGGGGATCTGGGGCGCGGTGCCGCGCTGGCTGGTGATTCTCGTGGTGTCCCGCGATATCATGATCGTCGGCGCCGTGATTGTGTCATGGTTGTTTGGCAAGCCGATCCCGATGAAGCCCTTGATGGTGTCGAAGCTCAACACGGTGGCCCAGGTGGCGTTCGCCGCATTGGTCCTGGCGGCACTCGGATTTGGGTTCAAATCGTCGCCTTACGATCTGATTTTAATGGGTTTTGTCACAATCTTGACCTTGCTGTCGGTGTCCTTCTATCTGGTCGAGTGGATGCGGCACATGAGCACGATCGAGTCGGGTCGTTAGACGAGTCGGGTCATTAGACTTGCCACTAGCCTTGTAACGGAGCCGGCCGTCCGGTTTGGAGTGATTGCGTGGCAGCCCGCGTTCCCCCTCGTCAGCTGGCGTTCGCGCTGCCCCATGCGGAAAGCCTGTCGCGCGACAATTTTCTCGAGGGGCCGGCCAATGCCGAGGCGCTCGGCCTGATCGACCGCTGGCCGGACTGGCCCAACCGCGTGATGCTGCTGGTGGGACCCGAAGGCTCCGGCAAGAGCCATCTGGCCGCGATCTGGGCCGAGGAGGCCGGGGCGCGCTCCACCATGGCCCATGCGCTCACCGCGTCCAGCGTGCCCGCCGCCCTGGCGACTGGTGCGCTGGTGGTCGAGGACCTCAATGCCGGCGCGTTCGACGAGCGCGCGCTGTTTCATCTGCTGAACCTCGCCCGAGAGGACGAGGCCTCGGTGCTGATCACCGCCCGGGTGGCACCGGTCGCGCTGCCCATCGAGCTGCGCGACCTGCGCTCGCGGCTGCGGGCGGTGCCGGTGGTCAACCTGATGCCACCGGACGACATGCTGTTTCGGGCGCTGATCGTGAAGTTTTGCGCCGATCGCCAGCTCAGCATCGACGAGACCGTCGTCAGCTACCTGGCCAGCCGGATCGAGCGCTCGTTTGCCGCCGCCCGCCAGACCGTGGAAATGCTCGATGCCGAGGCGCTGCGGCTCGGTCGCCCGGTGACGCGCGCTCTGGCCGCGGAACTGCTGCGCGGCGCCTGACTTCGGGCTCTAAGAAGTCTGGGCCCAGGCAGCATCCTGGATGTCGAAGCGAGCCACCTTGCCTTCGCGAAGACGGAAGACGTGTCCGACTGTCTTGTCCTTCAACCCGTGCGTCTGTCCCTGGAGCGGGTTGCCTTCGAGATCGCGAATGGACTGCCGGACCTCTGCGAGAATCGCGCCATCCGCCGTTCGATGAAAGCCCACAGGCTCGACGTGCGGACTGACCATGGCCCACTGGCGCGTCCAGTACGCGCGCACGGCTTCGCGGCCATGGACGTGGCCACCATCCATCCCGTTGGCCCAGGCGACATCATCGGTGAGTGCGATCAGCACGCCATCGATGTCCCGCGCGTTAAAGCGGTCGTACATGCGTTCAAGGACTTTGACGTCATCGTCCATTGGATCTCCCCTTGTACTGATTTACATATGCACATATGTATCAAGGCGACGCTGGGTGCAAGGGGGAATTGCGATGGAACTAGATGTGCTCTCGACGCCTGGGCACCTGATCAGTCTCGCGGCGCGCGGGTTTGCCCGCCTTAGCGAAGCGCGGCTCAAGCCGCTTGGCTTCGGCGTTGGGCATCTGCCCGTGCTGGTCGCGCTTCAGGATGGCCGGGCCAGCACGCAACGTGATCTCGCCCGCTTCGCCAAGATTGAGCAGCCGCCGATGGCGCAGATGCTTGCCCGCATGGAGCGGGACGGGCTGATTCGGCGCGCGCCGGACCCGGCCGATGGGCGCAGCAGCCGCATCACATTGACGGAGGTCGCAAAAGCGCGCCTGCCGGACGCAATTGCTGTCTTGCTTCGGGGTAATCATGAGGTCCTGCGCGACTTCACGGACGAGGAAGCCGGGCTGCTTGTTGACCTGCTCACGCGCCTGATCGCCAACCTCGATCGGGTCACGAGCGTCGAAGCGTAGCCGGTCACGCGTGCCTTGGCCGCGGAACTGCTGCGCGGCGCCTGACTTAGCCCTGACTGGATCTTGGCGTGGTCTTGGCATGCGGCCAACGCGCGCCTTGACGGCGCCAATGTAGGGTTCATCAATGTCATCCAGACGTCATGCACGTCGCACATGGTTCGCGGTGAATTGCCTACGCTGCAGCGTTGCCTGAACTGGATGGATCGTTACCTTATGGACTCCGTACAAGAGATTGTTATCGAAGAGAAAAAGGGTGAAGCAAAGCCGGTGGACGTGGTCGCTTCGGGGCCCGAGCGTTTCATCAATCGCGAGCTGTCCTGGCTGCATTTCAATCGCCGCGTGCTCGAGGAATCCGTCAATCCCGGCCATCCCGCGCTGGAGCGGGTGCGCTTCCTGTCGATCTCCGCCAACAACCTCGATGAATTCTTCATGGTCCGTGTCGCCGGCATCAAGGCGCAGGTCCGCGAGGGAATCACCGAACGCAGCCCGGACGGGCTGACGCCGTCGGAACAGCTGGCCCTGATCAACGAAGCCGTCTCCCAGCTCGGCAAGGACCAGCAGGCGATCTGGCGCGACCAGCGCAGCATGCTGGCCGAGGTCGGCATCGTGCTGCTCGACGGCAAGGACGCCACCAAGGCGGAGCGGACCTGGATCGAGGATCACTTTCTCCACAACATCTTTCCGCTGCTGACGCCGCTGGCGATCGATCCGGCGCACCCATTCCCGTTTATCCCCAGCCTCGGCTTCACTATCGCGCTGCATCTGGCGCGGGTGTCCGACGGCCGTCCGATGAATGCGCTGATCCGCATGCCCGGCAAGATCGACCGCTTCATCCGGCTGCCGACCTCCGGCAAGGATGGCCCGGTCCGGTTGATGACACTGGAGCAGGCCACCGGCCTGTTCATCGGGCGGCTTTTCCCCGGCTATGTGGTCAAGGGGCAGGGCGCGTTCCGCATCATCCGCGACAGCGAACTCGAAGTGGAAGAAGAGGCCGAGGATCTGGTCCGCCTGTTCGAGACCGCGCTGAAACGCCGCCGCAGGGGATCGGTGATCCGGCTCGAAATAGAATCCACTATGCCGGCCGAACTGCGCGCCTTCGTGCAGCGCGCGCTGTCCACCAGCGATGACGAGATATTGCTGGTCGACGGCATCCTCGCCATGAACGAAGTGTCGCAGCTGACGCGGCTGGACCGGCCCGACCTCGAATTCGTGCCCTATGTGCCGCGGCATCCCGAGCGGGTCCGCGACCATGGCGGCGACATCTTTGCGGCGATACGGCAGAAGGACCTCGTCGTTCATCACCCCTATGAATCGTTCGACGTCGTCGTTCAGTTCCTGCAGCAGGCGGCACGCGATCCGGACGTGGTGGCGATCAAGCAGACGCTGTACCGCACCTCCAACAACTCGCCGATCGTGCGCACGCTGGTCGAAGCCGCTGAGGCCGGCAAGTCGGTCACCGCACTGGTGGAATTGCGAGCGCGGTTCGATGAGGAAGCCAACATCCGCTGGGCGCGCGATCTCGAACGTGCCGGCGTCCAGGTGGTTTACGGCTTCCTCGAGCTGAAGACCCACGCCAAACTGTCGCTGGTGGTCCGCCGCGAAGGCGGCACGCTCGCCACCTATGTTCACACCGGCACCGGCAACTACCACCCGGTTACCGCTCGCATTTATACCGACCTGTCCTATTTCACGTCCGATCCGACCATCGGCCGCGATGCGGCTCGCGTGTTCAACTACATCACCGGCTATGCCGAACCGAGCGACATCGAGAAGATGGCGGTGTCGCCGCTGACGCTGCGCACGCGGATGATCGAACACATCCGCGGCGAGGCCGCCTTCGCCCGCGCCGGCAAGCCCGGGGCGATCTGGCTGAAGATGAATTCGCTGGTCGATCCCGACATCATCGATGCGCTCTACGACGCCTCGAATGCCGGGGCCTCGGTCGAACTGATCGTGCGCGGCATCTGCTGCCTGCGGCCCGGCGTGCCCGGACTGTCGGAAAACATCCGCGTCAAATCGATCATCGGCCGCTTCCTCGAACATGGCCGGGTGTATTGCTTCGGCATGGGACATGGGCTGCCGAGCCCGAAGGCGGCTGTATACATCTCATCCGCCGACATGATGCCGCGCAATCTCGACCGCCGCGTCGAAGTGCTGTGCCCGCTGCAGAACCCGACGGTGCATACGCAGGTGCTCGAACAGATCATGGTGGCGAACCTGAAGGACACCGAGCAGAGCTGGCAGTTATTGCCGGATGGGTCGTCAACGCGTATGAAGGCCGCGAAGGGCGAGGAGTCTTTCAACGTGCATAATTACTTCATGACGAATCCGAGTCTGTCTGGCCGTGGAAAGTCGCTTGAGAAATCTTCGCCGCGCCGTCTCACGCGCAAGGCAGAGCGTCAGCAATCGTCGTAAGGAATCCGCATCGTGGTAGCGCGCCCGCGCAAGCGCGCATCCAGCGTTGCGGTGATCGACATCGGCTCCAACTCGGTGCGTCTCGTCGTCTATGAATCGATGTCGCGCAGCCTCGTCACCATCTTCAACGAGAAGGCGCTGTGCGGTCTCGGCCGCGAAGTGCAGACCACCGGCTTGCTGGCGAAGGATGCGGTCACCAAGGCGCTGACCGCGCTGCGGCGGTTTCGTGCGCTGTGCAAGATCATGAAGGTCGGCCGCGTCTACGCCATCGCGACGGCGGCGGCGCGCGACGCCAGCAACGGGCCGGACTTCATCGCGGCGGCGGAAAAGATCTGCGGCTGTGGCATCGAGATTCTGTCGGGCCCGCGCGAAGCCAGGCTGTCGGCGCTGGGCGTGATCTCCGGTATCCACAAGCCGGACGGCCTGGTCGGCGATCTCGGCGGCGGCTCGCTGGAATTGATCGATGTCAAAGGCAATCTGGTTCGCACCGGCGTCACGCTGCCGCTCGGCAGTCTCGCTCTGCAGGACGCCTCGCAGAAGTCGCCGAAGCGCGCCGAGAAAATCGTCAAAACCGCACTGACCGGTGTCGCCCAGCTGAAGGCCGCGCATGGCCGAAATTTCTACGCGGTCGGCGGCACCTGGCGCGCGCTGGCACGCCTCCACATCATCCAGAGCGGCTATCCGCTGCGCGTGATGCACGGCTATTCGATTCCCGCAGCGCAAGCGCTCGACTTCGTACGCCGTCTGCGCCGGCTGGCGACCGCCAACATCCTCGCCAATATCGAATCCATCGCCGAAGCGCGGCAGCCGCTGCTGGTCTATGCGGCGCTGGTGCTCGAGCACATCATCCTGACCGCCAGGCCGAAGACCATCGTGTTCTCGACCTATGGCGTCCGCGAGGGCCTGCTCTATGAGATGATGCCGCCGGCAGAGCGCATGCAGGACGGTCTGGTCTCGGCCGCGCAATCGCTGAACGAATTGCTGTCGCGATCGGCGCGCCACGCCCAGGAGCTGAGCGACTGGACCGACCGTTTCGTGCGGGTGGCGAGGCTGAAGGAAACCGAGGAAGACCGCCGGCTGCGCCGCGTCGCCTGCCTGCTGTCCGATATCGGCTGGCGTGTGCATCCGGACTATCGCGGCGAGCAGACGCTGCACCTGATCACCAACGGCAATTTCGGCTCCGTCGATCATCACGGCCGGGCGTTCCTGGCGCTGTCGGTGTTCTATCGTTACGCCGGCCTGAGTGAACAGAACGAGCCGCCGGAACTGGTCCGCATGCTGGTGACGCCGGCGCAGGTCGAGCGCGCGCGTGTGCTCGGCGCCTTGTTTCGGGTCGCGCATCTGATTTCGGCGGCGCGGCCGGGTGTGCTGCCGGCGACGCATTTCGCCGCCAAGGACCGCAAGATGATGCTGGTGTTCGAGCATCGCATGGTCGATCTGGTCGCCGACCGCGTCGGCAGCCGCTTCAAGCAGCTGTCACGGCTGGTGGGGCGGTCGGGCTCGATCGTGCGGCGGTGAGTGGTTTCGACTGAGTTTTTTTAAGTTGTCATTCCGGGACACGCCTTCGTCGGCGATAGCCGACTGAGGCGTCGGCCCGGAATCCATATGCTCGGTGGTGGTTATGGATTCCAGGCTCGCTCGCAGCTCACGCTGCTCGCGCCCTCAGGCACGCCAATTGGCGCGCCGCGGAATGACGACGGAAAATATTCTACTCCCGATCGACCCGCACGACGCGGCCTTTTTCCATCGCCAAAGCGAGCCGGCCATGTTTCAGCGCCAGCGCGGCTTCGCCGAACAGTTCGCGGCGCCAGCCGTGCAGCGCGCCGACGTCGGCGTGGTCGTCGTTGGCGATCTGTTCGAGATCGTCGACGGTGGCGATCACCTTGCTGGCGACGGCGTGGCGCTCGGACGTCATGCGCAGCAGCACCTTGAGCAGTTCGACGGTCGCAGCACCATTGGAATTGCCGCGCGGCTTTTCGATCTTCGGCAGCGAGGCCGGATCGCGGGCGATGCCGCGCTGTACGGCGGCGACGATGTCCGAGCCCCATTTCGAGCGGTCGAAGCCTTTCGGCAATGAACGGAGCGAAGCGAGCTTGTCGAGCGTGGTCGGCGCGTGGGTGGCGATGTCGCCGACGGCGTCGTCCTTCAGCACGCGCGAGCGCGGCACGTCGCGGCTCTGCGCTTCCTGTTCGCGCCAGGCGGCGACTTCCATCAGGACGCCGAGCTCCTTCGGCTTGCGGACGCGGGTCTTCAGTCGCTCCCAGGCGCGCTCGGGATGAAAGTCATAGGTCTTCGGCGAGGTCAGGACTTCCATCTCCTCGCTGACCCAGTCGCTGCGGCCACGCTTCTTCAGATCGGCATCCAAGGCGGCGAACACGTCGCGCAGATGGGTGACGTCGGAGACGGCATAGTGCAGCTGCTCCTCGGTGAGCGGGCGGTGCGACCAATCGGTGAAGCGATGGGTCTTGTCGGGGCGGTGACCGGTGATGCGCTCGACCAACTGGTCATAGGCGATGGAATCGCCATAGCCGAGCACCATGGCGGCGACCTGGGTGTCGAAGATCGGATGCGGCACGATGCCGGCACGGTGCCAGACGATTTCGATGTCCTGCCGGGCAGCATGGAACACCTTCAGCACGGCCTCATTTGCCATCAGGTCGAAGAACGGCTTGAGGTCGATGCCGTCGGCCAGCGTGTCGATCACCAGCGCATCCTCGGCGCTGGCCATCTGGACCACGCAGAGCAGGGGGTAATAGGTGGTTTCGCGCAGGAATTCCGTATCGACGGTGATAACGGGATGCTGGGCGAGCCGTTCGCAGGCGGCGGTGAGCTGGGCGGTGGTGGTAATCAGTTCCATGAACGGTCCATAACGCTTTTGACGATGGCGTTCGGCCGAAAAGGCTGTTGAGTCAAGGGTATTCCAGCAAATTTGCCCCTTGTACGAAGTGAATACGGCTGAATCAGGTGCCGCAAAAGGTCTGCAAGACCCGCTGGTGCGGCTCCGGCGGATTGGCGTAATCCGCCAGCTTTGGCTGGTCCTCGAACGGTTTGGCGAGCACCGCCAGCAGTTCTTCGAACGGCGCGTAGTCGTCGTTCGTAGCGGCCTGGATCACGGCCTCGACGCGGTGATTGCGCGGAATGAAGGCCGGGTTGACCGCCTGCATCGCCTGATGGCGCGTGGCGGCGTCCTGCGGCTCGGAGGCTAGCCGGGCGCGCCAGCTGACGGCCCAGGCGTCATAGGCCGCGGGATCGGCGAACAGGGATCCCACGGCCGCGTCGTTCGTGGGATCGAGGGCGGCATCACCGAGCCGGCGGAAGGTCAGGGTGAAGTCTGCCTGGTTGGCGGCCATCGCGGCCAGCAGGTCCTGCGCCAGCATGGGATCGTCGGGGTGGGCTGTGAACAGCCCGAGCTTCTGGCGCATGCCGGCCTGATAGGCGGTGTCAAAAATTTCCGCGAATTCGCCGAGCGATGCTTGTGCGATTTCGATCGCCGCCTTCTGGTCGTCGGCGATCAACGGCAGCAGCGTCTCCGCAAAGCGCGTCAGATTCCACAGCGTGATGCGCGGCTGGTTGGCATAGGCGTAACGGCCCTGCTCGTCGATCGAACTGAACACCATGGCGGGATCATAGGCGTCCATGAAGGCGCAGGGGCCGTAGTCGATGGTCTCGCCGGACACCGAACTGTTGTCGGTGTTCATCACGCCATGGATGAAGCCGACCAGCAGCCAGCGCGCCACCAGTTTGGCCTGGCGGGCAATCACGCCGTCGAGCAGCGCGCGGTAGGGATACTCGGCGTTTGCTGTGTCGGGATAGTGCCGGGCGATGGCATGATCGGCCAGGCTGCGCAGGCCTGCGATATCCTCGCGCGCGGCGAAATACTGAAAGGTGCCGACGCGGATGTGGCTGGCGGCGATGCGGGTCAGCACCGCGCCGGGCAGCATGGTTTCGCGCTGCACCTTCTCGCCGGTGACGACGGCGGCGAGCGAGCGCGTGGTCGGGATGCCCAGCGCTTCCATCGCTTCGCTGACGATGTATTCGCGCAAGACGGGACCCAGCGCCGCGCGGCCATCGCCGCGTCGGGAAAACGGCGTCGGGCCGGAGCCCTTGAGCTGGATGTCGCGCCGGACGCCGTCGCGGTCGACGACCTCGCCGAGCAGGATGGCGCGGCCATCGCCGAGCTGCGCTACGAAATGGCCGAACTGGTGCCCGGCATAGGCCATCGCCAGCGGATCGGCGCCATCCGGCACCCGCTTGCCGGCGAGCACTTCGACGCCCTCCGGGCTGGCCAGCCAGTCCGGATCGATGCCGAGCTGTACCGCGAGCGGCCGGTTCAGCTTGATCAGCCGCGGCGCGACCACCGGCGTCGGCGCCACCCGCGCAAAGAAGTTGGCGGGCAGGGTGGCGTAGCTGTTGTCGAACGGGAACTGGATTGTCATGGCCCCAAGATGGGGATTTGCCGCAAAATTGGCAACCGTCCGCGGCGCTATGCTGGTCGAAGTCGACAAGCGCAGGCGCGGCAACGGCAGGGGCTCCCTCGCCCCGCTCTTGCGGGGAGAGGGCCGGGGTGAGGGGCTCTTGCGATCCGCGAATGCCGACGATGTGTTGATGTTTGTGCCGGCCCCTCACCCGCGCGCAAGAGCGCGCGACCTCTCCCCGCGCAGAGCGGGGAGAGGTTAAGTAAGCGCGGCCTAGCACTACTTTGGCAGATTTATTCACGCAGCTGCTTTTTTCCGATTTGTCTTCTGCAGTACGGGCATCGGTGAGGGCGTGGTTGAACGATGAGATCGACGATGGCTTGGCGTACGGCCGGCAGGCTCGGCTGAGGCGGTGGACCGTTGATTCTTTTTTTTCCGCCCCGCTTGTGCGAGACGGCGATGCTGGAGGAATGCGTAGGCGATCATGGTCATGAGCGCGTGACGATGGAGGCCTTGCCAGGATCTTCCCTCGAAGTGATCAAGCCCGAGTTCCTCTTTCAACTGCTGATGGGCCTGTTCGCAAATCCATCGGGCTTTGATCGTGGCAGCTAACGTGCGCAGCTTCGTCTTGGCCGGCAGATTGGCGAGATAATATTTCTTCTCTCCCGACGTCCTGTGTTCGCCGATGAGCCAGGCTTCGTCCCCCGGAAGATGCTGCTGGCCCATGTCCTTGATCCGCTGTGGTGGCCCATCGGCGATCCGCACGCGAACACCGGCGAAGCGAGCTTCCAGCCGACCCTTGGTACCGTTTCGCCAACTTACATTTTGCCACTTGGCATTGGCCAGCATCTCTTCGGCCGCCCTCGATAGGATATCCGGAATGTGCCGCTTGCGGGGACGGCCCCGACCGGCAACCGGCCAGATCAGTTTAACCCCGACCGGATACACCTTCAGGTGACGAGGGATCCCGACGGCCCAGGCCAGGCCGCGTGTCGTGAGCCCCTGACGGAACGGCGCGCTGAGGCCGTAACCGGCATCCGCCAGCACACAGCCGAAGCGCGTACCGGCTGCCATCACGCGATCGATCTCCGCCAAGGCGATCTCTGGCTTGGTCCGTGCTGCGCGGTGCTCGACTGGAACGCCCGCACCCTTCAAACGCACCGGGTTGCTCGTCCAACTCTCCGGAATGAAGAGACGTAATGCCACCATTACCGGCACTTCACCCCGCGCAAGCGTCAGCGACACCAATGTTTGGCAATTGGCCGTCTTGCCGAGAGACGAGGCATATTGCGGAGCGACACCAACCGAACGATCGCCCTTCTTCGGCATCGCTGTGTCGTCGATGACCAGCACTGCATCTTTGCCGCCGACGAGGCGATCGGCCTGAACAAGCAATTCTGACTCCAATGGCGCTGCATCCCAGACGCCATCAGCGATGAAATGGTGCAACTGATCATAGTCGTTCGGTGCCAGCCGCGCCGCCATCGGCTGGACGCTCTTGCGATCGCCCGGTCCAATCAGTCCCGAAACATACAGCGGACACATCCGCCGCCGGGCCTTGTGACCTAAGCGATCCAGGAATGGTTTGAGCCAGCGTCCAAGCTCGTCTTCCCACTTCGACCTCGTGTCCACCATGATCGGCCCTCCAAAAGCCGACCACCTATGAATCATTGAAAATCTGATTCGGGAATCCAGTTGCGCCCATCAATCGCAAAAATCTGCCAAAGTAGTGCTAGGCTACGCGCACGGTGCTGAGGAACTTGTCGACCTCGCTCTTCAGGCGGTTGCTTTCGATCGACAGCGACTGCGCCGCCGACAGCACCTGGCTGGACGCCGAGCCGGTCTCGCTGGCGCCGCGGCTGACCTCGGTGACCTCGTTGGCGACCTGGGTGCTCAATTGCGCCGACTGCTGCACGTTGCGGGCGATCTCCTGCGTTGCCGCGCCTTGCTCTTCGACCGCTGCTGCGATCGCGGAGGATACTTCCGAGATCAGCGTGATGGTCGAGCCGATCTCCTTGATGGTGACGACGGTGTCGGCGCTGGCCGCCTGCATACCGGCGATCTGGGCGCTGATCTCGTCGGTGGCCCTCGCGGTCTGCGACGCCAGGGCCTTGACCTCGGCGGCAACCACCGCAAAGCCGCGGCCGGCTTCGCCCGCGCGGGCGGCTTCGATGGTCGCGTTGAGCGCCAGCAGGTTGGTCTGCTCGGCCACCGCGGTGATCAGCTTGACGACGTCATCAATGCGTGCGGTCGCTTCGGACAGTTTGGCGATGCTCTGATTGGTCTTCTCGGCCTGCAGCACGGCGGTGCTGGCGATGCGATTGGATTCGTGGACCTGGCGACCGATCTCGTTGACCGAGGAGGTGATCTCCTCGGTGGCGGCGGCGACCGACTGGATGTTGTCCGACACCATATGCGAAGCCGACGCGGCCGAGCCGGACAGTGACATCGTCACGTCCGAGGTCCTGGTCAGCGTCGTCGCCGAGGCTTCCAGTTCGGTCGAGGCGGAGGACAGCGACCCGACGAGTTCGCCGATCATCGCCTCGAAATCCCGAGTCGCCTTGCTGATGGTTTCGGCGCGCGCGCTCTTCACGGCCGACTCCGCGCCGGCCGCTTCATCGGCGGTGCGCTTGGCGATCAGCGCATCCTTGAAGATCTGCAGCGCGCTGGCGATCCGGCCGATCTCGGTGGTTTCGCCCCGATGGGGAATCTCCGCCGACAATTCGCCCGATGTCAGTTGACCCATCGGCTTCAGGATCGAGGCAATGCCGCGCGCGATGTCGCGCACCAGATAGATCGCCGAGCCGAGGCCGAGCACGACGGCGGCGCCGAGCAGGGCGATCATCATGCGGACAGCGCTGGAATAGGTGTCCTCGGCCGTCGTGCCGGCGACCTCCGCACCCTTGTCGTTCAATTCGACGAGCTTCGCCAACGTCGCGTCCATCGCGCGGCCGACTGGAACGACCTTTTTGGCGTTGATGTCCTTGGCCGCGGCCAGATCGCCCTTGGTGGCGAGCGTTTGCACGTCGGTCGACCCGCCGATGAACTCTTTCCATTGCGCGTCGAGCTTGTCGGCGAGTTCGCGCTCGGCAGGCGAGGATATTAACGGCTGAAACGCCTTCGCGGCCTTCTCGAAGTCGGCCTTGCGGGCCGCGAGGTTCTTGTCGACATCCGGTCGGTCGGCATCCGCGACGATCAGGTGATCGCGCAGCACGGCACGAAACCGCGCCGACTGCACCCGCATCTCGCCGATCCAGCGCACGCTCGGTAGCCACTGCTTCTGGATGTCCTGGGTCGCTGCATTGATGGCACGCATCTCGACAAAGGCGAGACTGCCGATGATCGCGATCACCAGAAACAGAAATGCGACGATGACAAACAGCTTGGTGCTGATCGAATATCTGGCGAGCACGAAATGATCCTCGGCTGTTCGGGGCCGCGATTTCCGACCGGCAAGGGCGACGGCGGAAGGAGCGCGGCAAGGCAATCGGCAAGGCAATCAGAATGAGCAGCAAGTTCCAGTTGAAGCGCCTGCCTTCAAAACGGGCAGGGTTCACGCCCCCACAGTGAATGCGAGGTGGTCAACGTTTCGTAAATTTTTAATAAAATACCGCCTTAAGCCTTTGATTTGGTGTTGGAATACCCGCGTCTTCAGCACCTCGATACCGGCTATATGCAGCGCAGCAAAATGCACATAGGCGCGCAATGTCATAGACTTCCCGCACTGCGTGCGTGATGGGTTTCCGCTTGCTTGAGCGTGCAATGCACGCTGCGCGTGGGATGTCGCCGGCGCACGGCCGATCATGCTTTTCCGGGATGCTGTGACCACCGGCGCTCGGTTGCCGCGCCGGGTCCGGTCGGGTAAACCCTGCGCTTCGCGCTTGGCCGCGAACCGATTCCGCCCTCTGACGCCCTTCCAGGATTTTCATGCATCGCTACCGGTCTCACACCTGCGGCGCGCTCCGCGACAGCCATATCGACCAGACCGTCCGCATCTCCGGCTGGTGCCACCGCATTCGCGACCATGGCGGCGTGCTGTTCATCGACCTGCGCGACCATTACGGCCTGACGCAATGCGTCGCCGATCCGGATTCGCCGGCGTTCAAGGATGCCGAGAAACTGCGCTCGGAGTGGGTGGTCCGTATCGACGGCAAGGTGCGGCGCCGGCCCGACGGGACCGAGAACGCCGATCTGCCCACCGGCGAGGTGGAGATCTATGTCACTTCCATTGAGGTGCTGGGCGCCGCGGCGGAATTGCCGCTGCCGGTGTTTGGCGATCAGGAATATCCCGAGGACATCCGGCTGAAGTACCGCTTCCTCGACCTGCGCCGCGAAAAACTGCACCAGAACATCATGACCCGCGGCGCGATCGTCGACTCGATGCGCAAGCGGATGAAGGAGCAGGGCTTCTTCGAATTCCAGACCCCGATCCTGACGGCATCGTCGCCGGAAGGCGCGCGCGACTTCCTGGTGCCGTCCCGGATTCATCCCGGCCGCTTCTACGCGCTGCCGCAGGCGCCGCAGCAGTACAAGCAGCTCTTGATGATGTCCGGCTTCGACCGCTACTTCCAGATCGCGCCGTGTTTCCGCGACGAAGATCCGCGCGCCGACCGGCTGCCGGGCGAGTTCTACCAGCTCGATCTCGAAATGAGTTTTGTCGAGCAGGAAGACGTGTTCGCCGCCGTCGAGCCGGTGATCACCGGCGTGTTCGAGGAGTTCGCCAAGGGCAAGCCGGTCACCCATAACTGGCCGCGCATCGCTTATGCGGATTCCTTGCGCAAGTACGGCAGCGACAAGCCCGACCTGCGCAACCCGATCGAAATGCAGAACGTTTCCGAACACTTCCGCGGCTCCGGCTTCAAGGTGTTCGCGCGGATGCTGGAAGACGACAAGAACCAGGTCTGGGCGATCCCCGGACCGGGTGGTGGCAGCCGTGCGTTCTGTGACCGGATGAATTCCTGGGCGCAGGGCGAAGGCCAGCCCGGCCTTGGCTACATCATGTGGCGGGAAAGCGGCGAGGGCGCGGGCCCGCTCGCCAACAACATCGGTCCGGAGCGCACCGAGGCGATCCGCGTGGCGCTGGGTCTGAAGGCTGGCGACGCCGCGTTTTTCGTCGCCGGCGATCCCGCCAAGTTCTACAAGTTCTCGGGGCTGGCGCGCACCAAGCTCGGCGAGGACTTGAGCCTGATCGACAAGGAGCGCTTTGAGCTCGCGTGGATCGTCGATTTCCCGATGTACGAATACAACGAGGACGACAAGAAGATCGACTTCTCGCACAACCCGTTCTCGATGCCGCAGGGTGGCATGGATGCGCTGACCAGCAAGGATCCGCTGACCATCAACGCGTTCCAGTACGACATCACCTGTAACGGCTACGAGATCGCGTCGGGCGGTATCCGCAACCATCGCCCGGATGCGATGGTGAAGGCGTTCGAGATCGCCGGCTATGGCGAGAGCGACGTGGTCGAACGCTTCGGCGGCATGTATCGCGCGTTCCAGTACGGCGCGCCGCCGCATGGCGGCATGGCCGCCGGTGTCGATCGCATTGTGATGCTGCTCTGCGGCACCAACAACCTGCGCGAGATCTCGCTGTTTCCGATGAACCAGCGCGCCGAAGACCTGCTGATGGGGGCGCCGTCCGACGTCACGCCGAAGCAGTTGCGCGAACTACACATCCGGCTCAATCTGCCGGAAAACTGATCTGATCTAGTTCACCAACAAGCACACATTCGAAGTCGGAAGCGCGGGAGCGTCCATGTCATCCTATTCTGAAGATCTCAGCTCCGCGGCGCTGGCCTATCATCGTCTTCCGCGCCCCGGCAAACTCGAGATCCAGGCGATCAAGCCGCTCGCCAACCAGCGCGATCTGGCGCTGGCCTATTCGCCGGGCGTCGCGGCTGCCTGTCTGGCGATTGCCGCCGATCCCAAGGAGGCGGCGACGCTGACGATCCGCGCCAATCTGGTGGCGGTGGTCTCCAACGGCAGCGCCGTGCTCGGGCTCGGCAATATCGGCCCGCTGGCGTCGAAACCGGTGATGGAAGGCAAGGCGGTTCTGTTCAAGAAATTCGCCGGCATCGATGTGTTCGACATCGAGATCGCTGCCGACACCATCGAGCGCGTGGTCGAAACCGTCGCTGCGCTGGAGCCGACTTTCGGCGGCATCAACCTTGAGGACATCAAGGGGCCGGAGTGTTTCGAGATCGAGGCGCAGCTCAAGGAGCGCATGAAGATCCCGGTGTTCCACGACGACCAGCATGGCACTGCCATCATCGTCGGCGCCGCCATCAAGAACGCGCTGCTGCTGAACGGCAAGAAGCTGAAGGACGTCAAGATCGTCTGCTCCGGCGCCGGTGCCGCGGCGATCGCCTGCCTGAATTTGCTGGTGTCGCTCGGCGCGCAGCGCAAGAACATCTGGGTCTGCGACATCGACGGCGTCGTCCATGAAGGCCGCAACACGACGATGGACCGCTGGAAGGCGGTCTATGCGCAGAAGACCGACAAGCGCGTGATGGCTGAAGTCATCCCCGGCGCCGATATTTTTCTGGGCCTGTCCGCGCCCAATGTGCTGACGCAAGACATGGTCAAGCAGATGGCGGACAAGCCGCTGGTGATGGCGCTGGCCAATCCGAATCCGGAAATCATGCCGGACGAGGCCCGCAAGGCGCGGCCGGACGCGATGATCTGCACCGGGCGTTCGGACTTTCCGAACCAGGTCAACAACGTGCTGTGCTTCCCGTTCATTTTCCGCGGCGCGCTCGATGTCGGCGCCACCGCGATCAACGAGGCGATGAAGCACGCGGCGGTCGATGCCATCGCGCAGCTGGCGCAGGACCCGCCGTCGGATGCGGTCGCCCCCGGTTTTGACAGCGGCGAGACCCAGGGCTTCGGTCCGGGCTCGTTGATTCCGAGCCCGTTCGATCCCCGCCTGATCCTGCGCATCGCGCCGGCCGTGGCGAAAGCGGCGATGGACTCCGGCGTGGCGTCGCGGCCCATTGCGAATTTCGACGACTATGCCGCGACGCTCGAGCGCTTCGCCTTCCGCTCCGGCCTGGTAATGAAGCCGGTGTTCGCAAAAGCGAAGACCCAGCCGGTGCGCGTGATCTACGCCGAGGGCGAAGACGAGCGCGTGCTGCGCGCAACCCAGGTGGTGCTGGAAGAAAAGCTGGCGCGGCCGATTCTGGTGGGACGTCCGTCGGTGGTGGAAGCGCGCATCAAGCGCTTTGGCCTGGCGATCCGCGCCGGCAAGGATTTCGACCTCATCAATCCCGAGGACGATCCGCGCTACCGCTCCTTCGTGCAGTCCTACATCGACGTCGCCGGACGCCACGGCGTCACGCCGGATGCAGCGCGCACGGTGGTTCGCACCAATGCAACAGTGATCGCGGCGCTCTCGGTGGTGCGTGGCGAAGCCGATGCCATGATCTGCGGCGTCGAAGGCCGCTACATGAGCCATCTGCGCCATGTCCGCGAGATCATCGGCTTCCTGCCGGGGGTCAGCGACTTTGCTGCACTGGCGCTGATGATCACCAGCAAGGGCGCGTACTTCATCGCGGATACGCAGGTGCGGTCGAACCCGACCGCGGAGGAACTCGCGGAAGTCGCCGCACTGGCCGCGATCCATGTGCAGCGCTTCAACATCAAGCCGAAGATCGCCTTCGTGTCGCATTCGGACTTCGGCAGCTACGACACCGAGTCCTCGAGGAAGATGCGCCGCGCCGCCGCGGTGCTGCGCGAAAAGCATCCTGAGATCGAGGCCGACGGCGAAATGCAGGGCGACACCGCACTGTCCGCTGCGGCGCGAAAACTGGTTCTGCCGCATTCCAAGCTGGAAGGCGTCGCCAATGTCATGATCATGCCGAACCTCGATACCGCCAATGTCGCGTATCAGATGATCAAGGTGCTGGCGGATGCACTGCCGGTCGGCCCGATCCTGATCGGTCCGTCACGTCCGGCGCATATCCTGACGCCGTCGGTGACGGCGCGCGGCATCCTCAACATGACGGCGGTGGCCGCCGTGGAAGCGCAGGAACGGGCCACTCGTCCGCAGCCGAGCCTGTTCGGCTAGGGTTGTATCTTGTTTCCCTCGGCCCCGCCGCGTGATGCAAAGCTTCGCGCGGCGGGGCGAGGTTAGGTCAGCGCCTGTAGCGCATGGATCAAAACCTCGCTTTGCGCGAAATTACTGTCCATATGATCGTTTGAAAACCTCACGGGGAACGATCATACTCGCTGATCATTTCGATCCGTATCGATTGCATAGCAGTGAGGCCGACCATGCCAGCTTTTATTACTTTCGGGCGCATTCTGTTCGCCGTGATCTTCATTGCATCCGGCGCATCGAAGTTTTTCGATCTCGCCGGGACGGCTGACATGATCGCAAGCAAGGTCGTCATCCCCGACATGCTGACGCCTTATGTGACGCAGTTGCAGACGCTGACCGGCATGGAGATGAAGCAGATGCTGGCGATCGCCGCCGGCGCGGTCGAACTGATCGGCGGAATCCTGATCGCGCTGAATGTCGGTGCGCGATTCTTCGCTTTGCTGCTGGTACTGTTCGTGATCGCCGCCACCTTCTACTTCCATGACTTCTGGAACCAGACCGGCCCCGAAGCCAGGAACAACATGATCCACGCGCTGAAGAACCTGTCGCTGATCGGCGGCCTGTTCATCATCGCCGGTATCGGCCGCGGTTCAAGAGTGCAGAACGCCTATACTGAGGTGTAGGACTCGCAACGACGGCAGCGCGCTCCCTTGCCCCGCCGCGGCGGCCACTAAGTTCTCGGATCCTACGAATACAGGCGGCGGACGCAGTCCCGCTCTTGCGGACACGGAGAAGACCGGTGATATTTCGCTCCCGGTGGCCATCACGGTCTTTCCGGGAGAACTACCAAGCCCCGGAGACATGGGCCCGGCGCGCTTATCGCAACCTGATCTACTTCCACGAGGCCGAGCAGGGCGGGCACTTCGCCGCGTGGGAGGAGCCGGAGCTTTTCAGCGGAGGTCAGAGCCGCGTTCAGGTCACTGCGTCAATCGATCTGAGAAAACACGGCGCACGCTGCGTGCGTCGCCCCTCCTGAACATCAAGGAGAGAACCATGACAAACATCGAGGAACGAACCGAGACAACCGCGATTGAGACCCCGAAGGCGCCGACGGTCGACATGAAGCTCGAGCTCGTCGTCATCCCTGTCTCGGATATCGATCGCGCGAAGGCGTTCTACGCGAGCCTCGGGTGGAGGCTCGACGCCGACTTCGCATCTGGTGACGACTTCCGCGTGATCCAGTTCACACCTCGGGGCTCGCCGGGCTCGGTCATCTTCGGCAAGAACGTCACCGCGGCGGTCCCCGGCTCCGCCCAGGGATTGTACCTGATCGTCTCCGACATCGAGGCCGCCCGCAGCGAGCTGTTCGGTCGCGGCGTCGAGATCAGCGACGTATTCCACCACGCCGGCGACGTGTACGCTGGCAGGGACGAGCCCTATTTGTTTGGGCGGCTCCGCGTTAGCGGTCCGGATCCCGACCACGGCAGCTATCGCTCGTACGCCTCGTTCAGAGATCCGGACGGCAACGGCTGGCTGTTCCAGGAGGTCACCGCGCGATTGCCCGGACGGGTGGACACCAACGGCACGACATTCACCTCATCGACTGAACTCGCCGCCGCGCTCCGACGTGCGGGGGCCGCGCACGGCGAGCACGAGAAGCGGACCGGCGGCCAGCACGATGCGAACTGGCCGGACTGGTACGCCGAGTACATTGTCCGGGAGCAGGCCGGCGAGCCGCTGCCATCGTGAGCCGCGCGCTCCACGTTCCCGCTTGACGCACACATATCTCGGTGGTTATACGTAAATCAATAACCAGCGGGTTATCGATCCTAAATGCCGAACGCTCACGATGTGCTCTTCAGAACGCTCGCCGATCCGACTCGGCGGGCTCTCTTCGAACGACTGTGCCGCGAAGGAGAGCAGACAGTGGGGGCCCTGACAGCTCAGTCCGGGGTCTCGCAACCGGCCGTCTCAAAGCATCTCGGGGTCCTGAGGCAGGCCGGGTTGGTGCGCGACCGCCACGAAGGTCGCCAGACGCACTATAGCGCGCAGCTTGGCGCCTTAGCCCCGCTGGTCGACTGGACAAGCCAAATGGCCGGCTTCTGGCAGAGCCGGTTCGACCACCTCGAAGATCTACTCAAAAGGATGGATCAATGAGCAAACCCGCGACCGAAACGCTTTCCGTCATTGTCGAACGAGAAATCCCTTATCCGCCGGAAAAGATCTGGCGCGCGCTCACGCAACCACACCTGATCGAGGAGTGGCTGATGAAAAACGATTTCAAGCCTGTCGCGGACCACCGTTTCAATCTTCGTGCAGACTGGGGCGCTGTCGACTGTCAGGTCCTGGCAGTCGAGCCGAACAAAACGCTGTCGTACACGTGGGCGGCCTATGGTCTCGAGAGTGTCGTCACCTGGACTCTCACCCCTACGAGCACGGGGACCCACCTGCGCATGGAGCAGTCGGGCTTCCGGCCGGATCAGCAGCAGGCCTACCAGGGCGCCAAATACGGGTGGCAGAAGTTCTTTGCGAATCTGGAGCAGGTCTTGGCGCGGATAGATTGACGCCGGCACAATTCAAAGCCCAGGTCCTGTCGAAACGGTGCCTGCCTCGAGGCATAAAGATCCAATGAATCCAACGCAACGTATCGACCAGCTGATCGCAGAACTCACAGACTGGCGTGGCAAAATCTTCGCCAGCATCCGCAAGAGCATCCTTGCGGCCGACCGGGAGATCATCGAGGAATGGAAGTGGATGGGAAGCCCGGTGTGGTCTCGCGACGGAATCATCGTGGTCGGCAACGCCCACAAGGAGAAGGTGAAGCTGACCTTTGCCCACGGGGCGAAGCTGCCGGATCCCGACAAGCTCTTCAACGCGGGCCTCGAAGGCAAGGTGTGGCGAGCGATCGATTTTTTCGAGGGCGATAAGATCGATGCGCCTGCTCTCAAAAATCTCGTCCGTGCCGCTGTTGATTACAATCAGCTCAAATTGAAGAAGAAAGCGCCCACGGGTACTCGAGCGAAAGTACGCAAAGGTAAAAAGACATGAAGCTATAGCTATTTCTCGCTAGTTGTCTCGCTGCCTCGAATCCGCCGGCTTCGCCGGGCGTGAGGTAGAAGACGAGCGCAATGCCTCGGGCGTTTCGCTCAGGTCGCCGCGACTCAATCCTGCCTCCCTCCAGGAGGCATTCTTGACTTAAAGCGTCAGTCACGCGTCGACCGCTTTGTAAACAGCGTCTGGTTTAAGTGCGCCGCCAGGCAGTAACGCTGACGTCGTTGATGGCGTCGAGGATCTGGACTTCGCGCGCGCTCAGGCCATGGCTGGCGAGAATGGCCTGCGGCGATTGCGCGGGAACGCCGGGGAAACACGGCTCACCATCGGGCAGGTGCAGATGCGGTGCCTGCGACAGCCAGAACACATCGAAGCGATCGAAGAACATTTCAAACACGGCGGGGCCGCCGATGACCGCGA
Organism: Nitrobacteraceae bacterium AZCC 2146; assembly: GCA_036924855.1. NCBI lineage: Bacteria > Pseudomonadati > Pseudomonadota > Alphaproteobacteria > Hyphomicrobiales > Nitrobacteraceae > Nitrobacteraceae bacterium AZCC 2146. Next base: position 566,094 of record JBAGRP010000001.1, read on the forward strand.
CGGTGCCGGCTTTGATGCCGGCATGGTCGCAGGCGTCCTCAAAGGACGCGCCGGCCGGATTCCACAGCGTCGCCTTGCCGTTCTCCGGATCGGGCGCGATGGTCTCGATCGCCCGGCTGAGAACGACCCGCTTTCGCTTTGGCGAGTTGGGCTGGTCCTCGGCGGAATACTTGCCGTGCACGATCAGATCGGCGTGATCCAGCGCTGCCGTAAAGAACTGCTGATCGCCGGGGAATTTCAATGTGTCGGGCATTACGCCGTGGGCGTCGGCGAGCATGCCTTCCGCCGAGACGATCACATAGCCATGGATACGCAATACTGACATCGAGATGATCGTCGACTGCTATTCCGAGATCGTCTGCACCACGCTGTTGAGCGGGCGCGTGCTGACGGTCGGCAGCTTGACGTCCTTGACGAGGCCTTCGTCATAGGACGCGATGGTCTGCACCGGCGCCTTGGCCTTCATCAGCACCACCTTGTAGCCGCCGGCCTTGAGCTTGCGCAGCAACGTCGGCAGGGCTTCCGCCGTGTGCTTCTGGAAGTCGTGCATCAGGATGATGCCCTTGCCGAGCTTGTCGAGCTTGGTCATCACATTGGTGATGACCTGATCGGACTTGTGGGCCTTGAAGTCGAAGGAGTCGATGTCGCAGGAGAAGATCGCGATGTTGCGGGTGCCGAGATAGGTGACCATTTCTGGCGGGTGCTGCAGCGCCGGGAAGCGGAAGAACGGCGACGGCGAGGCGCCGAGCGCCCACTTCACCGCGCTGAAACCCTTTTCGATTTCGTCCTTGCGCTGCTGTTCGTTGAGCTTCTTGCTGGTCAATGCCGCGTGCGACCAGGTATGCGCACCGACAGTGTGGCCGGCGGCAACGACGGCCTTCAGTACTTCCGGATAATAGGTGGCGTGCTTGCCGATCGGGAAGAAGACGCCCTTGGTGCATTCGTCGGCCAGCGCCTTCAGCACCGTCGGCGTCGTGGTCTGCCACGGGCCGTCGTCAAAGGTCAGCACGACTTCCTTGTCGCGCAGGAAATCCAGCTGCTTGAAATGCTCGAAGCCGAAGCCAGGGCCACCGGTGGTATCGATCTCGACGACGCGGCTGACACCGAGCGCGTCCGGATTGGCGCAGGTCGATTTGGCCGGTGCCGGAGGAGGCGCGGGAGCGGCAGCCGGCGCCGGTGGTGTTGCGCCCGCTTTCGGCGCTTGCGCGAAGGCACCCGCCGCACACAGCGAAACCGCACCCGCGAAAATCAGACCTGCTGCAATGCGCATCGTGTTCCCCTTGAACTGAAGTTCAATCCCGGGTTCGCGACCCCGGGGGGGGCGCAACCCGACTCGATGAACGATTGGTTCGTTGCGCGAGCATAGCGTGATTTGCGGCCGCACCGCCACGGCAACCGTCCTTATCCCCAATCGCCGATTCGCCGGGAAGCCTAGCGCAGCGGCACCACGAATTCGGTACCTTCGCCGGTTTCACCGCCGGCGCGGATGCCCTGGTCGGAGACGATGATCGAACTACCGCTAGCCAGCACGTCGGTAATGCGTGCCATCGCGTCCGCCGGTATCGTCAGGCGGTCGAGCGCTTCGGCGGCGCTGTTGGGCAGCGGTGTTGTTTTCATCTCGATGGCGCCGGTGGATTTGCGGCGGCGCGTCGCGCTGTCGTCTTCGTCGCTGCGGCGCGGCACCGCGGGTAGCGATACCGCCGACCAGTGCAACGCTTTGGCGTCATCCTTGTCGGTGCGGGCGGTGAAGACGTGGGTACCGAATGGACGGTCGCTCGCGGCGATGGTGATGGGCACGTCGAACAGCGGCGCAAAGTTCTGCCGCACGTAGAGTTTGCCGTCCTTGCGGCTGACCAGCACGGCGATCTGGCCGCTGCGCTTCGGCGCTGCTGCCACGGCAGGCGAGGGATCGATGCTCGGCACGGCCGCAGCCTTGCCGGCGTCGGCCGGGCGCGTCTCATCCTTCTTCACGTCCGGCGCGCTCACTGGCGGATTGCTGGCTGCGGCCTTGACCGTTTCGCTTGGCGCAGGCTCGGAAGGTTTTGCTTCGGGAACCGAGAGCTCAATGATCTTTGCCGCGGCTTCATCGACGTCGCGCCGCGTTACCCTTACGGTATTGTCCGCCTTCGCAGGAGATGCGTCCGATATGATCGCGGACTTTGCAGGCGGCGCCATGACGCCGCTGGCGTCGGCGGTCTGGGTCTGGTCGCGTTTGGCGTCGGATACGGTCTTTGCCCGCTCCGCCTCCAGAGCGGGTTTCAGCTCCAGGCTCGCGGACGACATCGCCGGTTTCGCATCCGCAGCGGGCACGGCCTTGTCGGCTTTCGCGGTCGGCGGCGTGTCTTTCGCTTCAATCGTCGCCGTTGGCGCCGGCTCAGGCTTGTGCGCGATCAGCAGCGGGTGCGAAAATTCCGACGGCGAGATTTCACCGGGGGTGATCACCACCCGCGCGCCCATCCGGGTCCAGCCCCACATTTTGGCAGCAAAGGCCATCGGCATGCGGATACAGCCATGCGACGCCGGATAGCCCGGCAGCACACCGGCGTGCATGGCGATCCCCGACCAGGTGATGCGCTGCATGTAAGGCATCGGCGCGCCGCTGTAGATGTTGGAGCGGTGCCATTTGTTTTTCTGGATGACGCTGAACACGCCCATCGGCGTCGAATGGCCGCGCATGCCGGTCGAGATCGGGGTTTCCGCGAACAGGCCGTTGGCGTCGTAGAGCTTGAGCGTCTGCCGGTCGATCGAGATCGCGATCACCAGCGGGCCGATCGGCTTGGCGGTTTCCCTGGCTGGCTTTTCCAGTTTGTAGGTGGCGGCGCGGCGCGGCTTCTTCTGCCGCGGTGGCGGCGCGGGCGGCATTGGCTGCGTCATCACCATCGGATCTTCGTCCGACCAGAACACGGCGGCATCGGCTGAAGCCGTGCCGGCGAGCCCGGCCATCGTCAGCAGGGCGATCCGCAAAAACCTGCTTGAAAAAACGGTGCTGCCCAGAAAACGACTTTTGCTCGACGAACCAACCGAAACCTGAAGTGCGCTCACGTCCGATACCCTCGAATCCGTCTAAAAACATTTGTCTCGCAGACGCGAAATGGGTTCACCAGCGCGAGATATCCGGCTACCGACGATTGCGCGGGCAGCGTAGCAAAAAAGCCTCACATAAAATTAACAGCGCGGTACGGCGGCTTCCGAATCGCGCTGGAATTACTAGATACTGGGCCTGCTCACGGAGAGTTGCATGACATTCGATGGTTCCTGCGTCCCGGCCCGGTTTTTCAGGCGCGGTGTACTCTCGCACGGCGTGCTGTCGCTGCTCGCGTTCGCTGCGCTTTTGGCCACCCCGGCGCATGCGGCTGATGAGCCGGACCTGATCTTCCGCCGCTCCACCGTGTTCAAGTGGCTGAGCCCGAACGACAAGCTCGCCACCTACGGCGTGGATGATCCCGAAGTCGAAGGCGTCGCCTGCCACTTCACCGTGCCGGAAAAGGGCGGCTTCAAGGGATGGCTGGGGCTGGCCGAGGAAGTCTCGGACATCTCGCTGGCCTGCCGCCAGATCGGCCCGATCAAGTTCAAGGGCAAGATGGAGCAGGGCGACGACATGTTCCGCCAGCGCCGCTCGCTGTTCTTCAAGAAGATGCAGATCGTGCGCGGCTGCGACGCCAAGCGAAACGTGCTGGTCTACATGGTCTATTCGGATCGCATCATCGAGGGATCGCCGAAGAATTCGACGTCGTCGGTTCCGATCATGCCGTGGGGGCAGGCCGACGCGGCCATCCAGAAATGCGGCGAGTTCGTCTAGTAGGCTATTCCGCCGCCTGGTCCGTCGCGCGTTTCAGCCGCAGTCGCTCCCAGGCTTCGGTCTGGGCGTCAATAAGAGCCTGCGGGTCGCGATAGCCGACCAACTGCACCAGTTTCTGCGGATAGCATTCATTGCCATGGGCGCCGAAGCCCTGCTGCGACATCGCGCCCTGGCATTTGGCGGGCGGGCGCGGATTTGAGATCAGGGGGCGTCCGGATGCACCGGCGGGAGCCTCGTCGCTCCCAGGCGTGCTGTTGGTTCCCACGGCTGCAATCCTTCTTCTGGAGTTGAACACAACGCGCCGTCGCCTGAAAAGGTTGCACACGCCCTCAACAGTCGCTTTAGCCATGTTTTGGTTCAATTTTATTAACGGCGTGCGACAGCTGGGCATTCTTCAGGCGGTCCAAAATTCTCCCGGGCGAGACGGTTAAGAAATACTGGCGGTGTTCGAACCGGTCCGCGCATGACGACGTCACATGAGCAAATGCTTCATGGAGATCATCCGATGCGAACTCTCAGCTTCATCCTCGCTTTCGCGTTCATGCTGGCCGGTCCGTCGATGGCTGGCAGCAACGATAGCAGCCTGCCGGGAATCGGCACCTTTTCCTACAACGGCTCCCCGCTGATCAGCGCTCCGACGCCGATCGTGGTCGCGGATGCCCGCTGATTGAGGCGGTTATCAAACGCCGATTTTTGCGGGATTGCTGCTGTTATTTTATCGTGTTCCGGGCAACCGGCAGGGCGCGGCTTTCCCGCCATTCGACTGAAAATCCTCAGATTTTTCGCTCAATATGTCGTTGGCCCGGTGGCCGTGAAACAATTCTTGTGTGCCACGAAACCGTTTTCTGCTTTCGGTGCAGACGTCCGGAAACAGCTGTTGGTTATCCATTTGCCAACGACGCGGCGGACAGCGCCGCCGACCCGGAGACCGTCACATGCGAACCCTCAGCTTCATCCTCGCCTTCGCTTTCATCCTGGCGGGTCCCTCGATGGCCGGTTCGGCCGACGGTAACCTGCCGGGCATCGGCACCTTCGCTTACAACGGCTCGCCGGTGATCACCGCTGCCGCGCCGATGGTGGTTGCTTACGCCCGCTGATCGACCGCGCGAAACGATACAACAAGAAAAGTAGTCAATATGACCCGACTTCGCACATTTGCCGCCGTCGTTCTCGCCGCCACCCTCGCAAGTTCGGTGACGGGAAGTGCGGCGCAGGCGCAGATCTGGTCGTGGAAGAAACTGCCGGACCAGCGCGGTGAATTCGTGCGGCTGTGCGCGCCGCATATGGTCGGGCGCTGGGCGCATCCGGAATCGGTTTGCGCCTGTTTGCACGATCATGCGGTGGCAACCGTGGAAGACAGCGACATGCGCGAGGCGCTGCTGCGCGGCATCAGCGAACGCGGCGTGCCGACCATCGAGAACGACTGGATCCCGGCGTCGAAAAAATCCATGATCAGCGCGACCTTCAGCCGGATCGCCAAGCCGACGCTGCAGTGCATGTTCGAGCCTGCGCAGTAGCGCGGCTGACCGCATTGCAAAAAGATTCACGCTGGCGACAGCGCCGTCCGGCGCGCTAATACTCTTCCTATGAATGCAATTCGCAGGGACGGCCGCCTCAACGGCAAGGTCGCCATCGTCACCGGCGCCGGTTCGCGCGGCGAGGGCATCGGCAACGGCCGCGCCACCGCCGTGGTGCTGGCGCGACATGGCGCGCGGGTGACGCTGGTCGACAGCATGGCAGAGTGGGCGGAAGCAACCGCAAAACTGATCGCGGCGGAGGGCGGCACTTCGCAGATCGTCGAAGGCGATGTCAGCGATGCCGCCTCCTGCGAGGCGATCGTGGCACGCACGATGGCGATGTGGGGCCGGCTCGACATTCTCGTCAACAATGTCGGCATCACCGGGCCGCGCGGCAACGCCATCGAGGTCGATGTCGCCGCCTGGGACTCGGCGATGCGCGTCAACGTCGCCTCGATGATGCTGATGGCGAAGTTCGCGATTCCGGAGATGATCAAAAGCGGCGGCGGCTCGATCGTCAATCTCACCTCGGTCGCCGGACTGCTGGCCGGACATCCGAGCCTGCTGTACCCGACATCGAAGGCGGCAGTGATCGGGCTGACCCGGGCGATGGCGGCGCATCACGGCCGCGACGGCATCCGCGTCAACTGCATCGCGCCGGGCACGGTCTACACGCCGATGGTGGCGTCGCGCGGCATGACGCAGCAGATGCGCCAGATGCGCGCAGAAACCACCCTGCTGGGCACCGAAGGCACCGGCTGGGACATCGGCTATGGCGCGCTGTTTCTCGCCAGTGACGAAGCGCGCTGGATCACCGGCATCACGCTGCCCATCGACGGCGGCGCCACCGCCGGCCGCAACGACTTGCCGGTTCCGCCGAGCGAGCCGGCGGCGGGATAGTTGCTATTTTTTCTTGGTGCCCAATCGCGGCACGCATTTGCGGACGCGGGTGACGCCGGCCGCGGTCAGCGTGGTGCCGGAGACTTCCTTGATCTGGCCGGTCGGGCAGGAGCCGTCATCGACCTGGATGCGCTGGCCAAGCCGCAGTTCGACAATGTCCTGCTCACGCGAATAGATTTGCGTCTGAGCTCCGGCGGGCATCACCAGCGCGAGCGATGCGAAGGCGCCGAGCAGCCAGATGGCATGACGTGACGCCGTCATTTGTTCTGAACCTTCAGGCCGTCGGGACCGATATTGATCTGCAAACCGGTTGGCTCCTTCTTGGTCTGGTACAGATTGTAGCCGAGCACGCCGATACCAACGATCAGCGCGCCGATGATCAGAAAAAGCACGTTGCGGTTGGCCGGCATGAACGTCTCCGTAGGAGCGGCTTCATCCTACTCTAGAGACGCCCATCCGATTCTCAAAGCCGGCCGTCATCGCCGCAATCGCGCTGGCGCCGGCTTCGAGTTTTTGACGATGCCGCTGCGACCGGTTCCAGTTTCCGATTTGCGCTGTGCGCGTAGCGCGGTCAGCGACGCCTTCGCCAGTCTTTCAGCCGATGCGATCAGTTGAGGAATCGGATGCCCGGCAAATCCCAGCACGAAACCGGGGATCGGGCGGGCGCGCAGATAGGTATCCGCCAGCAGCCATCCCTCGACGCCGGCAGCGGCCTTGGCCTGTGAGGCAACGGCCGGCTCGGTGGAAGGGTCGAACCGCGCGACCAGATGCAGGCCTTGCGATGGAACCGGGATCGACAGCCGCCCGTCCGATGCCATCGACAGCGTCTGTGCCAGCACGTCGCGGGCTTCGCGATACAGCCCGCGCATCTTGCGCAGGTTGGCGGCAAAGGCGCCGGAGTTCAGCATGTCCGCCACGGCGCCTTCCAGCAGCGTGCCGGGATAGCGATCGAGGGCGGCGCGAGCCTTCGTCACCGGGCCGATCAGCGTCTCGGGCAAAGCGCAGTAGCCGATGCGCAATCCCGGAAACAGCGTCTTGGCAAAGGTACCCATATAGATCACGCGACGGAGATGATCGATGCCGGCGAGCGATAGCAGCGGCGCGCCGTCATATCTGAACTCGCTGTCGTAATCGTCCTCGAACACCCAGGCATCGGCGTCCTTTGCCCAATCGAGCAATTCCAGCCGGCGCGGCATCGACATCTGCACGCCCAGTGGAAATTGATGCGACGGCGTCACATAGGCCGCGCGGGCGCGCGGCGCTGCGGCACGGCCCCTGGCTACGCGCAGACCGAACGCATCGACCGGCACCGAGACCGGGCGGGCGCCGCAATGCTCGATCGCCTTGCGCGCGGTGGGATAGCCGGGATCCTCGCACCAGATTTGATCGCCGGCCTTGAGAATGGCGCTGAGCACGATACGCAATCCATGCTGCGTGCCCGACGTCAGCATGATCTGGTCGGGATCGCAGCGCAGTCCGCGCGCCGACAGCAGATGGTCGGCAATCGCCGCGCGCAACTCGCGGCTGCCGCGCGGATCGCTGTAGTGCAGATGTTCGCTGCCGAAAGCGCGCAGCCGTCGTCCGGCAAAGGCTCGGAAGCGCCGCAGGGCCTGGCTGTCGATATGCGTGCAGCCGAGGGCCAGCGCGCCGTGTGGCGGCTGCTCGATGACGGTTCTGTTTTTTGGCTTGTCATGCACCTTCGCCGGAATGCGCGTGGCGACAAAGGTGCCGGATCCGACGCGGGCCACGGCAAAGCCGTTCGCAATCAGCCGCTCATAGGCATCGGTGATGGCGTTGCGACGGAAGCCGGTCTGTTTCGCCAGGGTGCGCGAAGGCGGCAGCGCTTCGCCGGGTTTGGCGATGCCGGCGACGATGGCGTGGCACAGCGCCTGATACAGCCGTTCCTGCGAGGAGGCGCCCTGCGTGACATGGGGGCCGAGCAGATCGAGCGGCAGCTCGTCCTTGTGCAGCGACGGCGGAGAATTGGTCGGAATTTTTCGCATTGAATTGGCACTATCGCAGACCAAAATCGCCGATACAACTGCTTCCACCGTCTCTCATCCTGCGAGGAAATGCTGTGACCGCCGTCGAACCCACTCCGTCGTATCCGCTGTCGTCACGAAACCGGGTGAAGCGCCGCCATGATCGCGGCTTCTACGACCATGCCACCGTTCACAAGTTGCTGGACGCCTCGATGCTGTGTCACGTGTCCTACGTCATCGATGGCCAGCCCTATTGCACGCCGACGTTTTTCTGGCGCGAGGGCAAGACCCTCTACTGGCACGGCAGCAGCGCCAGCCGGATGCTGAAGAACCAGTCCGCCGATCAGAGGGTCTGCCTCACGGTGGCTCATCTCGACAGCCTGGTGCTGGCACGCTGCGGGTTCAATCACTCCGCGGACTACCGCGCCGTGATGGCATTCGGGTCCGCCTATCTCGTCACCGATCCGGACGAGAAGGAGCGGGCTTTGGTGGCGATGGTCGACAGGTTCTTCCCTGATCGAACCGCCAGCTTGCGGCAAAGCACGACGCAGGAAATCAAGGCGACCTCGGTCATCGCGATGGAGATCGAGGAGGCGTCCGCCAAGATTCGATCGAAAGGCGTTGCCGACGATGACGAGGATTATGAATTGCCGATCTATGCGGAGCGAATTCCGGTCCGCACCGTGCTCGGCGCGCCGGAGCCGTGTCCGCGGCTGCGCGACGGCGTCGAACGGCCGGCATCGTTGCACGGTTATTCGGAAGGCCGCCTGCTCGAAGAAGCGCTAACAGATGCCTATTTTCTGCAATACCCCGGCAGTTGAGATCGGGTTAGGGTGCCGGCTCTCTTGATCCAAAATTCTCAACTGGAGCTGCCGAATGACTGCCGCCGATACGCAACGCAAGATACTGGACGCCGTCGATGCCGGCTTCGACGCGCAACTCGCCACCACCCGGGACTTCGTCGCGATCCCCTCGACCCGCGGCGCCGAAGGCCCGTGCCAGGACATGATCGGCGATCTCTTGCGTCAGCGCAGTTACGAGGTCGATGACTGGAATATCGACGTCGAGGATCTCAAGGACCTGCGTGGCTTCGGCCCCATCGAGCATGATTTTTCCCGCGCGCGCACGGTGGTCGGCACCTATCGTCCCGCCACCAATACGGGCAAATCACTAATTCTGCAGGGCCACTGCGATGTGGTGCCGACGGGCCCGCTCGACATGTGGGAGACGCCTCCATTCTCGCCTGTCATCAAGGACGGCAAGATGTATGGCCGCGGCGCCTGCGATATGAAGTCGGGCACCATCGGCGCGCTCTATGCACTGGACGCCATCAAGGCGGCCGGGCTGAAGCCGACCGCGCGCATTCACTTCCAGTCGGTGATCGAGGAAGAGAGCACCGGCGTCGGCGCGCTCTCCACTTTGCAGCGCGGCTACCGTGCGGATGCCTGTTTCATTCCCGAACCCACCTCCGGCAAGATGGTGCGTTCGCAGGTCGGCGTGATCTGGTTCCGGCTGAAGGTGCGCGGCTTCCCCGTGCATGTGTTCGAGGCCGGCTCCGGCGCCAACGCGATCACCGCGGCCTATTATCTGATCCATGCGGTGGAGCAGCTCGAGATCGAGTGGAACAAGCGCGCCGCGTCCGATCCGCATTTCAAGGCGGTGAACCATCCGATCAATTTCAATCCCGGCATCATCAAGGGCGGCGACTGGGCCTCCAGTGTGCCGGCGTGGTGCGACGTCGATTGCCGGATCGCCATCCTGCCGGGCTGGTCGGTGGCCGATCACCAGGCCGAGATTCTGGCGTGCATCAACAAGGCCGCGCGCGACCATCGCTTCCTGTCCAACAATCCGCCTGTGGTGGAATGGTCGGGCTTTCTGTCGGAGGGCTACGAGCTGAAGGATTCCGCCGCGCCGGAGGCCGCCTTCGGCAAGGCCTACGATGCGGTCTATGGCGGCGCGACGCCAGACCTCGTCTTCACCGCGCTCACCGACACGCGGTTCTATGGATTGAACTACAACATTCCCAGCCTGTGCTTCGGCGCCGATGGTCAGGCGATGCACGGCTTCAACGAATATGTCGACCTGGAGTCGCTGCGGAAGTCGACCAAGGCCACCGCGCTGTTCATCGCGGAGTGGTGTGGTGTGGAGAAGATGTAGTTCCTCGACGCTCTTACCGCACACTCACGTCATCCTGAGGAGCCGCGCACTTGCGCGGCGTCTCGAAGGATGCGCCGCTTGCGCCTGCGGCCGCATCCTTCGAGGCTCGCCGAAGTCGGCGAGCGCCTCAGGATGACGACGGTGTTTGTGTGGCGGGCGTTGGCCACAGCGCCGCAACGATGGCGTCGAGGCCGTCGGTCAATGCCGCCGGCCCCGGTTGCAGGATCAGCGGCGATTTGATTTCGACGATGCGGTTGTCGCGCACGGCGGGAATGTCAGACCATCCCGGCCGCTGCCGGATTTTGTCGGGCACGACTTTCTTGCCGCACCAGGATGCGAAGATCACGTCCGGCGCCGACGCGCGAACATCCTCCTGCGTAACGACGCGATTCTTCGCGGCCTTCTGAAATCGCAGCTGCGGAAACACGTCTTCGCCGCCGGCGATCTCGATCAGTTCGGACACCCAGCCGATCCCCGAGATCAGCGGCTCGTCCCATTCCTCGAAATAGACGCGCGGCTTTACCGGATGCAGCCGCGCTGCCGCTGCGACCTCGGCAAGCCGCTGTTCGTAATGCGAAGCAAGTTGTTCTGCGCGGGCGGTGGCGCCCACCATCGCACCAAGCATGCGGATCATCGCCAGAATGCCGGCGATGTCGCGGTGGTTGAAGACATGGACTGCAATGCTGGCTCGCACCAATGCCGCGGCGATGTCGGCCTGCAGATCGGAAAAGCACAACACCAGATCCGGATCGAGCGCGAGGATTTTGGGCAGGTCGGCGGAGATGAACGCCGATACCCGCGGCTTCTCGCGGCGCACCTGCGGTGGCCGCACCGCATAGCCGGAGACGCCGACGATGCGGTCCTGCTCGCCGAGCAGATACAGCGTCTCCACGGTTTCCTCGGTGAGGCAGACGATTCGATGGGGCGGGAAATGGCGCATGGCACCGCTATGCCGCGAAACAAAACGCTTGTCACGGCGTGTCGTTCTCGCCAGAAAAATCGGCAAGCGCCCGCACAACGACGGGTCGTCCCGGGAGAACCATTCGACCATGTCACTGCTTGAAAAAATCAACGGCCGGACAATGCCGTTCTCGGCGCTCATGGGCGTCACCTTCACCGAGGCCGAGCCGGAACGCGTCGTCGCCACCATGGTGGTGCGCGAGGATCTCTGCACCCTCGGCCATTCGATTCACGGCGGCGCCGTGATGGCCTTCGCCGACGCGGTCGGCGCCATGGCCACCGTGATCAACCTGCCGGAAGAGGCGCAGGGCACCACCACGATCGAGAGCAAGACCAATTTCGTCGGCCGCGCCAAGGCGGGTATGACCGTGCGGGCCATCGCCACGCCGGTGCATCTCGGCCGGCGCACGCAGGTCTGGCAGACCCGGATCGAAACCGACGACGGCAAGCTGGTCGGCGTCGTCACACAGACGCAGCTGGTGCTGTGAGTGGGACGCACGTTAAGGTTTTTTAACCGTAAATCGGCGGGCATGAAGTTGTGAACCATGCTGACAATTGAGGCGGTGCAACCTCTTGAAAAACATGGTGCGACGCACAATATTGGGTGTCTAGGGAATCGACGCTTCCTCGAGGGCAACTTGAGGAAATCTGACCATGACAGCCGCTGCCACCACCCCCATTTTTACTGCTGCCCGCGGCCAGGTACGGACCTTGTCCGCGCGCGAACTGCCGCTTTTCCGCGAACATCTGCTCAGGCTTGATCGCGAGAGCCGCCGCGATCGCTTCAACGGTTCGCTCGATGACGACTTCATCAAGCGCTATGCCGCCAAATGCGTCAGCGACGGCACCATCATCCTGGCCTATTTCGAACATGACGTGGTGCGTGGCGCCGCCGAATTGCATCAGCCCGATCTGTCATCGGATTCACTTCCGGAGATCGCTTTCAGCGTCGAGGCGTCCGTTAGACGCCAAGGCGTCGGCAGCATCCTGTTCACCAAGCTGATCGCGAAGGCGCGCTCGCTCGGCTACGAGACCCTGCGCATCACCACCGGCGCGCAGAACGACGCGATGCGCGCGCTCGCCAACAAGTTCGGCGCGCACCTGACGTTCCGGCACGGCGAATCCACTGGAAATATCGACCTCAAGCAGCCGCCGGTGCCCGGCGCCGTCGCGCAGCCGAAGACCTCGGCGCTCGATGTCGCGCGCGCCGTCTCCGATTACAATCGGGCCTATTGGAGCCTGTGGTTCAAGATGTACGGGATGAGCAAGCCTTCGTAATGTGAGGCTTGCGGGCAGGGCGGTTTCGCCCTGCCGACGGCGGCCTAGGTCAGGCGCCGACGCGCTTGTCGTTGCCGACGATTCTCCGCGACACCTTGCGTTCGACGACGATCGAACGCTGCGCGCCTTGCTCGCCGGCGATCACGCGTGTCGTGCGTAGCGAGCTACGGCTGGCCTTCTTCACTTCGGTTTGCACGGCCTCGAGAGGCATCCCCATCAGCGACGCGGCGATCTCCGCCTGCTGATCCAGATCCTCGGTGATTCCCATCGCGGCGAAGATCGCTTCTTCCAGGGTCGGCGGATCGCGCTTCACACGCCGCGTGCCATACTTCGTATTCCAGTCTTCGCTCATAACGCGCCTCAATGTTGGATTTGAGATACGTAATGGAGCCAATGTTGCATTGCAATATGGAATTACCGTGACAACACAGCCATGCAATCATGTTCCCTTTGAATGAGAATAATCGCGATCAGCCTGGTGTCATTTCCGGCGCGATGATCGCGCGCGCCGGTTGCGGCCATCGCTTCAACGCGGCATGGCCGGCATCGGTAAGCGAGTAGGTGCCGCGTGCGGCGCTCTCGAACCAGCCATAGACATTGCGATGCAGGATTTTCTGCGCATCGGGGAATTCCGGCGTCAGCTCGCGCACCTTGCGCGGACCCAGCACCAGCATTGAGGCGCAGGCCAGTGCCTGCTGCCGATAGGCCGTCATGATCGGCGCGCGGGTGCTGCCGCCGAGTGCCGGGTCGCCCTGACGCTTCTTGTGTTCGGTGACCAGCCGTGAGCGTTTCTTCGGATTGCGTCGCGGGCTGATGGCATCGGGCGCGACCAGAACTTCGACGCCGCCAGCATCGGTGATTCCCAGCATGCCAAAACCGAGTCGCCGGCACAGGTTGCGATAGCGCGCGTCGCTCTCGCGGCCCTTGCCGCGGATCGACAGTTTTGCGGCGAGCCAGACCTCGTCGCAGGCGCCAGCGCGATCGACGCCCTGCAGCAGCAGTTCGAGATTGAAGCTGAGCTTGAGTTCGCCGATCACCACGATGGGCGGATCGTCGCCATTCAGCGCCACGAGGTCGCAGCCGCCGATCTCGCCCTTGACCGTGAAGCCCAGACCTTCGAGGAAGCGTTTCACCGGCAGATACAGCGTGGTTTCCAAAGGGCAGGGCTCCGGCGACTCGTTTTCGCGAGTTTAGTCTTTTTCCTTGGTCCGGATGGAGCGAAGCGCAATCCGGGCCATAATTCCCGCCATTTGGGTGACTTAACGGTAAATTGGACGATTTTCCCGGCACATGGCAGCAATGATTGGCGTTTTGCTGCAGAACAGCATAAAGCAGGGCCAATCCCGATACGCACCGGACTCCTGGACCCGACGTGACCGCCAATGCAAAGGGCGGCAGATTCGTTTCCGTTTGGTCCCGAGTATCCCCGACGTGTCCCGACCGCTGAGCGGTCCATGCAACCAAGGTTTAAATCTCCGTGACATTCCTATCGACTGGTCCGTCGCTCGCCCGCGCGTTGGCCGAGCGCAACTACAGTGAATCCACCCCCGTCCAGACCGCCGTGCTGGCCGACGACGCCGCCGGCCGCGATCTCCTGGTCTCAGCCCAAACCGGCTCGGGCAAGACCGTGGCTTACGGTCTGGCGATCGCCGACAACCTGCTGGAAGGCGCCGAGCGGCTGCCGAAAGCGGGCTCGCCGCTAGCGCTGATCGTCGCACCGACGCGCGAACTCGCCTTGCAGGTGCATGGCGAACTGACCTGGCTCTACAAATACGCCGGCGCGCGCGTCGTTTCCTGCGTCGGCGGCATGGATCCGCGCAAGGAACAGCGCGAACTCGCCGAAGGCGCCCACATCGTGGTCGGCACGCCCGGCCGGCTCTGCGATCATCTTCGCCGCAACCGCCTCGACGTTTCCGAACTGAAGGCCGTGGTGCTCGACGAAGCCGACGAAATGCTCGACATGGGCTTTCGCGAGGACATGGAATTCATCCTCAAGACCACGCCGGCGACCCGCCGCACGCTGCTGTTCTCGGCGACCTTGCCGCGCGGCATCGTGGCGCTCGCCAAACAGTATCAGCAGCAGGCGTTTCGCGTTGAAGTCGCGGGCGCCGATGGCGGCCATTCCGACATCGAATATCGCGCGATCCGGATTTCGCCCAACGACGTCGATCACGCCGTCGTCAACGTGCTCAGATACTTTGAATCGCCGAGCACCATCGTGTTCTGCAACACCCGCAACGCGGTCCGTCACCTGCAGACCGTTCTGCAGGAGCGCGGCTTCTCCGTCGTGGCCCTGTCGGGCGAGCTGACCCAGAACGAGCGCACCTCGGCGCTGCAGGCGCTGCGCGATGGCCGCGCCCGGGTTTGCGTCGCCACCGACGTCGCCGCGCGCGGCATCGATCTGCCGAATCTCGGCCTGGTGATTCACGCCGACCTGCCGAACGACGCTGAAGTGATGCAGCATCGCTCGGGCCGAACCGGCCGCGCCGGCAAGAAGGGCGTCAGCGTTCTGCTGGTGCCGCCGGCGCGCAAGCGCCGCGCCGAACTGCTGCTCAATCTTGGCGGCATCGATGCGGTGTGGGGCTCCGCGCCCACGGTGGAGGAAATCCGCACGCTCGATCAGCAGCGCATGCTGAAGGACACGCTGTTCACCGAAGAATCCACCGAAGAGGATCTGACGCTGGCCCGGGCGATGCTTGCCGAGCGTTCGCCCGAGGATATCGCGGCGGCGCTGGCGCGACTCTATCGCTCTCGCCTGCCGTCGCCGGAAGACGTGCAGGATCCCGGCACGTTCCGCAGCCGCGACGATCGCGGCCCGGCCCGCAACAGCCGCGACTCCCGCGGCGAAGATCGCAGCGAGCCGCGGCCGGTGCGCCCGAAGTCGAAACCGCGCGAGAGCATGGGCGAAGGCAGCATGTGGTTCCGCGCCGCCATCGGCCGGCAGAAGAATGCCGAAGCGCGCTGGCTGCTGCCGATGATCTGCCGCCGAGGCGGCATCGAGAAGAACGACATCGGTGCGATCAAGATCTACGACGCCAACACCGAGTTCGAGATTTCGGCCGCCGCTGCCGAGAAGTTCCTGGTGATGGTCAAGCGCCCGGACAAGGAAGACAACATCCGCATCGAGTTGCTGCCGAACGGCCCGGAGGGCGCTGTTTCGTCGTCGCGGCCGAAGTCGGAAGACCGCGATTATTCCAGCAAGCGCGACCGCAAGCCGAGCTTCAAGGACAGGGAATCCTACAAGGAGAAGTCCTGGAACGACAAGCCACAGGGCGACCGAAAGCCCTACCAAGGCGACAAGCCGCGCTATGAAGGCAAGCCGAAATACGAAGGCAAGTCGAACTACGACAAGCCGCAGGGCGACGGCGCGCGGTACGACAACAAGCCGCATTTCGACAAGAAGCCGCGCGCGGACAAGCCGCCCTATATCGCCAAGGCCAAGCGCGACGGCGCCGCACCGTTCGCCAAACCGGCGTTTGGAAAGAAAAAGAACAAGGGCTGAGGGTGGTGTGACGGCGCGGTACGACCGTCAGCCGATCAGGCGGTCGTACTCGGCGTGAGAGCCGATCCAGAACCACAGATAGTCGCCGTCGGCTTCGACGGCGAGCGCACGATAGCGAAGCCCCACGCGGACAGGCCAATAACGTCCGACCTTCTTGAATTGCGAAGAAGGATGGCGCGGGTCGCGTTTCAAGAGAACGTAGTTGGCGTCAGCCAACTGTCCGCCCCGAAAAGGGCTCACTCACACCCTTCCGCTCACCGGCAACAGCGCGCCGGTGATCGCGCTGGCGGCGTCGCTGGCCAGGAACAGGATCACCTCGGCGAGTTCTTGCGCCGTCACCCATTTTGCAAAATCCGCATCGGGCATGTCGCGGCGGTTGGCCGGGGTGTCGATGGTGGATGGCAACACCGCGTTGACGGTGATCTTGCCTTTCAGCTCCGCAGCGAGCGCTTCGGTGAGGCGGTGCACGCCGGCTTTCGACGCCGCATAGGGGCCCATGCCGGCGCCGGCCTGCAAGGCGCCGATCGCGCCGATGTTGACGATCCGCCCGGCGTTTGACGCGACCAGATACGGGATCGCCGCGCGCGAGGTGTTTAGCGCGGTCAGCAGATTGAGCCGGTGCATTTTCTCCCAGCTATCGGGACTGCCGCCGCCGACCATCTCGAACGCGAATGCGCCGGCGATGTTGATCAGCACGTCAATCTTGCCGAACTGCGCCACCGCCGCGGCGATTGCCCGGCTGGCTTGGGCCGCGTCCGACAGATCGACGCCGCCGATCTGCAGAAGCTGTGGCGTCGAAGCCGGCGTCTTCGCGGAATGATCAATTGCCGCTACGACAGCGCCACGGGCAATGGCCGTCTCGACCACCACTTGCCCCAGCGCGCCGGAGGCGCCGGTGATGACGATGATTTTTCCGTTCATGGGAACCTCCAGATTTTCGGCATGATTGCTCGTCAAAAGCACGGCGGCAATGTCGTTTCGTGCGGTCAGTTTGGCTCGGCAACGGCCGATAGATGGCGCCGGCGGCCAGCGCCATGAAGGCCATCAGCCCGGTCATCACCAGCGCCGGATGGCTGAACGGTTCGAACACCGCGATCATCGCGCTGGCGAAGGAGCCCATCACCATCTGAACGCAGCGCATCACGCCGGCGGCGGCGCCGGCGACATGCGGCAGGTTCTGCAGCGCTTCGTGGTTGGTGCTGGGTGCGAGCAGGCCGAAGGAAAAGATCGTCACCGCCACCAGCGGCATCAGCGTCGTGATCTTCACCGCGCCCAGCGGCAGCAGCGCCAGGGCGGCGATCGTGCTCGCGATCATCAGCAACAGGCCGCAGGTGAGAATCTTTCGCGAGGCGACATGGCGGTGGCTGAGACGGCCGCTGATCAGCGAGCCGATCAGCACGCCGCAGGAGGTCAGGCCGAACAACAGGGAAAACGTCGTCTCCGACAGGCCGAGGCTTCCCATCAGCACCGATGGCGAACCGGAGATGAAACTGAACATGCAGGCAAAGGCGAAGGCGTAGACCAGCGCATAGCCGACGAAGGTGCGATCCCGCAGGATCACGCGGTAACTGGCAATCAACTGGGTAGGATGTAGCGAGCGTCGCTTGTCGGCTGGCAGGGATTCCTGAAAGCCGAAGGTGGCGACGGCCAGCAGCACCAGCCCGGTGATCGCCTGCGCCGCGTAGATCATCCGCCAACCGCTCACCGTCATCACCCAGCCGCCGAGCACTGGCGCAATCATCGGCGCGATGCCGAGCACGGCGGCGATCTTCGACAACTGGTTGCGCGCCCTGTCATGTTCGAACAGGTCGCGCACAATGGCGAAGGGGAGGATGACGCAGCCGCCCGCGGCGAGGCCCTGCAGCAGCCGGAACACCAGCAGCATGCTGAAGGAAGTCGATAGCGCGCAGGCGCCGGCGGCGAGCGCGAACAGCAACAGGCCGATCATCAGCGTCATGCGCCGGCCGAAGCGATCGGCGAGCGGCCCGCAGAGCAGCGGCGAGATCGCAAAGCCGGCGAGAAACAGGCTGAGCGTCAAAGGCCCACGGCCGGTGGCGTCGGCGAAGCTGGATTCGATTGCCGGGAGGCCCGGCAATCCCATGTCGATTGATAATGGCGGCAGCGCAGTGAGCGCGCCGAGGAACACGGTGAAGGCAAAACTGTCGCGCTTGAGGGCCAAAATAATTCCTTAAAATTAAACCGGCGTGTCGCTCACTCCGCCGGTCGGACCTGCACCGGCATCACCTTGCGGTTGGCCCACGCGCTCAGCGTCAGCGCGAGGCCGATCGCGGTGACGACGGCGCCGAGCAGCGGCAACTGCGCGTAGTGCACGCCGGCATTCAGCGCGGCGCCGCCGAGCCAGGCACCGGTGGCATTGCCGAAATTGAACGCGCCCTGGTTCAAGGTCGAGGCGAGGTTCGGCGCATCGGTGGCGGCATCCACCACCCAGATCTGTAGCGGCGACACCAGCGCGAAGCCGAGGCCACTCCACAGCACTAGCAGCGCGATGGTCGGGATTTTCACATGGCTGACGAATGACAGCAGGACCAGCACCGCGATGATGCCCACGAAGGCGCCGATCAGCGTCGCCAGCATGTTGCGGTCGGCGAGGCGGCCGCCGATCAGATTGCCGATAGTGAGGCCAACGCCGATCGCCAGCAGCGCGCCGGTGACGCCGTGCGGCGAAAGCCCGGTCACTTCTTCCAGCAGCGGTGTGATGTAGGTGAACAGGGTGAACAGGCTGACCGACGCCAGCATCGAGATCAGCATCGGCAGCAGCACCGGCCAGCGGCCGAGCGCGCGAAACTCCTTCGCCAGCCCGCCGCGCGTGCCCGGCAATCCCGATGGCACGAAGCGGATAATGGCGAAAGCTGCGATCAGGCCGATTGCTACCACGGCCCAGAATGCCGCACGCCATCCCGCGGCCTGTCCCAGCGCAGTGCCAAAGGGCACACCGAGCACATTGGCCAGCGTCAGCCCGGAAAACATCAGCGACACCGCTTGCGTGCGTTGCTCGCGCGGCACCAGGTCGCGCGCGACCACCGCGCCGATGCCGAAGAAGGCGCCGTGGGCGAATGCGGTCAAGACGCGCGCCGCCATCAGCAGCCGGTAATCCGGCGCCAGCGCGCAGCCGAGATTGCCGACGATGAACACCGCCATCAGCGCCAGTAGCGCGGTTTTGCGCGGCAGGCCGGCGGTGGCGATCGCCACCAGCGGCGCGCCGACCACCACGCCCATGGCGTAGCCGGAGACGAGATAGCCGGCCTGCGGGATGGTCACGGCAAGGCTGCGGGCGACATCGGGCAATAGCCCCATGATGACGAATTCGGTGGTGCCGATGCCGAACGACGCCGCGGCCAGCGCGAGAATGGGGAGGGAAATGCGGATCGTGGCTCTCCTCGGCTATATTGCGCCGCAACATGGAGAGAAGTCGCACGGACAGGGCGATTTGGCGAGCGCCGTAGCGGGAAGCAGCATTGCGCGGTGCGGGACGGAGCGCTCCTCCGCGCCGCCTTGCTGGCCCAAGTGCCCAGCCTTAAGGTTGCCTCGCACGAAGATGCCGCAGAGACAGACCTCGCCTATGATCAAACGATCCGACGCAATTTCCAGCGCCTGCATGCTCGGCGTCGTTTTGGCCCTGACAATTGCGGCTCGGTCTCCGGTCCAGGCCCAATCTGCCGATCTCGTGCTGTGCGACCGGCTCGCGGCCGATCCCGCCGATCCCGACAAGCCCGCCGACGTCAAGGGCACGCTGGAGATCGCGAAGGCCGATGTCGCCACCGCCATCAAGTTTTGCCGGACCGCGTCGGGTGGATCGCGCCGGGCGCTATACCAGCTCGGCCGTGCCTTTGTCGCCAATCAGCAACTGCCGGACGCGGTGGCGGCGTGGCGCAAGGCCGCCGACAAGGGCAGCACCTCGGCAATGGTCGAACTGGGCGTGCTCTATGGCACAGGATCGGGGGTCGCGCGGGACGACGCGCAAGCGCGCAAATGGCTCGAGCGCGCGGCGGAAGCTGGAAATCCGCGCGGCGCCAGCAATCTCGCGGCTCTCTCTGGTGCCGGTGGCGCGCCGTCGGATCCGGTGCGGGCGCGAGCTCTGCTGGCCAAGGGCGCGGAGACCAATGCCGAAGCGCAGTATCAGCTCGGCTTGATGCTGGCGGAAGGCATCGGCGGCGCCAAGGACGATGTTGCCGCGCGCAGCCTGTTCGAGAAGGCCGCCGCGCAAAACCACGCCGGCGCACTTGAGCGGATGGGCGCCTTCACCCAGAGCGGACGCGGTGGCCCTTCGGATTCAAGCGCTGCCAAGGCCTACTATGAAAAGGCTGCGGCACTGGGCGACGAGGACGCTAAGAAAGCGCTCGAGCGCGCCAAATGTCCCTACGTCATCAAGGACAAGCGCGGCAACGTCGTGACCAATTTGTGCTTCTAGTTTTCAGACCGGCGGCCAGCTGCGCATCGCCATGTCGGCGATCTTGCGCAACTCTGCGCGGCCAACGCCGCCGGCGGCCTGCACCGCCATGCCCTGCAGGATGGCCGAGATATAACGCGCGAGATCGGCGGCATCTGCGCCAGCCGGCAGATCGTTGTCTGCGACCGCGCGCTCAAAACGCTGGCGCAAATCGCTTTCACCCTGCGTACGGCGCGCCATCAATTCCTGCTTGATGGTTTCGGCGGCGTCGCCACAGCACAGCGCGCCCTGGACCGCCAGACAGCCCGGCGGATTGTCTGGATTGGTCAGCGCATCGGCCGCCTCATACAGCACATGCGCGACGACTTCGCGCGCCGTCGGCTTTTTCAAGGCGGCCTGAAAATAGCCGCCGGGGCCGTCGACATAACGGTCGAGCGTCTTGCGAAACAGTTCTTCCTTGTTGCCGAAGGCGGCATAGAGGCTCGGCTTGGTGATTCCCATGGCTTCGGTGAGGTCCGCGATCGACGCGCCCTCGTATCCCTTGCGCCAGAACACCTGCAACGCGAGATCGAGGGCCTTGTCCGCGTCGAATTCGCGGGGACGTCCCATAGCCATGACGTGTCCTCCAGAGTTTCGTACCTTTCGTTAGATATGTCCCTTGACAGACGATGTCGATAGTCCATCTATACCGGACGTTACGAATGTGTGCGATGCAGCGTAACGGCTATCGGGTGGATCGGGTGGCCATTCCAGCCACTTCTGTCCAAATCGGGACCAGCCGTCCGGATTGTCTCTATTGGGGTTCGACATGAAAAATATCATCAAAAACAAGCGCTTGCTCGCCAGCGGCGCGGTCCTCGCGATACTGGCGACAACGGGCGCTGCCATCCTTGGCGACCGGACCTGGACCGCGAAAGCGGAGCCGGCCGTTGCTGCAGCGCCACCTGCCGTTCAGGCGTCAGTTGCCGTCGTCGAAGCCCGCGAGACCGCGCCGACGGATGAATTCTCCGGACGCCTTGAGGCGGTCGAGCGGGTTGAAATCCGTTCCCGCGTTGCCGGCGCGATCCAGGAAATCCACTTCCGCGAAGGCGCGCTGGTCAAGAAAGACGACCTGCTGGTCCTGATCGATCCCGCGCTATATGCCGCCGACGTAGCCCGCGCCGATGGGCAGGTCGCCGCTGCCAAGGCCCAGCTTGTTCTGACCAAGAACGAGTTCGATCGCGGGCAGCAGTTGTCGGATTCGCGCTGGATCTCGCAGAAGGACCTCGACAGCCGCATCAACGGTTTTCGCGCGGCCGAGGCCAACCTGAAAGCCGCTGAAGCCGCGCTGCAGACCGCGAAGCTCAACCTCAGCTACACCGAAGTCCGCGCGCCGGTGTCCGGCCGCGTCGGCAAGGTGGAATACACCGTCGGCAACCTGATCGCCGGAGGTTCGGGGGCGCCCGTGCTCACGACCCTGGTGTCGATCAATCCGATCTATGCCAGCTTCAACGCCGACGAGCAGGTCGTCACCCGTGCCTTGAAGACGTTGGCCGACGAAAAGACGCCGTTCGATATCGACCGCATCCCGGTGCATATGGGTCTCACCACTTCCGACGGCACGCCGATCAAGGGCCACATGCAGTTCATCGACAACCAGGTCGATGCGAAGAGCGGCACGGTGCGGGTGCGGGCGGTGTTCGACAATGCCGACGGGCGCCTGATGCCCGGCCAGTTCGCCCGCCTCACCATGGGCCAGCCCAAGCCTGAGCAGACGCTGCTGGTCAGCGAGCGCGCGGTCGGCACCGACCAGAACAAGAAATACGTGATGGTGGTCGATGCCAAGAACAAGGCGGAGTACCGCGAAGTCACCCTCGGCGTGTCGGTGGAGGGCATGCGTGTCATCCTCGGCGGGCTGAAGGCCGGCGAGCGCATCGTTGTCAACGGGCTGCAGCGCGTGCGGCCGGGCGCGCTGATCAAGCCTGAAATGGTGGCGATGGATTCTGTTTCGGCGGCGCAGGGCAAGACCACGGTCGCGCAACGCTAACGCCGTCTCCTGACATTCCCTGTCCGTAAGCGGGCAGGGATCAATTTCAAAGATACGCAAGAAGCCCGCGAGGTCGATCGTTCGACCGCGCGCGGGCCGCCGCGCCCTGCAAGCTCATATATTGACGAGACCGCGCCATGAACTTTTCCAGATTCTTTATCGACCGCCCGATCTTTGCCGGCGTGTTGTCGACCATCATTTTCCTTGCCGGCCTGCTGTCGATGCCGGTGCTGCCGATTTCCGAATATCCGGAAGTGGCACCGCCCACGGTGGTGGTGCGCGCGACATATCCCGGCGCCAACCCGAAGGTCATCGCCGAAACCGTGGCGACGCCGATCGAGGAACAGATCAACGGCGTTGAGGGCATGCTCTATATGAGCAGCCAGGCGACGACTGACGGGTTGATGACGCTGAACGTCACCTTCCGTCTGGGCACCGATCCCGACAAGGCGCAGCAGCTGGTGCAGAACCGGGTGTCGCAGGCCGAGCCGCGGCTGCCACAGGAAGTTCGCACGCTGGGGATCACCACCATCAAGAGCGCGCCGGATCTCACCATGGTGGTGCATCTGAATTCGCCTAACGGCCGCTACGACATGACCTATCTGCGCAACTACGCGGTGCTCAACGTCAAGGACCGCCTTGCGCGTATCGAAGGCGTTGGCCAGGTGCAGCTGTTCGGCTCCGGCGACTATTCGATGCGCGTCTGGCTCGACCCTCAGAAGGTTGCCGAGCGCGGCCTGTCGCCGGGCGACATCGTGAAGGAAATCCGTGCCCAGAACGTCCAGGCGGCGGCCGGTCAGGTCGGTGGCTCGCCCAACGAGCCCGGCCTCGATTTGCAGCTCTCGATCAATGCCCAGGGCCGGCTGCAGAGCGAGGAAGAGTTCGGCGACATCATCGTCAAGAACGGCACCAATGGTGAGGTGACGCGGCTGCGTGACGTCGCGCGCATTGAAATGGGCGCGGCCGATTATTCGCTGCGCTCGCTGCTTAACAACAAGTCGGCGGTGGCGGTGCCGGTGTTTCAGTCGCCCGGTTCGAATGCCATCCAGATTTCCGACAACGTCCGCAAGACGATGGCGGAACTCAAGCAGAATATGCCCGATGGCGTGGACTACAGTATCGTCTATGACCCCACCCAATTCGTCCGCGCGTCGATCGAAGCCGTGATCCACACGCTGCTCGAAGCCGTGGCGCTGGTGGTGCTGGTGGTGATCCTGTTCCTGCAGACCTGGCGGGCGTCGATCATCCCGCTGATCGCAGTGCCGGTGTCGATCGTCGGCACCTTTGCGGTGATGCATCTGTTCGGCTTCTCGATCAACGCGCTGACCTTGTTCGGGCTGGTGCTGGCGATTGGCATCGTGGTCGACGACGCCATCGTGGTGGTGGAGAATGTCGAGCGCAACATCGAGCGCGGGCTGTCGCCAAAAGAGGCGGCTTACCAGGCGATGCAGGAAGTGACCGGGCCGATCATCGCCATTGCGCTGGTGCTGGTGGCGGTGTTCGTGCCGCTGGCCTTCATCACCGGATTGACCGGGCAGTTCTACAAGCAGTTCGCGCTCACCGTGGCGATCTCTACGGTGATCTCCGCGTTCAACTCGCTGACGCTGTCGCCCGCACTCGCAGCATTGCTGCTCAAGGGCCACGACGCGCCGAAGGATGTGCTGACCCGGATCATGGACAAGGGGCTGGGCTGGTTCTTCAAGCGCTTCAACCGCGCCTTCAGTTGGAGTTCGGACGCCTATAGTGGCGGCGTCGGGCGCGTGATCTCGCGGCGCGGCATCGTCATGGTCGGCTATCTCGCGCTGATCGGTGTCACCGTGTTTCTGTTCCGCGCTGTGCCGGGCGGCTTCGTGCCGGGCCAGGACAAGCAGTACCTTGTCGGCTTCGCGCAGCTACCGGATGGCGCCACGCTGGATCGCACCGAGGATGTCATCCGCAAGATGGGTGAGATTGCGCTGGCCTCGCCCGGCGTGGTGGATGCGATCCAGTTTCCCGGCCTGTCGATTAACGGATTCACCAACTCATCGAATTCCGGCATCGTGTTCGTGTCGCTGAAGCCGTTCGATGAGCGCAAGGACCCGAGCTTGAGCGGGGCTGCGATCGCCAAGGATCTGAACATCAAATTCTCCAAGATCCAGGACGCCTTCATCGCCATGTTCCCGCCGCCGCCGGTGTCGGGGCTGGGCACGATCGGCGGCTTCAAGCTGCAGATCGAGGATCGCGCCGGCCTGGGGTATGAAGCCCTGTCCGAGGCGACCAAGGCGTTCGTGGCGAAAGCCTCGGCGCAGAAGGAGCTGGTGGGCCTGTTCACCAGCTACCAGATCAACGTGCCGCAGCTCTATGCCGACATCGACCGCACCAAGGCGCGGCAGCTCAGCGTGCCCGTCACTTCGGTATTCGAGACCATGCAGATCTATCTTGGCTCGCTCTACGTGAACGACTTCAACAAGTTCGGCCGTACCTATTCGGTGCGTGTCCAGGCCGACTCGAAGTTTCGCGCCCGCGCCGATGATGTCGGCCTGCTCAAGGTCCGCTCCGACACCAACGAGATGGTGCCGCTGTCGACGTTGCTGAGGATCAAGGAGAACGCCGGGCCGGAGCGGGCGATGCGCTATAACGGCTTCCTCACCGCGGACCTCAACGGCAATGCCGCGCCGGGTTATTCCACCGGCCAGGCGCAGGACGCCATCACCCGGGTCGCCGCGGAAACGCTGCCGAAGGGCATCGGCTTTGAATGGACCGAACTGACCTATCAGGAGATCATCGCCGGCAACTCGTCCTTCGTGGTGTTTCCGGTGGCGATGCTGCTGGTGTTCCTGGTGCTCGCTGCGCAATACGAGAGCCTGACGCTGCCGCTGTCGATCATCATGATCGTGCCGATGGGGCTGCTGGCGGCGATGTTCGGCGTCTGGATCACCAGGGGGGACAACAATGTCTTCACCCAGATCGGCCTGATCGTGCTCGTGGGTCTATCCGCGAAGAACGCCATCCTGATCGTCGAGTTCGCGCGCGAACTGGAATTCGGCGGTCGCAAGCCGGTGCAGGCGGCGATCGAGGCCAGCCGGCTGCGGCTGCGGCCGATCCTGATGACGTCGATGGCCTTCATCATGGGTGTGGTGCCGCTGGTGACCTCCAGCGGCGCCGGCTCCGAGATGCGCCATGCCATGGGCGTGGCGGTGTTCTCCGGCATGATCGGCGTCACCGCCTTCGGCATCTTCTTCACGCCGATGTTCTACGTGCTGCTGCGGGCTCTCGCCGGCAACCGGCCGCTCACGCAGCACGGCGCATCGACGGTGGATCCTGTGGTGACGCCGGCCGCGCATCATTGACGGAGCAAGGGCACGGATGCCCCCATGCCCAGCGGCTGAGACGCCGCGATGGCCTGGTCAGGCGTCGGTCCAGGAGGTGAAGATCGCGGCCTGGCCGCGGCGCTGCCCGGCGGCATCGATCAGCTCCCACACCGTGCCGCCGTCGATCCAGAAGCGGCGGCCGGATTTTGCGATCCGCTGGCCGCGATAGTCGGAGATGAAGCCGTTGCGCGCGACGGCGTCGAGCAGCCGCTGCCGTTCGTCGCGGTTCGGCGCTTCGGCGGACAGCCGCGACGGCAGCGTGACGAACTCGTCCCACCTGTACTCAAAGCAATCCTGCGCGGTCCGGTTGGCATAGACGAAGCGCGGATCGGCGTCGGTGTTGTGCGCCAGCGCGGCGAAGGGCGCGTCGTTGTACAGCCACGCCGCATCCTGCCCGGCGGTCACCAGCGGCGTGCCGACGGCGCGGGCATAGCTCGTCGTCAGCAGCGTGAAGAAGGCGACGTCGAGCGCCGCGGCGGGTGGTGAGGGGATAATGGTCATGAGGTCCTCGGAACTGTGAACCGACGGGGTAGCTCTCGCTGTCCGCCGGCGACACCCCCGGGATGGCTGGGCTGCAACGCGGGGGCTGCATGATGGGGCTCTGGCGATCGTGAGGCCGGTCGTCGCCGGGCGGTTCACGCATCCGCATCGCGGGCGTGCAGGCTCAGTGCACCGTGCCACACCACTGTTCCGGCGACGCGGGATCGAACTCCAGCCTGAAATTCACGGAGGGATCGATGAAATGCGTGATCGCGTTGAACGGCACGACGACGCGTTTCTTCAGGCCCTTGAACCACAGCACCACGTCGAACCGGTCGTCGCTGACGACGAGATGCTCGAACTGATATTGAAGGATCACGGACATCTCCTGCGGATACTGCGACCGCAGCTCGGCGGGAAGCGTGACGCCGTCGTGGGGCCTATGGCTGGCCGCCGGCCTCGACGCGCCGCAGGCACCAGTAATACGAATTGGGGCCGTCGAAGAACGAGGTCTGGCCGGCGCAGGCCTTGGTCGCGCGCGCGGAGGCGTGCTTCATGAAATAGATGTTCTCGGCTCCCCACAGGATGGTGGAGACGATGATGAAGGCGATCGCGCCGTATTTCAGGTACCAGCCCATCGCGGCAGCGTAATGCAACCCGGTTTCGGGATGGTGAAGGGCATGGCCGATCAACGCTTTGTTTCAAATTGCCGGGCACATTGCCGGGACCGTGAGTCGCCGATGTCCTGCCGCGGAGTTCTTGTCGCAGATTTCCTGGAGCCGTTCGTGAACGAAAGCCTGATTTCCACCTGCCAGTTGTTCCTGATCCCGCTGACGATCCTGTTCGCCGCCGTCGGCGTCGCCAATACGCGCTTCGTCAAGCTCCTGGTCTGCCTGCTCGGCGTCGCGCTGGCCGCATTGTGGCTCTATCGCATCTGGCTGTGGACCGGCCTGTCGCTGATCGACCGCCGCACCGGCCTCGGTCTGTCCGGCATGTTCGCACTGTGCTGGGTGCTGACGCTGCTGCACCAGGTGAAGAGCAGCTTTGGCGGCGGGCATGAGCGGAGGTAGGGAGGACTACATCGGCTCAGCATTGTCGTTGGCTACCGGGTGTTCCTCGAACCAGAAGATCGGCGCGCCATGAGCCGTAAAACTGCGCCGCCGCGGAGTTGATCGAGAAGCGGCATTGTGAGCTTCCGACATCGGGCGCAATAGCACCGGACTGCCGCAACCTCGAATACGTGCACGCCGCTATTTCAAACCGCCTGAAAAACCGGGGTAGCCGATATTTATTGACTGGACCGAATAGTTTTGTACAACTGTACAAAATTTTGGGATGGAAATACTGATGGCACGAAGCCCGAATATGCGGGAGGCGATCCTCAGCGCGGCCGAGCTTTTGTTCTCGACCCGTGGATTTAATGCGGTCTCGATCCGCGACATCGCGCTGGAAGCCGGCGCCAATCCGGGCAGCGTCACCTATCACTTTAAAAGCAAGGACGGCTTGCTGCTGGAGATCTACAAGCGCCATTGCGGGCCAATGAACAGGCGCCGCATCGAGCTGCTCGTTGCGGCCAAGCGCGTGCGTGATGTCCAGAACAGGCTGGAGGCGATCGTCCGCGCATATGTGCAGCCGGCCTTCACCTCCAGCAGCGATCTGGCCGGCGGGGGCGCTCGGTTTACGCGTTTGCGCGCCGTGATGTCGGCGGAAGGCAACGCGGTGGTGGGCCGCATCATCGCCGAAATCTTCGATGACGCCACCAACGCGTTCATCGAAGCTATCGAGCAAAGCCTGCCATATCTGCCGCGCTCGACGATTGTCTGGCGATGCCAGTTCCTGCTCGGAGCGCTGTACTACACCCTCGTCAACCCGGAGCGGGTCACACGGCTGTCTCGCGGCGAAGCTGATGGCGCAGACATGGCCGAGGCCATCGAGCAGCTTGTTTCCGCCACGGTCGCCTCGTTGCAGGCGCCGGCCGTCAATGACATCGCGAGCGCTGAAGTAGTTGCTTCGCATCGGTCGAAGCCCACCATCCGCCCGGCGAAGGCTGTCGCCCGACGCCGCAAAACAATTCCGGCTGAATAGGACATAGGGCCAGCATGCAGAGACGTGATTTTATTGCTGCCGCTGTCGGTCTGGGCGCAACAGGGGTTTTCGGTCCCTCGCGGAACGCGCGAGCGGAGGAGCCGGCCGCGCCAGTGCGGCAGATACCTTCGATTCCGGGGCCCGATTCAGATACCAAAACGCCCGTTTTCAAAGCCCCGGCCGGTTCCGTCGACACGCATTGTCACATCTTCGGTCCCGCCGCCGAATATCCATTCTCGGCAACACGACCGTACACGCCGCCAGATGCGCCGCTGCCGATGTTTCGGGCCTTGCATGAAAAGATCGGCGTTGAACGGGCGGTGATCGTCAACGCGACCTTGCACGGTCTTGACAACCGCGTCGTGACCGACGCGATCGCTCGGAGTAACGGGAAGTATCGCGGCATCGCCAACATCAATGGCGCGACGTCGGATGCAGATATCATGGCGCTGGACAAGGCCGGCATTCGCGGCTGCCGCTTTGCATTTCTCAAGCGGCTGGGCGGCGTTGGCGACATGGCTGCGTTCCGGCGGCTCGTGGAAAGAGCCGCCGCCATCGGCTGGCATGTCGACATCTATCTCGAAGCCGGGACTGTTCGGGAATTCGCTCCGATCCTGAGGTCGCTACCGGCCACCTATGTCATCGACCATATGGGTACGATCGACGCCGCCAGAGGTCTCGACGATCCGGAGTTCAAAGCGCTGCTCGATTTGCAAACGAGCGACGAAAAGTGCTGGGTCAAGATCACGGGGCTTGAGCGTGCCTCGGTCGCCGGTCCTCCGTTTCATGATGCGGTACCGTTCGCAAAACGCCAGATCGACAACGCGCCAGATCGCGTGCTGTGGGGAACGGACTGGCCTCACCCCAATGTGAAGATCATGCCGAACGATGGCAGCCTCGTCGATCTTATTCCGCTCTACGCTCCGGATCCGGCGGTGCAGCACAAACTGCTCGTGACAAATCCCGAGCGGTTGTTTCGCTTCGCGGATTCGAAGTGAAGCAATCAGCCGGCTACTTGGACACTCTCAGTTTGGCCGCGCAGTCGATGTTAATGCTGGCGTATACGGGATGCGCCGGACGTTATTGCAGCCAGTAGCGGGACCTTCGCGCGGTCATCAACAAAAAATATCGGATCGGGAGACCTCATATGTCGTTCACTAACCGCAGGTCGATTTTGCGCGCTGTCGCAACGCTTCCTGTTTTTGCAGGCATGATATCCAGGACAGCCTCGGCTCAGGCGCCCTCGGCGGAGGCTCAAAAGCCTGCCGCCGGTTCGGTGGCCGTGCCGCCGCATGTGACAAGTATCCTCGCCCATTACATCGTCACCGCCAGATATGACGACCTGCCGGCGAACGTTCGCAGGGAAGGCGTGCGGACCCTGTTGAACTGGGTGGGCGTCGCGATCGGCGGTTCGCATCATCAGACCGTCGACATTGCGGCCTCGGCGCTCGCACCTTTCTCGGGTCCGGCCAAAGCATCGCTGTTCGGCCGCGGCGAGCGTTTCGATGTGATGAATGCCGCTTTCATCAACGGCGTATCGAGCCACATCTTCGATTACGACGATACCCATCTGAAAACCATCATCCATCCGGCCGGCCCGGTCGCGTCGGCGATCCTGGCGCTGTCGGAAATGCAGCCGGTGTCGGGCAAGGATTTTCTCAACGCCCTGGTGCTGGGTATCGAAACCGAGTGCCGGATCGGCAACGCGGTCTATCCCAACCACTATGACGTCGGCTGGCATATCACCGGCACCGCCGGCGTGTTCGGCGCGGCTGCGGCCGCAGGCAAGCTGCTCGGCCTCAACGAGCAGCAGATGATCTGGGCGCTCGGGCTGGCGGCGTCGCAGCCGGTCGGCTTGCGGGAATCGTTCGGCTCGATGAACAAGAGCTTCAATCCGGGGCGGGCGGCCAGCAACGGCATTTTCGCCGCCATACTCGCCTCGAAGAACTACACCAGCTCCGACGGAATGATCGAGGCCAAGCGCGGCTGGGCCAATACCATCAGCACCAAGCAGGACTACAAGGAAATCACCGAGGGCCTCGGACAGCGCTACGAGGCCGCGCTCAATACCTACAAGCCGTTTGCCTGCGGCATCGTCCTGCATCCCGCCATCGACGCGGCCATTCAGCTCAAGAACGAGTACCAGATCTCGGCTGACAAGGTGAAACGGATCGAGCTGAAGGTGCATCCGCTGGTGCTCGAATTGACCGGCAAGAAGACTCCGCAGGAAGGACTCGAGGGCAAGTTCAGTGTCTATCATGCGGTCGCCGTGGCGCTGATCGAGGGCGCTGGCGGCGAGAAGCAGTTCAGCGACCGCGCCGTGCGCGATCCGGCCGTGATCGATCTGCGTGTCAAGGTGATCCCGGTGATCGATCCGGCGATCAAGCCGGAGCAGGTCGAGATGTCGGTCGAACTGAACGACGGCCGCGTGCTTCGAAAGCGGATCGAACACGCGATCGGAAGCCTGGAGAAGCCGATGAGCGACGCCGACCTCGAGCGCAAGTTCGTTGATCTTGCCGAAGGAGTTCTGCCGCGGCAGCAGACGGCGAAGGTCATGGATCTGTGCTGGAAAGTCGAAGGTATTGCCGACGCCGGTGAGATCGCCAGGATGGGAGCCAGGTCGAGCGCCTGATCGACACGCAAAGCTTGGCCTTCTCGAAAGGGGCGCACTGGTGGTCGAGGTCATCACGCGACCGTCAACAGTGTCAGCCTTGATTTCGCGCTGCGGTATAGTTACACCTTTTTACGCAAATGACCATTCGGTCGAAGTTATCGGAGAGCATATGTCCCAGGGACAAAAGCCGTCACGTCGTCGCGTGCTTCAATCCGCCGGTGCCATGGCGGCGCTGGCGGCTTCCCCGATCCGTATAGCCGCGGCTGCAGACGCCGACATCACGGGACGGCTGGCGCGCTACATGGTCTCTGCGCGGGAGCGCGCGCTGCCGCAGAACGTGATGGTCGAATGCAAGCACCGCATTCTCGACACCTTCGGTGCGATGGTGTCCGGCTCACGCATGCACCCGGGCGAGATGGCTTTGAAATATGTTCGGGGCCTCGGCGGCGTCGAAGAGGCCTCGGTGATCGGGTCCAGCTTCCGCACGACGACGGTCAACGCCGCGCTCGCCAACGCGATGTGCGCGCATGCCGACGAAACGGACGATTTCGAGCCGGTCACCAAGGCGCATCCCGGTAGCGCGGTGGTTCCTGCCGCACTGGCCATTGCCGAAAAGGAAGGCCGTTCCGGCGAGGAATTCATGCGGGCGGTGGCGCTCGGATATGATCTCACCTGCCGCTTGCTGATGGCGCTGGGCCCCGATCTGGTGCGTGGCACCCATCGGAGCGCCGAGGGCACGAGCTCTACCTTCGGAGCGCTTGGGGCGGCTGCGTCTCTGGCGCGGCTGGATGAGAAGGGCATGCGTTTCGCCATCTCATATTCGGCGCAGCAGGTATCCGGCCTGTGGAGCTGGGTGAAGGATGAAGACCACGTCGAGAAGGCGTTCGACTTCGCCGGAATGGGTGCGCGCAACGGCGTTACAGCCGTCACCATGGTGCAGGCAGGGCTGACCGGCGTCTTCGATGTCCTCGACGGCACACACAACCTCTTCATCGCGCTGTCGACCAATCCGAAGCCGGAAGCGATGCTCGAGGGACTCGGTAGTCGGTTCTACGTCACCGAGACCGCGATCAAAACATTCTCGGTCGGGTATCCGATCCAGTCACCGTTGGACGCTATTCTGACCTTGCGCAAGCAATTCGGGCTCACGCCAGACAACGTTCGAAGCATTCTCGTCAAACTCCCGACCGATGCGACGGGGATTGTCGGCACAAGCGCGATGCCGGATGTGAACTGCCCGCATCTCGTCGCGCTCGCACTCGTCAAGGGGGCGGTCTCCTTCGTCGACAGTCACGACCAGGCTCTTATGCGTGACCCCAAGATCCTTGAGCAGCGGGCGAAGGTAACGGTGACAGGCGACGCTGCCTTGATGGACCCGGCCGCGCCGCGCGGAGCCATCGTCGAAGTGACTCTTATGGATGGACGGAAGGTCGATCATTTCACCAAGTTCCCGCCCGGCACCAAAGAGAACCCGCTGACCACCGAGGCCGTGAGCACCAAGACACGGGATCTGATGGCGCCGGTTCTTGGATCCGACAAGACTGAAAAGCTGATCGAACTGATCAACAATCTTGAGACCGTAAAGGATATTGGCCAGCTCCGGCCGCTCATGACGGCATAGAAGTGGCGCGATTGAGATCGAGGAAGCCGCGCATCGCCGCGCACGTGCACCGCGTCGGGGGCACGATGTTGCTGTCCGCGCGGTCAGTCGCTCAGGCGATGCCGAGTGAGAAGGCCAGTGTGCCGATGGCGGCGTGCGACAGGATCAACGGCCAGATGTTGAGCATCCTGAGATAGGCGATGCCCCAGACGATGCCGACGAGGAACGTGTTCACCAGCAGAGCGGTGTCGCCATAGGCGATATGGATCAGCGAAAACACCGCCGACGAATAGAGCACGTAGACCCAGGCGCTGGTTTGCAGCCGGTCGGTCATCAGTTTGGGAATCGACCGGCACACCACCTCCTGACATGGACTGGAGACCAGCACGTAGAACGGCGCAAAGCCGAGCCAGGCCGGCGGCTGATGGTCGAAGGTGAAGAGATGGGTCTGCAGCACCATGATCGCGGCGAGCCCCGCGGTGAGCGCGGCGCAACTGACCCAGTGCTGTCGGAACGATGGCCGGCCGAGCCCCAGCTCGGCGAAGGTGAAGCCGGCCAGCAGGCACAGCGCGATGCACAGGCCGGACACCACGAGCAAGGCAGGCATCCGGTACTCGAACGGCAGCAGGCCCCAATGAATGGCGAGCCCGGGCAGCATCAGCAGCGCCGCAAATCCCGGCAGCGGCGCGATCGTTCGCCATTGTCGCAAAATCGTCATCGGACTTTATTGCGGACGTCATGTGTTGGTTTCAGGGCAGGGCGCCATTCGGGGAGGCGTGGCCCCAGTTCATGAAAAGTGGGCGCTGCAACTGATCACGAACTTCGGAAAGTGGGCGCTAGCGCCGCAGGAACGCCCCGAACGCGCGCGGCCCATTGCCGACCTTGATTTCGTCCACAACGATCAGCTTGACGGTGTCGATGATGCTGAGCGTGTTGCTCTCCCAATTGGCCACGATGATGCGCTGCGCGTCGGCGGTCGCGGCGATCCCTTCCGGATAGTCGCCCACGGTGATGCGCTTGATGGATGCAAGCGAACCAAGATCGAACACGCTGACGGTGCCGTCATATTGGTCGGTGACGAAGCCCCGACCCTGGGCCAGCGCAACTGCATAGGGACGCAGGCCAACACGGACGCGACCGATCTCGCGCTGCTCTACGATATCGATCACCGACACGTCGTTCGACCCTACATTGGCCGTGTAGGCTCGCCGCCCGTCCGCATCGACGGTGACGCCGAACGGGCGAGTCCCGACCTTGATGGTGGCCCGCCGCTCCCGCGTGGCGGTATCGATGACCGATACGCTGTCGTCATCGCGATCGGCCGAGAGCAGGAGACGCCCATCCGGTGTCACCGCAAGGCCCGACGGCGACGATCCGACGGCGATGCTGGCGGTGACGCGCGGCACCTGAGGGTCGATCACGCGGATGGCTGCGGCATACCAGTCGGCGACATAGACGACCCCGCCATCCGGAGCAGCGGCGACCCCAAGCGGGCCCCCACCGACCTCGATCCGACCGGTCACTTGCCGAGCGGCAGCGTCCACGATCGTCAATGTCTTGCTGTCTGGACTCGTCACATAAGCGAAGCGTCCGTCGGCACTGACGGCGACGCCGGCGGGCTTGCCGCCGATGGCAATGGTGGCAAGCGGCCGGGACGTCGCGAGGTCCACGACCGTGAGGTCATCGCTGAGCTGGTTGGTGACGAATGCCTCCTCGGCCTGCGCGACGCCGATGCCGGCGAGCGCGGCCGCGAAAACAACCGCCCGCACAATCAGCTTCCGCTCTCGATCTTCTTCTTGAGCGCCTCGAGGCCCGTGCGATAAAGCCCGCTCACCGCCTTCACGGCGGCTTCGTCGCTCAGCTCCGGCGGAGGATCGTTGTTGGGATAGCCGCGATAGAACGCGCCGCCCCATTCCACCAGGCTGCCTTTGCCGTCCGCGCCGGGCGACACCGTCAAGGTAGACGAGTAATTGGTCACCGGCAGCACCTTCACGTCCACGGCGTTGATCCGGTATGAATAGCTCACCTTCTCGGTGTCGTATTTGTAGAGTTCTTCATCGACCGTCGCGCCCGTCGCGAGCGTCAGCCGCCTCGTGGCGCCGATCTCGTTGCCCTTCTCGCCGTCGGTCTTGCTCACCGGTGGCAGCCAGCTCATGTCCTGAAAGTTGCCGATCACGGCCCACACCTTCGCGAGCGGCGCATTGATCTCGATCGATTCCCGCACCTTCTGACGCGTCGGCCCATGCGCCGAAGCCGTCCCGACAACAGCCAGCACGGCCAGCGCGGCCATCAGCCTTCCAATCGTTACCCTCATCTCGCTATCCTCACCGTTCTTTTATTGTCCGCGCGGACAACGCACGGCTGGCCCATCCTAGAACATTTTCGAGGCCCGCAATCCAGATTATAATCCTCTTTGCGGGGAATGTGCAGTTGTCGCTTGACGTCGCCGGTCAGGTTGAGAAGAAAGGCGCAGGGGTTTTTCCATGAAGCAATGCCACGTCCTCGTCATTCTTGCTGCGGCATGCCTTGTCACCGGCGCGTCGCCGGCATCGGCGCAAACGTTCCAGACCTGGCTCTGCGCCGACGGGTCGCAGTTCGGTGCGGGGTTTTTCCAATATGACTCGCGCGCCCATCTGCAGATTGACGGCAAGGCCGTCACCCTGACCCGGCGCCTCGCCGTATCGGGCAAGCGTTATGCGGGCGGCGGCGTCACGCTGACGATCACGAAGTCAGGCGCGACGCTCAAGCACCGCAAGCGGCCGGCGACGGCCTGCAGCTTGATTTAGCGTTCGCCGCCTTCAGTCTGCCTCATAAAGCAGCCGCGCCCGGATCGTGCCCTTGACGGCGCGGATCTCCTCGAGAACGGCTTCGGCATCCCCGCCGGCGCCGTCGGTCTCAAGCACCACATAGCCGATGCCGCCGCCGGTCTGCAGGTACTGCGCGGCGATATTGATGCCGTGGGCGGACATGATGTCGTTGAGCTTGCCCATGACGCCGGGGACGTCGCCGTGGATATGGATGAAGCGGGTGCCGCTGGGGCGGGGCGGCAGCTGGACCTGGGGAAAGTTGACCGCGCCGTTGGTCGAGCCGACGTCGGAATATTCGACCAGCCTGCGGGTCACTTCAGTGCCGATGCGGTCCTGCGCCTCCTCGGTGGAGCCGCCGACATGCGGGGTCAGGATGACGTTGGGCAGGCCCTGCAGCGGCGTCGCCAGGCGGTCGGCATTGGAGGCCGGCTCGACCGGGAAGACGTCGATCGCCGCACCCGCGAGCTTTCCGGCCCTGAGCGCTGCTGCCAGCGCATCCAGGTCCACCACGGTGCCGCGGCTGTTGTTGATCAGATAGGCGTCGGGCTTCATCTGGCCGATCTCGCGGGCGCCGATCATGTTGGCGGTCTGCGGGGTCTCCGGCACGTGCAGCGACACCACGTCGCTGATGGCGAGCAGTTCGTCGAGGCTCGCCGTCGGCTCGGTGTTGCCATGGCGGAGCCGGTCCGTCTGGTCGAAGAACACCACCCGCATCCCCATGGATTCGGCGAGGTTGGAGAGCTGGGAGCCGATATTGCCGTAGCCGACGATGCCGAGCGTCTTGCCGCGCACTTCGCGGCTGCCGTCGGCCGACTTGTCCCAGCCGCCGGCGTGGGCCGTGACCGAACGCGGCACGATCCGGCGCAGCAGCATCACGATCTCGCCGATCGTGAGTTCGGCGACGCTGCGGGTGTTGGCGTAGGGCGCGTTGAACACCGGAATGCCGCGCCGCCGCGCGGCGTCGAGGTCGATCTGGTTGGTGCCGACCGAGAAGCAGCCGACGGCAAGCAGGCGATCGGCAGCGTCCAGGATCTCCTCGGTGACGTCGCTGCGCGAGCGGATTCCGAGCAGATGGACGCCCTTGACCGCCTCCTTCAGCGCCTCAGGCGAGAGCGCCTTGGGGAACCGCTCCACAGAGACGTAGCCGTTGTCGGCGAACATGCCGACGGCGCTTTCGTTGATGCCCTCCAGGAGCAGAATGCGGATCTTGTCTTTGGGCAGAGAGAGGCGAGTCATGGCAGCAATCCTGGCAGGCTAGGGGGCCGTGAACATACGACCCTTTTCGGCCATCCTGCTTTCACGGCGGCGTGAAATTGGCAAGGGCTCTGAGGTGGAAGCCTACGGCGTGGCAAAGCGATTTCCGATCCAGGTTTCAGACAGCCAGGTTTCAAACAGCCAAATTTCAAACAGCCAGCAGATCACGTTCTCGCGGCGCTAGGCGCCCGAGCTGTGCGAGTGGTCTCCCCTCGACCCATGAGGGGAGCGGCGCGCCGAAAGGCGCGGGGCAGCATTCGTCGCGTGGCGCCGCTGCCGTGCGAGGGCAACCGCGCCGCGCGCATCGCCTTTCGGCGCGCCACCGCGGCTTTTCTGTTCGAGGGACCGTGCTTCCGGGTACTGGGCATCTATCCAGCCGGCTTTCGCCAGCCTTCACCCGCACCCGTCCAGCCGACACAGCGGCAGAGCCTCGGTAGTGGGCCCGGACGGTTACCCCCGACCTCCCGAGTCCGTGGGTGCGAGCCACGTCCGCAGGCGCCGCATCCCGCCCCACTTCAAGAACGCCTCTAGAAGCGCCCCCTCACGGACGGGATGGGGAGGATTATAATCAGGAGCGGGATGTCGTCAAGGCGGGAATAGGAAAAATATCTGGCTCTGGCGCGTGGTTTTTTTTACCCGCCCCTGAAGGGGAGGTAAGAAGAGAAGGTGCGTTGCGTAAGTTTTCTGCGCTATCCGATCAGGAAATCGCAGGATGGGTTGAGCGTTTCGCGAAACCCATCGACCGCCGAGGATGGGTTTAGCAACGGCTCAACCCATCCTGCGGGCTACGCCTCTCATGAAGAAATGGAGCCTTACTACTCCATCTTGATTCCGGCGTCGGTGATCACCTTCCGCCAGCGCGTGATCTCCTCGGCGACAAACGCGCGGTATTCCTCCGGGGTGCTGCCCACGGCGACGATGCCCTGATCGTCGAGCTTCTTCTTCAACTCGGGATCGGCGAGGGCCTTCTTCGCTTCTGCAGAGATGCGGTCGACGATTTCCTTCGGCGTGCCCGCAGGCGCAATGATGCCGGCCCAGGTGCCGGACACGAAATCCGCAACACCTTGCTCCGCCATCGTCGGCACGTCGGCCGCCGCCGGAATGCGCTCTTTCGCGGTGACGGCAAAGGCCTTGGCATTGCCGGAGCGTACCTGCGACATCAAGGGACCGATCACGTCGAACATCACATTGATCTGGCCGCCGACCGTGTCCTGCAGCGCGCCGGACGTGCCCTTGTAGGGAATGTGCTGCAGGTTGATGCCTTCGCGGCTCTTCAGCATTTCCATCGTCAGATGCGCCGCAGAACCGATGCCGCTGGACGCGAAGTTGAGCTGGCCGGGCTTCGCCTTGGCGAGCGCGATGAGCTCTTTCATGTTGCTCGCCGGCAACGAGGGATGCGCGATCAACAGCAACGGCGCGACTGACATCAGCGAGACGTAGGTGAGATCCTTCATGGTGTCGTAGGGCAGCTTTGGATTGAGCGTCGCGTTCACCGCATGGGCCGCAATCACCGTTCCGATCGTGTAGCCGTCCGGCGCGGCCTTGGCGACGCTGTCGGTGCCGATCACGGCATTGGCGCCCGGCTTGTTCTCGATGACGATGGGCTGGCCCAGCGCTGTCGACATCTTTTCGGAGACGAGGCGGGCCATCAGGTCGGTGTAGCCGCCCGGCGTATAGGGCACCACCATGCGGATCGGCCGGTTCGGCCAGCCCTGCGCCTGAGCGCCACTAGCGCAGGCGAACACGATGGCGAACGCGCCAAGCGCGCGGAATAGGGATTTCATACGATCGTTTCCTCAATGGACCGGTGCGATCCTGGAGGCGGCGGGGGCACCGCAGCGCCAGCCTCCAGATGCGCAACTTGTTATTTTTGTGGCCTGCCGTTCTGCACCATCAGCAACGCGTGTCGTGTGGGATGCAGATTCCCGCAGGAAGGCTAGCGCATCTGCGGGCCAGCGGGGAAGTAGACGAAAGGCCGCGAGGCCTTGTCGATGCGCGGGCGCCGTTCGTCTGCCGTGACGTGGAATTAGTTGGCCTTCTGCAGCGCCGCGGTCTGTTTGGTGAGCGCCTTGTCAAAATCCTGTTCGAGCGTGACCGCATAGGCGGCGAGCTCGCCGGGCTGGACGAACGGGTTTGGCGCGCCGTCCTTCATCTGCGCGCGCTTGGCCTGCATGCCGTAGACTTCGGGATGCGGGCCGAGCAGCACGTCGATCTTCATCGCCTTCACCTTGGCGTAGGTCGCGCGGTAATCCTCGACGATGCCGGGATGGGTGGGATCGCCGACCAGCCGGTTCAGCGCGACGGTGCCGCTGCAGAAGAACAGCACCTGGCGGTCCTGGTTGCCGTCCTTGACGGTCATTTCCCAGCTGGTGCAACCCGGCGAGTGACCCGGCGTCGCATGCGCCGTCAGCGTGGTGTCGCCGAGCGTGACCTTGTCGCCTTCGGTGACGGTGCGGTCGACCTTCACCGGCGGAAAACCGATATCGGTGTTTTGCTCGTCACCCGGATAACAGCCGCCCTCGAGCAGCGGCTTGTCGCGCAGGCCCGCGACGAGCTGCGCGCCGGTGTCCTTCTTGATCTCGGCAAAGCCGCCGGTGTGATCGAAATGCGCGTGCGTGTTGAGGATGTATTTGACGTCGCTCAGCTTGAGGCCGAGTTTTGCGATGTTGTCCTTGATCATGCCGGTCGACTGCGGGACCGAGGTGTCCATCAGGATCAGGCCATCCGACGTCTTGATGACATAGACGGCGATGCCGTCGGTGCCGACGTAATAGATGTTGCCGATCAGCTGGAACGGCTCGAACGGCGTGGTCCATTTCTTCATGGTCTGCGCC
This sequence comes from Nitrobacteraceae bacterium AZCC 2146, assembly GCA_036924855.1. Taxonomy (NCBI): domain Bacteria; kingdom Pseudomonadati; phylum Pseudomonadota; class Alphaproteobacteria; order Hyphomicrobiales; family Nitrobacteraceae; species Nitrobacteraceae bacterium AZCC 2146. Next base: position 605,647 of record JBAGRP010000001.1, read on the forward strand.
AGAAAATCCTTGACGGTCTGCGCCTGCGCGCCGGTCGTGAACAGCGCCAGAGTGCACAAAGCGACTTTGAGTGTCTTCAAGATGGCCTCCCGTGTTGTTTTTGTTGTGGTCGTTCAAGCGCCGGGATTGATGCGCGATTTGGACGCCGGGCTCAAGGGGCATCGCGCGTCAGGATCAAAGGAGCCGGACGGCGCAACAGCGAAGCCTATTGCGCCGCAAGACCAGATGGCGGATTACGCTTCCGCCTTCGCTCTTCGAGCTACGGCGGATATGTCGCTAATCCGCCCTGCGCTTGCTCGTGAGAATGTGATGAAAGTTCTCATGCCGCTCGTCGCGACGTGATCGTTCGCGAGCATTGTTGTTCGGTGCTGCAGACCGGTTCGTCATCGTCGTGCTGTATAATGGTGCATCATGAAGATCCGCCGGCGCGCCCGAACCCAGTGCGCGCGTTCTCCAGCCCAGCGAGCCCGTGATGCCGATCCAATTCCGCAAGACGTCGATCAAATCCCGCAAGCGAACCCTGGGACTGGCCGGTCTTGGCCTGATCGTGGAGACGATCGTCAGCCATCCCCGCGTCGACGTGACGGCGATGGTGAACGTCGCGATGATGTCGCGATTTGCCGCCGCACCTCTGATGGCGTCGCTCGGCAGTCTTTCACGCACAGCCGGCCCCCGTTCGAACGACAATGTCGGGACCACACCGGCTGCCAGCCCGGACCATATGGCGTCGATCTGCGGGCGAACGCGCCGCACCGAGAGCTGAGCGCCCGACGCTGACCCGGATGTGACTGGCCACGCAACAGCCGACTGTCTATGGTGCAGCCATGTCGCGCATCATGTTTCTATCCATTGCTGTTGTTCTGTCGTTGCTATCCGCCGCTGCATCGGCGGCGCCGGCTCACAAGCGGTCGGCGAAGATCTGGAAGGGCTACGGCTTCCTGCCGGGCTATCACCAGCCGCTGAACAACGCCGCTCCGCTTTTCAAACAGGAAGCCTCGGTGCTGCGCAACGCGCGCCGCGACAAGCGCCACTGGTATATCGACCGCACGCCGCGCTATTACGGCTGGGACGGCGAATTGCGCTATCCGGGCCGACCCGGCTTCGGCGGCGGCCGCTACAATGGCGGCAGCTTCGGCCCATGCTGGACGCGGACCCCGATCGGGGCAGCCTGGACTTGCGGGTGATGAGCCGGAGCTAATCCACCTTGGGCTCGCCGATGCCGAGCCTCTTGATGCGGGTCCTGACGGCGAGCGGTGACCGTTTCATCCGAATTGCGATCTCGTTGACGCTGCGACCGGCCGCCAGTTGCCGCCGCAACTCCTCGTCCTGCTGCGACGTCCAGACGCTATCGGATTTTTTGCTCAGCTTCATGGCAGGCGGCGTTGGCCGGTCTTTCTGTCTTGAGCGCGGGAGTCTTCACGGACTTCTTCAGGTTGTAGCCCGGATTACGCAAAGGGCTCCATCCGGGCTACGCTCGCTCCGAACGAATCTTGAATTGGAACGTGCGACATGACATTGGCGATGAGCTGGGACGAATGGACCAAACACGACGCAGTGGCGCTGGCCGACTGCGTGCGCAAGGGCGATCTGACGCCGGCCGATCTGGCGGCGCAAGCCGCCGCCGGCATCGCCAGGACCAATCCCGCCCTCAGCGCTGTCGTCGAAGTTTTCGAAGACGTGATTGCCGACCCGTTGATGGACGGCATGAACCCCGCCGGCATTTTTGCCGGCGTCCCGCTTCTGATCAAGGACCTCGGGCCAACGCTGAAGGGGCGGCTGCAGGAGTTCGGCTCCATGATCATGCAGGGCAACCGGCCCCAGCAGGATAGCTTCCTGACCGAAAAGATCCGAAAGGCGGGACTTAACATCATCGGTCGCAGCACCACGCCGGAATTCGGTGTGTGCAGCTCCGCGGAGAACGCGCTCTATGTCACCCGCAATCCGTGGGACCTCGATTACACGACCTGTGGCTCCTCTGCAGGAACGGCGGCGATGGTGGCCGCCGGCGTGCTGCCCATCTCCCATGGCACCGACGGCGGCGGCTCGATCCGCATCCCAGCAGGCGTCAATGGCAACATCGGCCTGAAAGTGTCGCGCGGTGTGTACTCGCTGGCGCCGCATTTGTCGGATCTTACTGGACTGGTGTCGATCCAGGGCTGCCTCAGCCGCACCGTGCGCGACACCGCCGCCTTCGTCGATCATTGCCGCGGCGGCGCGCCCGGCGAATTCATGCCGTTCTGGTCGCCCGCCGAACCCTATAGCGATCTGATCCAGCGCGACCCCGGCCGCCTGCGCATCGCGCTGTCGCACGAATGGGGCGACTACCGTGCCCCGCCGCACTTCGTTGCCGAGCTCGAACGTGCCGGCCGGTTGCTGGAAGGGCTGGGACACCACGTCGAATGGGCGCTGCCCGAGGTCGATTTCCGGGCCGCCTTCGCCGCGCAGACGACTTGCTACATCAGCAACTTTGCGCAGGTCATCGCCGGCCATCTGGCGCGGCTCGGGCTGGAACGGCCGACTAGCGAACTGCTGGAGCCTATCAACATCAGGATCTGGGAGACCGGCCTGCAAACGTCCTACACCGAACGCGCAAAGATGCAGGCTGTCTTCAACAGCACGTCGCGCGCCTTCGGCGACTTCTTCGAGCGCTGGGACATTATCCTGACGCCGATCACGGCGCGGCCGACGCCGAAGGTGGGCACGAGCGAGTATCTCACCACCAGCACCAATCCGTCGGTGCACGACTGGTTCGCCAACCTGTGGCAGAATTTCGCCTATACCCCGCTCGCCAACCTGTGCGGCATCCCGGGCATCTCGCTGCCACTGGCGACCCAGGAGAACGGGCTGCCTCTGGGGATCCAGGCGCAGGCGCGTCAGGCGAACGATGGGTTGCTGTTGCAGCTGGCCGCGCAGATCGAACGGGCGATTGACGGCAAGTGGAACGGCGGGAAGCTGCCTGCGCAGCACGTCATCCGCCAGCCGAAATACGCTTGAACCAGCGCGTTGCGGGAAACTTCACGGACGACTGAGGATGCCTCGAGGCCCCACGTCCGCCATCTGTCTCGCTGCCCATGATGAAAACGGCAGTCTCGGCCTGCTCCGAGGAGCCTATACGCCCGCCGCAACCACGGCTGGCGCCGGCTCACGCCGCCACCACGAACCGGCACGACCCAGGATGAGTATTGAAACAATCAGCGTCGCGCCGAGTCCCGTCGGCGTGGCCGTGAAGTAACAGGCGATGAGAACGAGCGCGCCGCCCAGTGCCGGAAGTTCGTAGCCGCGAAAGCCGGTCTTTAATCCGATGCGGACCAGGAAGGCGATGGGAATGGCAAGCACCATCATGTCGTATATGGCGAGATAAGGCGTGGCCAGCAGCGTCCCCGCGGCAAGAGCAGCGGCCTTCAAGGTATAGGGCACGCGGCTCCGCCACATCAGCGCCAACACCACCGCAACGGACGCTGTGAGGACAAACTGGAATGCCCAGGCCAGCTGTTCGGTGCCGCCGAAATAACGCACCATTGAGAAGATGCTCTGCAACTTCCACCATGTCGCCTTGCCCTCGGTCAAGATCGCTTGCGAGGATCTCGGCATCCAGTGGAAGAACGCCAGCCAGCTCTCGGCGCCGAAGGCGAGCCACGAAACGACGAACATCGCGATAGCCGTCACGCTGGCGCTGACGAACACGCGCCAATGCCCGGCCGCGATCAGCGCAATCGGAAACAGCAGCCCGTATTGCGGCTTGTACGTCAATAGCCCGAGGCAGATGCCGGCGAGCACCGGGCGTATCGGGATCAGATAGAGCGTGCCGCCGATCAGCGCCGCGGTGAGGAAGCCGTTCTGCCCGACTAGCGCATTGAGGAAAACGATTGGAGGGGCGAGGGCGAGCAGAACGCCGAAGTTGTGGCCGACGATCGCGCGCATGGCGGCAAGATAAGGCACGATGCTAGCAAGAATCCAGCCGAGATACGCCACCGAATAGGGCAACAGCGCCAGCACGGATGCGACGAAGAAGAACGGCGGGGGGTAATGCCAGGGATAATTGCCGGCAAAATCCTGACCGAGCTTCGCGACCTCAATCCGCCTCAGGATGTCCCAGTCAAAGGCCTGTGCCGGAAAGCCATCGAGCACGAGACGCCCGGCAGCCCAGAAGCTGATGAAGTCCGTCGGGATGCCGAGGCCGTTCCGATCGTAAATCCACGCGCGCACAAAATACGCCACCAGGCAAAGCGTCAGGTTCATTGCGCACAGCGCAAAACACACCTTCCGGAGTCGCGCGGGAATTTTGATTTGGACTGGGGCGATTTCGAGGGTGGAGCGGGAAGCGGCCATGCGAGATCCTTGCTCGGGAGCGCTTCCTGTCCGACAGCAGCACGCTGCACGGCAATAAGGCGCGCAGAAAGAAGTGTCTCTGTTCGTGGAGCATTTGACCGACCACGTCGCTCCGGCGATGTAACTGAGCTGCTGCCGGTTTGATGCACGTCTGGTTAAGCTAATCCCACCTTGCGCTCGAACTCAACCAGGTTGAAGTACCCGATCGTCGAATGACGTCTGACCGCGTTGTAGAAATGCGTCCCTAACAGCGTTCTTCTCACTAAGCCATTCGCCCTGACGCAGCTTTTGACGGCTGTCTCACAACTTCCGCGCGGACCGAAATTTAAAATTAATAAATGGAGCTTTAAATAATGCTTGTAATTAATAATTTAATTGTATAGCCTTTAAATGCTTCGATTAATTAAGGACAGCGAACAAAGGTACGGCGCCATGTGACATTCAGAGGGCGAAGCCGCCCGCAGCAAGGCGACGTGTGCAACATTTAATCGTGTAAAAAGGATTATCAGCTATGTTGGAATATTACATTAAAACCACCGAAGCTTTGAAGAACCTGCGCACGGACCAGGACGGCGTGGTGTCGTTCGAGTACATTATCGTCGCGGTTTGTATCGTTGGCGCAGTGGGTGCTGTGTTCGGTGGTGGAGCTGGTGGTCAGATCGGGGCGGCGCTGACTACCGGGATCACCGCTATCACCACCGCTTTCGCTACGGCCATCGCTGGTTGATACAGCCATTTTGACGCCAGAGGGGGGCAATCCAGGCTGCCCCCCTCCTGCCAGAGTGCCCCCACAAGTTTGCCTTCCACTTTTTTGAGACGTGCATTTCATGAATTGGATTGCTCCCACAGCCTCGATTCTGGAAATCCTATTGTTACTCTATGTCGCAACGATCGATGTTGCGACGCGCTTGATCCGAAACGAAATTTGTCTGGCGCTGGCGCTCCTCGGGATCACCAGTCAATTGCCCAACTCGATGCAAGTTGCCGAGTCGCTGATAGCAGCCGCGATCCTCTTTCTTCTGCTGTTTGTCCTATACACGCGCGGTGGAATTGGCGGCGGCGACGTCAAGTTGCTGACTGCCTCGGCGATCGGCCTTCCGCTGACGGGCGTGATTCAGCTGCTGACCATTACCGCGTTGGCCGGCGGTGTTCTTGCCCTGGTGCATCTGCTGATGCGCCTCCTGCCATATCCGAAGCTGGCGCCAGTCGGATCGTCGCTCGCACGCCGCGTCTACGCGATCGAGCGGTGGCGCCACGTGCGACACGCTCCCTTGCCTTACGGCGTAGCCATAGCGTGCGGTGGCATCTGGGCCATCTTGAGCAAAGGACTTTGACATGTCATCCACGTTGCGTCTCTCGATCATCATAGTTCTGTTGCTTGCAACCGCCGCGTTCGGGCTTATTGCCTACAACATGAACCTGCCGAAACAGGTTCCGGTAGCGGTCACGGAGCAGGGACCGGCGCCTCCTTCGACTGTCGGGTACTTTGTTGCGGCACGTCCGCTATCGAAAGGTACATTGGCCCGTGATGAAGATTTCGCAGTACGCTCGGTGCCGCCTGAACGTCTTCCAGCGGGGGCGATTCTCGAAACGCCCGACTCGAAGGCCGGACTTCCCGGCTCCCTGGTTCGCAAGTTCGTCGAGGCTGGCAGTCCAATTACCTTGCAGGACGTGTTGCGGCCGCGAGATCGCGGTTTCCTGGCCAGCGTCTTGGCACCGGATAGCCGTGCAATCAGCATCAAGGTTGACGAGGAGTCTGGCGTCTCGGGGCTGATCAGGCCCGGTGATCAAGTTGATGTCTTGTTGACCCAAGTATTCGAGAAGGCAGATCCCGCGCGTCGGGCCCTGAGCGAAATCGTTCTGGGCAACGTTCGGGTCATTGCGATTGACCAGGAGATTGTGCAGGGCGGGCGAACCGTTAGCTCTTTGGCCGGCAAGCAAGCGCAAACTGTGTCGTTGGAGCTGGCGCCAGACCAGGTCAAGAAGATCATAGTCGCAAAGCAGATCGGAACGCTCTCCTTGGCCGTACGGGCAGCAGTCGAGCAGTGGGATACGGCGGACACTGGTGCCATGTCCAGCTGCGATGTGTCGCCGGAAATTGCTCGCCAGAATGCAATTGCCGGCCGGACTGCTGCGGTAGTCGTTCATGCTGGCGGTCAGGTCAAGCAATACTCAGTCAGGAAACAAGACACAGGCGATGGGGACGCCACGGTCAACTGCGATGGGTCGGAAGTTTCCCGCCGGGGTGCGACGATGGTGGTTCAGGCAGGCAAGTTGCTGGAGAAACGTTGATGAGCGTTAACATTGCAGTCGTCAGTTCACCCGAAGAAGCTACATCTGTTGTAGCCCGCAACCGGATCGTCTGTTTTGTAAATGACGAGCTTAGTGCTGCGGCTCTGCGCAAGGGCCTCGAAGATAGCAACATATCGATCAGGCGTGGCACGATCCGTAATGCCATACGGATGCTCGAAACCGACACCGATATATCCGCGTTGGTGACCGACATCAGCGGCATCGATGACCCATTTGCCGAGCTGGAAAGGTTGGCCGGCGTCTGCCCACCCGACGTCCGGGTGGCTCTGATCGGCGAGAGCAGGGAGATTACGTTCTACCGCGAGCTTATGGAGCTCGGCTTGACAGAGTACCTGCCGAGACCGATCACGCGGGACATGGTGCTGGACCAACTGCGCCCGAAGCTGCTTGGCGACGTCACGCACGGTTCGGTTGATCGCGGCGGACATGTGATCTCGATCTGCGGTGCGCAGGGCGGCGCCGGAGCAACGAGTATTGCCATCAATCTCGCACTGCAAATAGCCGAGACCACCAAGGCCAAGGTCGCATTGCTCGACCTTCATCTGCAAGGCGGCGAAACGGCCGTGATGTTGGGTGTTCAGCCTGGACCAGGGCTGCGCATCGCTTTGGAGAACCCGATGCGGGCGGACACGTTGTTCCTCGAGCGCGCCGCAATTGAGGTCAACGAGCGGGTTTGCCTGATTTCCGCCGATGAGGAACTGGATGCGCAGCTGGACATCACTGAAGCGGGCGTGAGACACGTGTTGGGTCTGCTTCGCCAACGGTTCAATTACATCGTTGTCGATGTACCGGTCCCATTTCCGCCATCCATCCATCCGGTGATCACCCTTTCTCGGCACGTGCTGGTGCTGCTGGAAGCCGAGGTGACTGGACTTCGCAATGCTCATGCGCTGCGCACTGCTGTCACTAACATCGCCGGCAAGGATCGGGTCTTTACTTTGCTAAACCGCGCCGATCGCCCCGGCGGCCTCCCCAGGGCCGCGGTTGTCAAGGCCTTGGGGGCAGAACCAGACATGGTGGTACCCGATCTCGGGAAGGGGATGACTCAGGCGGTCAATCTCGGAATTCCAGCGCTCAAGCACGTATCAGCACTGCGGCGTCACCTCGCCCCGATTGTACGGGAGATCACAGGGCTCGGCGCCGAGCCGAAGGGACGGCTGAGGAGGCTGCTGGGACTATGAAGACCTTTGGTAGGCGCGACGACGATACGCCAGCTCCTTTGCCTGCATTGACGCCATTGCCTGCGTCGACGCCGAGCTTGCCTGCATCTGCGCCCAGGCACGAGCCGTCGCCTCAGCGGCCCCTGATGTCGGCATCGCTCCGCGAGCGAGTCATAGAGCAGATTGAGCCCGCGGTGGCCGCGACTGTTTCGCGCGATGTCCTTCGGCGGCAGATCGAGCAAATCATCCATGGAATCGCCAACGAGGAACGGCTCGAACTGTCAGCTCGCGAACAGGTTCAGCTGGCGGACGAGATTGCGGACGACATGACCGGCTACGGGCCGCTGCGTCCGCTTCTGCTCGATCAATCGATCAACGATATCATGATCAACGGACCGAGTAACATTTATGTAGAGCGAGCCGGCAAGCTGGAACGGGTTGCGGTGCGCTTCCGCGACAATGACCACATCGCCTCGGTGGCGCAGAAAATCGCCGCGCAAGTTGGGCGACGCGTTGACGAATCCAGTCCGATGGTGGATTGCCGCTTGCCCGACGGCAGCCGGGTCAACATCATTTTTCCGCCGCTGGCGATCCATGGCCCCTGCATCTCCATCCGAAAATTTCCAAGCCGACGTTTGGACATCGCCGGGATGATCGAAAACGGCTCAATGACCGCAGCCATCGGACAATTGCTCGAGCTTGCCTCCCGGTCTCGGCTCAATGTTCTGGTCTCCGGCGGCACAGGGTCCGGCAAGACGACGCTGCTCAACGCCATGAGCCAATTCATCGATCACAGCGAACGCGTCGTCACCATCGAGGACGCGGCAGAGTTGCAGCTCCAGCAGCCGCACGTGATCAGCCTGGAGACCCGGCCTTCCAGCCTCGAAGGCACGGGGCAGGTGACACAGCGCGATCTCTTGTGGAATGCGCTGCGCATGCGTCCTGACCGGATCGTCGTGGGTGAAGTGCGTGGCGCTGAGGCATTTGACATGCTTCAGGCCATGAACACCGGCCATGATGGTTCGATCTCCACGGTGCACGCGAATAGTACCCGGGATGCCCTGACCCGCATCGAAAATATGGTGCAGATGGGGCAGGTGAATCTACCGACGCGCGCCATTCGAGCCCAGATCGTCGCTGCGCTGGATCTCATTGTGCAGGTTGAACGCATGCGGGACGGACAGCGCCGTATCGTTCAGATCAGCGAGGTAATCGGCCTGGAGGGGGACGTGATCACCACCAACGACATCGCGGCCTTCGAGTACCACGAGGAGGATGTGCATGGGCGGATATCGGGCAGCTACAGGTGCAACCTTGGAACCCCGAAATTCAAAAGCCGTCTTGTCTACTACGGGCTAGATGGAGCTTGGGCCGAGGCCATGAGGCAAGTATGATGCCGGAGTCCCTGATCGTCACTGTTCTGGCGCTCGCGATGTGCGCAGCAGCCATTTCGTTGTGGATCGACGCTCGGGAAAGACGCATCGATCGCCGGCTGGCGGTTGCTCTGCCAGCCTCACATCCAGCTAATCTGCTATCCATTCGCCGGTTGGAGACCGGGTCCGGGTCTCTGTTTCTCCATCGCCTGGCCAATTACAATCCCGAGATACCTTACACTTGGCATCCGGCCTATGTGCTGCTTGCCGGCGCCTTCGCAGCAGCAGCAATTCTCTATGCGAATCACCTGCTCGGATATTCCATTCTCTACGGGTGCATTGCCGCTCCAATCGCAGCCATCATCGTAGTGCGAGGGTTGTTTGGATGGCAGCAACGTCGCGTCGCCCTCCAACTTTTTCGACAGCTGCCTGATGCAATCCAACTGGTGACAAGTACCGTTCGAACGGGTCTGCCTGTGCACGAAGCATTTCGCGCCCTCGCGCGCGACATGCCGCAACCAACGGCTGGGCAGTTTGCTATCGTATGCAGCGAAGTGAATTTGGGCAGACCTCCAGAGGAAGCTGTCGAAGCTGTCTATCGGCGAACGCAAGTAGCAGAGTATGCGATGTTTGCGGTGACACTTGCAGTCCAGTTGAAGGCAGGTGGCAGTTTGGCCGAAACTTTACAGAACCTGGGAGACACTGTGAGGCAGCGTGTTGCGCTAGCTGCTCGCGCCAAGGCGATGGCAGGAGAGGTGATCTTTTCCTCGCGAGCGCTAACAATCTCGCCGATACTTGGAGGGGGAGTACTATACGCGGCGAATCCGCAAACTGTTGATCTGTTGTTCACGGATCCGGTTGGAAACAAGCTGCTGGCTTACGCAGTAGCCTCAGTGCTTGTCGGAGCCTTGGCGATAAGCTGGATGGTCAGAAGGGAAACTGAACTATGACTGTTGGCTTCGGTCTGGTAGCCCTCGCAGTAGCAACTGGCACTGCGACCTGCGTCTTGATCATCCAGGAGTTACACCTTCGTGCATTGGACACGCGGGTATCGAACGCCGTGATGGGTATCCCTTACCGGTCGGCCCCATTCCAAGACGTGACCAGTTGGTTTTCATGGCTCGGCATGCGGTATCGCCGCTTCTACGCCGAGGAAAATCTGGATCAACTACGAGCCATCCTTCAATCATCAGGTTTCAATCATCGTCGAGCGTTGCCGACTTGGATCGGTGTCAAAGCCGTCAGCATGTTCCTATGCCCAATCATGGTAGCGGGTGTCGCTCTGCTTTTCGGGAAGGCACTTACGGATGTGCTGGTTTTCACGCTGATTGGCGTGATGATTGGAATTTTGGGTCCGCGATTGATACTGGCGGTGATGAAGCGGCGGTTTGACGCTGCCATTCGGCTAGGCACGCCGGATATGATCGATTTGCTGGTTGTGTGCAGCGAAGCGGGAATGGGCCTGGAGAGCGGACTCGCTCGTGTCGCGCAAGAAATGAGCGAGACCAATCCCCCCATAGCCCGGGTCTTGCACTGTCTTCTTGATGATCTCCGGATACTGCCAAATCGCAGCGACGCATTCGAGAAATTGGGATCTACATCGGATGGGCTGCGCCGATTCGGCACCATGGTCGCTCAAAGCCTGCAATACGGAACGCCGGTGGGCCAGGCTCTGCGGAATATCGCTGTCGACCTCCGGCGAGAACGTATTACCAAACTTGAAGAAAGAGCACACAAGCTCGGCGCCAAGCTGACCATTCCGATGGTGCTGTTCCTGCTTCCAGCCATGTTCGTCATTTTGGGAGGAAGTCCCATTCTGCACCTCGTGCGTTCGTTCGCCAGCTTCGGTAAATAGCCATGAGCACGGTTGCCCTGTCGAAAACCTCCTCTTACGATCGGATGATGCAACTGTTCGGCGGCATGTGGTTCATGCTGCTGGCACTTGGCGTCGCCATCAAGATTGGATCATCGGCTAATGATCCTTGGCCGTCGCTCTTGTCGAGTGTTTGCCTTGCTACCTTCTACGTGCTCCTGGCGCTGTTGACCATGACGCGGTCGCCGGCAAAGGCGCAAGCGGATGGCCTGCTCCCAAGAATAGCGGCGTTCGTCGGCACCTATATGCCATGGACGATCGCCTTCTTCGGCAAGACCGACCAAGCGTTACCAAACCTGGCGTCCACCGCTTGCGTGTTGATCGGCATGATCATGATGCTGGTCACCATCCGACATCTTGGCAGGTCGTTCAGTCTGGTGCCGCAGGCGCGCAACGTGGTGCAAACAGGTCCGTACCGGTGGATCAAGCACCCGCTGTATCTTGCGGAAGAAATCGCGGTGCTGGGTGTGGTGCTGAGAAACCCGACGCCGCTGACAGCGGTCTTGCTCGTCTTGCATATCGGCGTCCAGATTTGCCGAATTTACTACGAAGAGGACCTGCTTCGGCGCAACTGCCCTGAGTATTCCGGTTACGAAGCGTCGCGCTGGAGATTGATCCCTCATGTTTGGTGAGTGCTGTTGACCCGGTCGACAACCGGCGCGGTGAGTATCGGTCGAGGTGGGCTCATGAGCGACAAAAAATCTTTCATCGCGGATCAACGCGGCGCTGTCGCGCTTGAGACCATGATCGTTTACATTTTCTTGGTGTCGTTCCTGCTTGTGCCGCTCGCCGACGTCGCTGCCGCGGGCTTCCAGTTTATCTCCGCGTGGTCGGCGCTGCGCTCCTTCGGGCAGTACGTCCAGTACTACAATCCGCTCGGCCCTGACGGCACAGTGACCTGGAGGTCAGGGCTCCAAACGACGGTTGCTGGTCATGCGATCAGCGATCTCCAAGTTAAATGCGGAGACGGGGGCGCTACCTGCTCGCCGAGCAATATTGCTTCTCCGAAGTACATTACGTTTTCGACAACCATCACTTTGGCTCCGATTGGGGCGCGTGTGCCTTTTTGGAGGTCGGTGCTGTGTCCCACCACTTGTACGTACACGCTGGCTTACTCAGAACGCTTCCAGTAGGTGCTTCCATGCGCAATCTGCTCCGTTCTCGACGAGGCTCTGTCGCATTCGCGACAGTCATCGCGCTTGTGCCGCTCATCGGAGCGGTCGCACTCGGGGCCGAGGCCGGATCTTGGTACGTCACCCGCCAGCACGCGCAGAACGCCGCCGACTCTGCGGCCTACTCGGGCGCCTTGCGGCTTGCATGCACGATTGCTGGTGCGAGCTGCGACACGAAATCAGTGGACTATCGCGGCAAGGAATTCGCGGCGCAGAATGGGTTTTGCAACTCCAGTCCTAACGACGCTACCGCCTATCCGGACAGAAACTGTGCGCCCAGCCTTCCGACCAGAGTCTCGCGAGCCGTGCAGATCGATATCGGCACCTACACTGCGGGCACGTTCACAACACCCCCAACAGGCTCCGGCAACGCCGTTCGCGCCAGGGTCAGCCAGCAACAACCGGCCTACTTGTCGGCCGTGCTGGGTTTGATCACCGTCAACATTCCCGCCCAAGCCATCGCTCTGGTGCAGCTGCCGAGCAAGGTGTGCGCCCTGGCGCTTGGACCTAATCCGAACGGCGGAGGGGCGCTTAAAATTTCTGGTAACTCCAGCAACAACGGAACAGGTTGTCCGCTGATGTCGGATTACAGCGTCCAATTTGCCAGCACGCCATCTTTCACCGGGCCGGGGTGGGCCGTCTATGGTGCAACTGGCTGTTCTCCAACCAACACCTGCGCCAATCCCGGCGTAACGCACAACTACTTCATGCCTCCTGCGATGGATCCATTGCAAGGACTGCAAACTGCGTCGTTCAACAACACCTTCACCGGTACGAATATAACTGGCAATGTTAGCCTCGTACAATCAACGTGCCCCGCTTCGGCACCTGCGGGCTCGACCAAATGTTTTCCGATAAGTCCCAACACTGCTAGTACGGCGTACAAAAGCATAAATGTGTCGAACGGAGATTATTACTATTGTTCTCCAACAACCCAAGCAACATACTACTTTAGCGGAAGCATAACCGTTAACGGCGGCGGGACCTTCGCTTGTAATCCAGGCTCGTCCGTAACAGTCTACTTTAAGTCGGGCATAACTGTTAACGGCGGGACCGTAACTCTTGCCGCAGGAACGTACTTCTCTAATGGTGACATTAATCTCGGCGGGACTGTCACTGGCACAAGCGTGACGCTCGTGTTGCTCGGAAATTCGAAATTCACCATCAACGGTGGTACGGTTAACCTCTCCGCCCCTACGACGAACAATTTCTCTTCTTCTCTGAACGGCGTTCTGATTGATGATCAATCGACCGGGGCCGTCACCATCAACGGCAACGGCGCGGTTCGGCTTTCGGGGGCGATGTACTTTCCAAAGGCAGATGTGTCGTTCGGCGGGACAGCTCAACCCACCAACACGACCTGCTCAGAAGTGATCGCCAAAACACTCAACATGACCGGTGGCGGCTACCTGAGCACGGATGGATGTGCTCCAACTGTAATCGCCTACACCCAAGTCGTCTCTTTGGTGCAATGATGAGAAAGCTCGACAATCGCGGTGCCTCTGCGTTTGAATTCATCCTCGTGTTCGTACCGCTTTTCACGTTGATGTTCGTCATCTTCGATCTCGGACGCTATGCCATCACGATGCAGTCCTTGCGGACGCTGGCGAGCGCCGGCGCCCGGGCGGTCATGATTAGCTGCTATACGCCTGCCATGGTCCAAAGCCCGCCGCAGTCGCCGGCCGGCTGCACCGGGGATCCCTTGTCCTTGACGGCTAAGCAGAATGCGGCGCCATTCCTGTATTTCGGCCGTCTCACGCCGACCCTGACCGTGGGGGCCAGCACCAGCAATTTGACTGTTACAGCTTCCCAGGCCAGCTTCACCATGCTGATGCCGATATGGGGCACGGCGCTCAATGCGCCGAGCGCGTCCACCAAAATTCCCTTCTAGTGGTAGTGCGCAACCACCCCCGGAATGCGTCTGGATTTCGGTAAGCGGGAGAGATCCCAGGTGTCCGAACAGATCTTCCGAAAATCGATAGGGAACTTGCCAAGCGGCGGAGCAACAACTGGAACTCGTGCGCGGTTCCGCTGCGGTCCGAGCAGGCAGCGAGAGTGGTGCTCACTGGCAACATTGGAAAGTTTTCTCTGCTCTTGCCGCGGTGCGGTAAGCGTCTCTTCTTGCAAGGAGGACGAATGAGGCATGTCATGTTGGAAATACGAAATAACGATTTGTAATGGGATGGGTTGTAAGCTCTGCGACGTGGTGCGCGCAGGGGAACTTTCAGGGGATATCGAGCACGTAGATTTGCGGGATAGCCGCGGATCGCAGTGGGGGGACTCGAATGGGTGGCGGTCGCGTTTCAGGTAAAGCGGTAGGGAGGCTTCTCGCCTTCGGCGTGATGGGTCTTGGCGCGGCGGTGGCCTTGTTTGGGTCCGCTGACCGCGCGGAGGCTGCAGACCGGCGGGGTTCCTCCGGCGGCGTCTTTGTCAGCGAAATGAACGACGTCCAGCGGGTCAAGGTGGTCGTCAACAAGTCACGCACCTTCAAGGTTGATTCGGCTTTTGCAACGATTGTCGCGGGCTCGCCTGACATCGTCGATGTGAAGTCGCTGAGCGACCACATGATCTATGTCCAGGGCAAGCAGACCGGCACCACCAACGTCATTCTGTTCGACAGTTCGATGAAGCAGATCGGAATCCTCGATGTCGAGGTCGTCATCGATACCGGCAATCTGCAACAGAACATCCGGACCGGCACCGGCATGCAGGGGGTTCGCGTCTCGGCATCCGAGGGCCAGGTCGTGCTCAGCGGAACCGCCGTCGACGCGGTTGCGGCCGAGCGGGCCATGGCGATCGCCACCAGCACCGTTGCAAAGGGAGGAACCGTCGTTAACGCGATGAGCGTCGCGGCGCCGCAGCAGGTGATGCTGGAGGTGCGCTTTCTCGAGGTCAATCGGGAGGCCGGCCGTAACCTCGGCGTGAACCTTTATGCGGCGAATGCCAATGGCACTAACGTCGGCAATACCGGGCTGGGCGGTGTGACACGCGCCGGTCGATCACCGATTGGCGGTATTAATACCACCCCCGGTCCCCTCGGTGCTGGGGGGGACCCTGTCGGTAGTCCTCCGACCGGTAGCCTTCCGATACTCGGAACGGCGGCAACGCTCTTGGGTACCGCAGGCGGCGTCGCCCCGATCCCGTTCGGAAGCTTGTTGACCAGTCTTGTTCGAACCAGCAACGGCGGTTCGGTAGACTTGCTGATCTCTGCATTGGAAACGAAAGGATTGGTTCGCCGGCTGGCGGAGCCGAATTTGACCACGCTTTCCGGGGATGCCGCCCGCTTCCTGGCCGGCGGTGAATTTCCAGTACCGATCCCGACCACGACGACGACCGGTTTTCCCACCATCACCATCGATTACAAGAAGTTCGGTGTTGAGCTGGCCTTCGTGCCCACCGTTCTCTCGCGCGGCGTGATCAATCTCCGGGTTGAGCCATCGGTCAGCGAGCTCGATTTTTCCAACGCGGTGACCATTCAGGGGACGACGGTTCCAGCGTTGACCCGCCGCGACGCGCGCACCACGGTCGAATTGCGCGACGGCCAGAGTTTTGCCATCGCCGGCCTGCTCCAGACTCGCAACCGGCAGGACGTTTCGCAATTGCCCTGGATCGGCTCGGTGCCCGTGCTTGGAACCTTGTTCGGCAGCAAGTCCTACCAGCAGGAGGAAACGGACCTCGTCATCATCATCACGCCGCGCCTGGTTGCGCCGGCGGTACCCGGTCAGCAACTGGCGTCTCCGCTCGACTCGCGCCTTCCGGCCAACGACGTCGATTTCTTCCTCAATGGCCAGATGGAAGTCCGCAAGCGCTACGATGACTACGTCAATTCCGGTGGCGACGTGAAGGGCCCTTACGGCCACATCATCGCTCCTGAGCTCAGGACGCCCGTTCCGCGCCCGGCCGCCGCCGCCGACCAGCCGGTCGTAAAGACCCTCAACTAGGAGCGAGAGATGACCAAAAGGTATCTGGTTCTGTTCGCGCCCTTGCTGCTCGGGGGATGTTACGGCCTCGCCGGTCATGACGAGATGGACCGCTACTTCCAGCGTTCCGATACCATCACCATGAGCGCCGGCGATGCCAAACAGGTCAACGCCGTCACCCATACGATCCATCCATGGCCGCGAAACGTCAGTGACCGGAGGATCGCGTACGACGCTCGGCGTGTTGGCGCCGCCGTGACACGTTATGGCAACACGCAACGGCCGGTGGATCAGCTTCCCGATATCGGACCGGCGACGGAAGCGATGGGCCAGCGGCCTCCCACCAACCAGAATATCAACGTAACCGGAATGGGGGCCGGGTCGGCCAGTGGAATATCGGTGCCGGTCGGCGGCGCAGCAAGTAAGTAAAGGAGCCAAGGGGCCTTTGGATAATTCAACGATGATATTTCAATGAGTCCGATGGGCCGGGCGGGGACAACAGTTATGCGGCGCATCATCTTAATGCTGATCTATTGCTGCTTGGGGACAGGCCTTGCGGGGTGCGACTACACGCTGAGGGAGGCTGCGATCGTGGCTCCCGTGGAGCCGCCGGGCGGGGACCCCGTGCAGGAACCGACCGACGTCAAATATTATCCGTCGGACGAGCCAGTGCGGTTGGGGCTGGAGCATTTCAATCGCGGCAGCTACGGGCTTTCGCAGCGCTATTTCAAGGACGCTGTCGAGAAATCGCCGAAGGATTTGACGGCCTGGATTGGGCTCGCAGCGAGCTATGATCGGTTGCGTCGCTTTGATCTGGCCGATCAAGCTTATGTGCAAGCGATCCGGCTGGGGGGCGAAACCGTTCAAATTCTGAATGACCAGGGATATTCGTACATGCTGCGCGGCAATCTGAGTGCGGCACGGCGAAAGTTCGAGAAGGCTTATTCGCTCGATCCGACCAACCCGGTGATCGTGAACAACCTCGAGCTTCTCAATGGCAGCCGACACTTCATTGAAAGGCCGCCGAATAATCAACCATAGAGAAACTTTCCTAACATTCTGATTTTTATTGATATTTTTGTCCCGCCAGTGCGTCAGTGTCGGGGAACCTTTGCGACAGGGCAAACGTTCTTGACGCAAGCTAAACGTTTTTAACCTATGGCTCGTTGCATGAACCGTCTTTTTAAATTGCAATTCCTGGGGCCGTTGGCGCTGTTTGCCACCATGCTTTGCGCCGAATTGGCTGCGCGCGCCCTTCAGTATGCCCCCAGCTCTGAATTTCTCTGGTTCGTCAATCTCAGGATGTTCTGCATCTTTCAGCGAAGCGACGCGATGTTGAGCTATTTCGTTCCGATTGATGGGTTTCAGTTCTTCGGGCTTGTACTTCCGATCTTCATGCTTGCCTGCTTTGGGCTCGCAGCCAAGTCCAGGCTCCCTTTCACGGTGGCAACTCACTTGAGCGCAGCCTATGCGGGCTTTTTGGTCTTCTCCTGGCAGCTTGGCGTATCCACCGTTACGCAGGCATCGCTTAGACCTATTGCGGTCCCGTCGGGTATTGGCCTGTACGTGATGGCGACCATTTTAGGGACTTGCCTGCTGTCCTTTGCGATCACGCATCTGCTCTATCTCCGCGCCGTGCGAGAGGAAATTAGAGCCCTGGTAAACTGGCTACGACCTATCTCGTCCTCGGCGCAATAATCGCATTACTGCGTGGACGGACTGGTACGGCGTGTGCCGCCAAAGCCTTCCCACACGGCGCAGCCTCAACGGCGGGTTACGGCGTGTGAGGCCCTCGCTACCGACAAGCCTTAGTTTGGCGGCAAGACAGCGTCGACCTGCCGGCTATCCCGTTTCACGAGGATGATAGAGCCGCTGCGGGTCGTAAACCTGGCTCCAAGCAGTTTCGGGACTTTCTCCATAAGGAACGATGGCAACGGGATCGTCGCAAAATTGATGGGATCGCCGACATTGACCGCGGCTGTTGGCGCGCCACTGCTAGGGGGGGGTGGCCTTGATGACGTCTCTTATCAACTGAATTTCTTCTCGCGAAAGAAACAGGCCGGTTTGATCAGGGCGCGGTTCTGCTGCAGCTTTGGTTTTTTCCGCGGTTGCGTTTTGATCGGCCACCAGCTTGGCCTTCTCTGCTTGCTCGAGTTTTGCGAAGCGCTCCTTCAGCGGGCCAAGCTCACGATGTAGCGTGGCGATGTCTGTCTTCAAGGATTTTATCTGGACCAGCGCAATCGCAGCGGCGGCACAGGCAAGGACCGCGACCAGGCTGAGAAATGCCAGTACGGCCCCTCCGACGTTTCCTCGCTCCGCTTTCCGATTTGAGGTGTCATGCACAACGTGACCTCGCCACAACCCAGCGAGGTATCGCGCTTTGTTGGCGGTGGTAGCGAAAAAACCCGCCAACCAATCTGGCGGCTTTCGATCCGAATTCCGGGCTTTAGCTGCAAAGCTCGGCTGCATGAAGGCGGGAGCATCCTGAGGCGAGGGGACAATCGATTCCATCGCGTCGGTTTGCTTGATCTTCTTTGAAGCCAGTGGATCGACATGTTCGTTGGCTGCTGAAAATCGGTCGTCGATTTCTTGGGGGCGTTCGACGACTCGATCGTCCATGTTAGCGTTGCGCGCGGCGGTCTGCACCGGCTCCTCCTCCTGCTCGCTCACGAGAAGCTCCAGCCTGCGCATCTCACGATCGAAAATCTTTGATCGGTCCTGCGTTCCAATCCGATTATTGAGCAGTTCGAACTGATACGATGCAGAAGATGAAGAAGCGGTTGGAGGGCGAGCGGCGGAGCTTTCCAGAGACCGCAGCAAAGACAAGCCTGCATCGGTGATCTGTAGGCCGACATCATCGATCGACACCAGACCGGCCTGTAACAGGTCGATATCGCCAAGTTCGGAAAAGCGCGCCTGTTCGGCCCGATTCCCGGTTTCGAGAATCTGTCCGACTTCTCGCCTGATCTCTGCGAATGTGACGCGCCTGTCAGGCCATTTCGCCAAGACGTCTAGGGCCGCCCATTTGAATTTCACGTGATCCCTCGGAAACTAAGCTGACGGAAAAGCAACGGTAGACAATGGACGGTGATTGGAGCAACCAACGTGCCAGCAGGATAACACGTCGGGATAGACGACACCTACTCCAGAGGCGGGCGCGTGTAAGTCGCGGTTTATGCGGCGCTCGGCTTGCTTTTTGCTTTCCCAGGAACATTTCCTAGTCTTGGCGCGGATGGCTAAAAAATTGATTGGCGCTCGGCTCGGGTTTAACCCCGCCGTGATTGAGACCAATCCATTAGGAGATCATCGTAAGGTGATACCTGCGCATTTCCGCCAAGCGTGCTCGGCAATATTCGCGGTAAATCATACTGACGAGTGCCCACATGACCGTACCACATTGCGGTCGCGGCGGGAGGATGATTGTCGCGCGCGCTCGAATTCTACCTCAGCCTCCTCACACCAATCCAAACGTAACAGTAAGACGCCGGCGTTCTCGGCGACTTCAGTG